>JAFTCE010000130.1 GCA_017454855.1 Desulfovibrio sp.
ATGGATGGCCTGAAAGATACTGTGCCGCTGGGAAAATCGTTTGAGAAGCAACGCCAGATGACACTTTTCGATATGCCAGGCATAGAGCGAGTAAAAGAAGACGAACAACAAGCCGTGCCGTGTAGAATATTTGACTGGAGAAATACTATTTCTCTGAAGTTTATGGGTATTAAGGAGATACGAGGTATGGAAGAAAAATTGTTTGATTACGTGATAGGGAATCCACCATATCAGGAAGATAGACGTGGTGAAAGTAATACCGCACTGCCTGTATATCATTTTTTTATGGAAGCTGTATATAAAATAGCCAACTCTGTAGAGTTGATTACTCCAGCACGATTTTTATTTAATGCAGGGATGACTCCAAAAGAGTGGAATAGTAAAATGCTTAACGACGTTCATTTAAAAGTTCTTGAATATGAACCAGATGCAAGTAAATTTTTTTCGATTGCTGAGATTAAAGGTGGTATATCAATAACATATAGAGATAGTTCAAAGTATTTTGGTGCTATAGGTACATTTACAATATATAAAGAATTAAATACTATATTAAAGAAAGTTATCAATTATATTAATGATTGTAATTCTATTGAGTCAATAGCCTATGTAGCATCAAAATTTAATACAGATCAGCTATTTTCTGATTATCCTATTTATAGAGGACATGAAAGACGTATGTCGAGCAATGTTATTAACTTTGATTGCTTTCATTCAGATTTCTCCAATGGAGATATTTTAATTTATGGTGTTGATAAAGGAAGGCGAATTCGAAAATACATTGATTCAAAATATGTTGATATGAATGATAAAAATATTCCATTGTATAAAATTGTCATTCCAAAAGCTGATGGAAAAGGAACATTCGGGGAATCACTGACTAATCCTGAAGTCCTACCGAAAAATTCAGGATTTACACATACGTTTCTTGGTATTGGTGGATTTAGCACAAAATATGAAGCCGAATCCTGTTTGAAATATATTAAGACGAAGTTTGCTCGAACTCTTTTAGGTATATTAAAAATTACACAAGATGTAAATGCGGAAAAATGGAAATATGTCCCTCTCCAAGATTTCACTTCATCCTCAGATATTGACTGGACAAAACAAATTCATGATATAGATCTACAGCTTTACCGAAAGTACTGTTTTGATGATAGTGAGATTGAGTTTATTGAGACGCAAGTAAAGGAGATGGAATAATGGCAGCGATACAGATCAAAACAGCCGCAAAGGTCGTTCCGCAGTGTTATGCCTATACCACTCCTGGCGTACCTGCCCATGACGGTTGGACGAAGATCGGCTTTACCGAGCGTGATGTGGAGACCCGTATCAAAGAACAGACCCACACAGTGCATGTTGCATACGAGATCGGATGGAAGCGGCGTGCTGCGTTTATGACAGAACCGTATGGGACATTTACAGATAAGGATTTTCATGCCTATCTGAAAAAGCTCGGAATTTCCCGTGAGCCGGGGACTGAGTGGTTTTTCATCGAACCGCAAACAGCTCTTGGCAATTTCAACGACTTTACGCAAAATCACGGTGTGGTAGCAGCGGGCATGGACGATGCTGTGATACCATATCAGCTTCGTGATGAGCAGACGGAAGCAGTGAAGAGGACGGCTGCGTACTTCTGCGGTCGGGAGAGTACTGAATTTCTGTGGAACGCAAAGCCACGTTTTGGAAAAACCCTCTCCGCCTACGATCTGTGCATGAAGCTCGGTGCTACGAATATACTCATCGTGACGAACCGTCCCGCCATCGCTAATGCCTGGTATGCAGATTACGAGACCTTCTTCGATCCGCAGTCCGGCTACATCTTTGTGAGTAGTGTGGATGGAATCAAGGACAGAAAATTTGTCTACAGCCGTGAAGAATATCTCGCAAAGAAAGACAGGAAGATAAAAGGCTGCATTGAATTTGTCAGTCTGCAAGATTTGAAAGGCTCCATCTATTTTGGGGGTCGTTACGACAAGCTCTCGGAAATCAGTGCCGAAAAAGGTTTGACATGGGACATTCTCATCGTGGACGAAGCCCACGAGGGCGTTGATACCTACAAAACAGATACGGCGTTCAACCATATCCGCCGCAAGTGGACGCTGCATCTTTCCGGCACGCCTTTTAAGGCTCTGGCGAACGACAAATTCCCTGCTAGCGCGATTTACAATTGGACGTATGCCGATGAGCAGAAAAAAAAGCGAGACTGGGACGCATCCAATGAGATGGAGAATCCCTATGCCCATTTGCCACGTCTTTCCCTTTTTACCTATCAGATGTCCGATATTATCCGGGACAGAGTGAAAAGAGGCATAGAGCTTGCTGCTGATGATATTGAAGAATTTGCCTTTGACTTGAACGAATTTTTCAAGACGAACGAGTCCGGGAAGTTTGTACACGATGCAGATGTCGATAAGCTTCTAGATGCGATGACCCGGCAGGAGAAATTCCCGTTTTCAACGCCGAAATTACGCAATGAGTTGAAACACACCTTTTGGATATTGAACCGTGTGGCAAGCGCAAAGGCGCTCGCCAAAAAGTTGAAACTGCATCCTGTGTTCCACGAGTACGAGATTATTCTTGCTGCGGGCGACGGAAGATTGGACGATGATGAGGAAAACGAAAAGTCTTTCGACAAGGTGAAAAAGGCGATTGCTGCGCACGATAAAACCATCACGCTTTCCGTGGGACAGCTCACCACGGGCGTTACCATCCCTGAGTGGACAGCCGTTCTCATGCTTTCCAACATGGCAAGTCCTGCGCTGTATATGCAGTCGGCTTTCCGTGCGCAGAATCCGTGTCTTTTCACAGACAGTGAAGGCAATTCATACAGAAAGCAGAATGCATATGTCTTTGACTTTGATCCAGCACGCACCCTTACAATTTTTGAACAGTTCGCCAATGACCTTATTCCTGAAACATCCGGTGACAAGGGCGAATTTGACAACAGAAAGCAGAATGTGCGAGAGCTTCTTAATTTCTTTCCTGTTTACGGCGAAGATGAAGAAGGCTCGATGATAGAATTGGATGCAGAGAGAGTCCTTACAATTCCCCGTCACATCCACGCAAGAGAAGTCGTGGAGCGTGGATTTATGTCCAATTTTCTTTTTGCCAATATCAGTGGCATTTTCGGTGCTCCGAAGGAGATCATTGATATCATCAATAATATGCAGGCCATAGAAGAGCCGAAAATCCTTGCACCTGCGGCTGTGGATGAGTTTACCGCAGACGCTCTGCATTTGAATGAAAATGGAGAAGTTGCCATTTCAAAAGAACAGGTAATCGGTACGGCTGCTGATCTTTTCGGAGAGAAGGTGTATGGGGATGTTGTAGAGCAGTTGGAAGCAGCGGTAGAGGAAATCCAGAAAAAAGCAGAGGTGACGCATAATCCCAAGAAGGATGAATTGAAAAAGCTCCGTGAGCAGTTCTCAAAACCTATTGCCTCCACCCTTATGGAATCCGCAAAAACGCAGTATAGCAATGATTTAAAAAAATCAACACAAAATCAGCTAGAACGTAAAATTCAGGAAACCACGGACAATGTCGTGAATCGTGCGTATGGAGATTATACAATTCGAGATCATCAGCTTGTCAAGGAACGTGATGTCAGAATTCAGGAAGCACAGCAATCCGGTGCCACGATGGCGACAATTACGCAGATTGATGCGGAGTACACCGAAAAAAGGCTCAAGAGCTATCGTGATATGGTAGAAGATATTGGCAAGGAATTGTATGGGGGTGATACGGTAAAAAAAGCGGCTGAAACCATTGTGGAAACAGTAGAAACCGAAAAACTGAATGCCGAAAAGAATGCTATCGAGGGGAGCATTCGTAATCATTTGCGCGGTTTTTCACGCACAATCCCTGCGTTTCTTATGGCTTATGGTGATGAAAATACGACGCTTGCCAATTTTGATACGCTTGTGCCAGAGGATGTCTTCTGGGATGTCACCGTCAATCCGCAGAATGGCCAAGGCGTGACTCTAGACCAGTTCCGTATGCTGCGCGATGGTGGTGAGTATACATCCGAGAGTGGAGAGAAGAAACACTTTGACGGACATCTTTTTGATGAAGTCGTGTTCAATGATGCCGTGCAGGAGTTCATGAAAAAGCGTGTCGAGCTTGCGGATTATTTCAATCCCGATCAAAAGTGTGACATTTTTGACTACATCCCCCCACAGCGTACCAATCAAGTCTTCACGCCAAAAAATATTGTAAAGGATATGGTTGACAGACTCGAACAAGAAAATCCCGGCTGTTTTGATGATCCTGAGGCAACGTTCGCCGACCTGTATATGAAATCGGGCATGTACATAGCAGAAATCGTGACAAGACTGTACCAGAGCCAAAGTATGAAGTCATTATATCCCAATGATGCAGAAAGGTTGAATCACATATTTTCCCAGCAAGTCTATGGTTGCGCTCCGACAGAAATCATCTATCGCATTTGTCTGCGCTACATTCTGGGATTCAGTGACAAGACACACATTGAGAAAAACAATATCCGCCTTTGCGATACGCTGGAGTACGCAAAGAACGGTACGATGCACTCTAACATACGAAAACTCTTTGAAATATAGTTTTGGGAAGAGGCGCGTTCAAGTGTTCTGTCGGTGCGCGGCAGAATACGCGCCGTGCCCGCCTGCCCACCAAGGAGGGCTTATGGCTGCTTGCATGCAAGGAAATGCGAAGCGAGGAATTCTGTGGACGGTCATAACGTGTGTGCAGTGCGTTTTTTGCGTCTGGACAATGCCTCAGGATGGAGCGCAGGCGGCGGCCATGTCGCTGCCGGCGGCGTCGAGCTGGGCGGCGGAGGCGTCCGATGCCAAAAGGGCCTTGCCCAACAATGCTCTCCCGCCAACGCGGAGCTTGCCTACGGTGCAGCTTGCCCCCCTGGGGCCGGAAATGGTGGGTAACATCCGTCGGGTTACCCTTGCCGACGGGGAAAAAATCGTGGCATTGACCTTTGATATGTGCGAATTGGCCACAGTGACCACCGGTTGTGATATGGCCGTACTCAACTTTTTGCGGGATGAGCAGATTCCGGCGACGTTCTTCATGGGCGGCAAGTGGATGCGTACGCATGCCCGTCGCGTATTGCAGATCATGAGTGAACCTCGCTTTGAAATCGGCAACCATGCCTGGACGCACGGCAATTGCGCTTTGCTCTCGCCGCAGGGCTTGCGCACCCAGGTACTTTGGACACAGGCCCAGTACGAGTTATTGCGTGAGGAAGCGTTGCGCCGTTTCAAAGCGCAGGGAAGGGGCGAACCCGCGTGGCTTGCGCCTGTGCCTACCTTGTTCCGCCTGCCGTATGGACGCTGCAACGGAGCATCTCTGGCCGAACTGGCCCGCATGGGACTCTGTGTGGTGCAGTGGGACGTGGCAGCGGAATCGGGAGACAACCGTCATCCGGCACAGGCAAAAAAGGCGGCCCGTGTGGTGGCCGCCCAGGTCAAGCCAGGTTCTATTCTTCTTTTTCATGCTAACTGCGTGCCCTTGGGCACGGCACAGTTATTACGAGAGGTGGTGGTCTTGCTGCGTTCGCAGGGATATAGCTTTGTTACGGCTGGTGAACTGCTGCGCAGGGGCAGGCCACAGTTACACATGGACGGGTATTTTAGCCGACCGGGCGACAATCTGGCTTGGGATAAGCGTTTTGGCCCGGACGGCACGGGATTGCGCACCCCTTTTAGCGGCGAATGAAGAGGCAATGTTGTCATGCCGTTTGCTTCAGGCCGAATAGTCCGTGATGACGCCTGTCCCTGCCTCAGGGACAACGTAGGGGCTGCCAATTTGATGGCCGTAAGTATCATGCATTGTTGCGCCGGAGCGGAACAGGGCTTCTGCCGACAGATCACGAAATTGTAGGAAGGTGTCGTGCATGGTAGAGCCGGAAACATAGAGCGCCTCGGCGGGCATATCGCGGAATTGCATCATGGGCTGGACGATGTCTAAGGGCAGATTCCCAAAGCTTAAGGGAAACATGAAATTTCCTCCAATCTATGTACCGTTACCGAATTCATCTATACCAAGGCTGCGCAGTGAGCGTCAAGACGTGACCTCTCCGTACACCTTGCAGTCAGCCATTGAACACGGCATGCGCAAGGTCTTGCCAAGTCGTGTGGAACAGGGTACCGGAAAATTGCTTGTTTCCACTACCGTACACTAAAGGAGTCTGTATGTCCGCCAAGACCGTTCTCGCCATCAATGGCAGTCCGCGACGCAAGGCCAACACTGCGGAACTCTTGCAGCACGCGCTTAGAGGAGCGGCAGATGCCGGAGCCGCTACGGAAATGATCCATCTTTACACCCTGAACTTCAAGGGCTGCACGAGTTGTTTTGTCTGCAAACGCAAAGACAAAGAGCATGGTGTGTGTGCCATGAAGGATGACCTTTCGCCCGTGCTGGAGCGCGTTAAACAGGTGGACGCCGTCATTTTTGGAGCGCCCATCTATTTTATGAACCTGTCGTCAGGAATGCTGGCCTGCCTTGAACGGCTTTTTTTCTCCAACTACCTTTACAGCAGGGAAATTCCTACAGTTTTTCCGAAAATCCTGCCATCAGCGTATATCTATACCATGAATGCCACGGAAGAACAGGCTCGTCAGTTTCAGCTCAGCGAAAGGCTGCATTTTCTTGAAATGGCTGCCGGGCAGTTCTTTGGCATGCCGCCACGAACCCTGTGGGCTTATGACACCTACCAGTTCAAGGACTATTCCCAGTACGAATCCTCCATATTTTCCGAGACGGCTAAAGCGGCCTGGCGCAAGGAACAGTGGCCACGGCAATGCGCGGAAGCGTACTCTCTGGGATCAGCGTTGGTAGGAGGACAGGGCTAGCGTTGTCAATCAACGGGCCGGAAGTCCTTAAGCACATTGCCCTTGGCGGCGAGCAGCTCTGCCACCACGGCAACGGCGATCTGCTGGGGGGTTTCGGCCTTGATGGCCATGCCAATGGGACAGCACACGGCTTGCAGAGCTGCCTCTGCAACGCCACCAGTACGCAGGGCGGCGTAGACGTGTTCCTTCTTGGCCTTGCTGCCGATCATGCCCACATAGCGGGCGTCGCTGTTCAGAACCTGTTCCAGCACTTCCCTGTCAAAGGCATGACCACGCGTCATGATGGCCACATAATGGCCCGGCCCTATGCCACAGGCTGCTACAAGGTTGGCGAACCCGGGCACTACGTGGCAGCAACGGGCCATGGGAAAGCGAGCAGCATTGGCAAATTCCGGTCTGTCATCGGCAACGTCCACCACAAAACCGCAGAGATGCGCAAGACGGGCCACTTCTAGGGAGACATGCCCGCCACCGCAGAGCAACAATAGCGGCGGGGCACTGAGCGGCTCCACATAGACGCTTGTCCCGGCTTGCGCAATGAGTCCTGGTCGGCCACCTGTCTGTTTCAGCAGCATTTGCACGGTTTCCAGGCTTGCTGAGATGCCTGGCAGACTTGGGGGCGTCTCTGCGTACAAATGGCGTACAAGGGTCACATTTTCTTGGAGGGTAGAATCCTGTTCCCCTGAGTGCGTCACCGTCCAGACTCCAGGTTTTCCTTTCCGCAAGAGAACGTCGGCGGTTGAGAACATGGCGGCTTGCTCTGGGTGCAGAAATTCGCAGAAAACCTCCATGCTGCCGCCGCAGACCATGTCGCTGGCCGGGTCGGATGCCTCCAGGGAGAAGCTGGCTCGGCGAGATCGACCGTCCTTCAAGCACAGAAGGGCGGTTTGCATGGCTTGTGCTTCCAGAATGCCACCGCCCACCGTGCCTTCCAAACCGCGCCGTGTTTGCAGCGCCCGCGTGCCGACATGGCGGGGCGTCGAACCGTGACTGGCCACGATGGACACAAGGACGACGGGTTCTCCCCTTTGCAGCAATGCGGCAATACGGGCTTCCAGGGTTCCACTCCATGCTTCGTTGGCAAGGGGGGGCATAGCCGTGAGGCTGGGTTTGACATCAAGTGTCATGGGCACAAACCTCCATGGGCAACAGGTTCAGGGGCCAGCCCTGTCCGGGCAGGCAGCAGTGGCAGGCGTAGTCCAGGGGGATGCGCAGCGCATCCCCTAGGGGAAGGGCCATCCAGTGTGACAAAAGTGTGCGTATGACTCCAGCGTGCGTGATCACAAGCACAAGCCCCAGAGGGTATCTGCGCCGCCAATGCGCCAGGGCAAGCAGGGCGCGACGTTGCAGCATGCGAAAACTTTCCCCATCCGGCGGCACAAAGGCGGCCATGTCCAGGCCGCGCAAGATGTATGCTCCAGGCCAGCGGTGCGCAATTTCCGTGCGGCTGAGTCCTTCCCAGGCACCCAGGGAAATTTCTCGCAGATCCGGTTCCCGATGCAGGGGAATCGGTACTGGACATGCCTGCAGGAGTAGATTGGCCGTATCGAGACAGCGTTGCAAGTCGGATGTCACGATGGCGGCAAGGTTTTGCCTGACTGTGGGTAGCCATTCCACGGCGAGCCGTCTGATCTGCGCCCGTCCTGCATCGCTCATGGGCAGGTCGAGGCTGCCTATCATCCGCTGTCGCATTGTGGACGCTAGCGCGCCATGCCGCAAGAGACAAAATCCATCGTTCATCCCCTACCTCCTGGCCCGGAGTGACAGGACGGTTGCGCAAGAATTGCGCTGGCCAGGGCCAAGGGAGAATGGCCTGTTTCCCACACGAAACGCGCTTCCACATGTTGGATCCATGCCTGCCAAGTATCACTGTTCATTGTGTCGGCAGTAGATGCGCGGCTTTCCGGCTTGTGCCGGATTCGACCGTTCATGGGGAGAAATGCTGCTTTTTGACAGCAGTGCGTTGCAAGGGAAATCAAATCGCGTTCCGTAAGCGCATCCTGCAACGCCATATCGTGCTGGTCGCGCACAATGTCTGCCATGCGTGTTAAGCCCAGTTCTTCCAGCAGGTCGGGTACGGCCAAGGTTGGCTGTTCAGTGGCCAAGTGGCGCAACATGCCACCGGACAGGGCCAGCCAGGGGCGGCAATGAGTGGCCTGGCCCCGAGAACGTTGAGCGCGGGCAAGCGCAGTGGCGAGGGCGGCGGCCAGTAGGCCCACGGCAAGGGCGTGCCGACGTTCACGCTCTGTCAGGCCGACAAGGCGTATCAAGCACAAAGCTTCTCGGGGGAAAAGGGTTTCCAGCCAAGGAGTCAAGCGACACAGATGGGCGTAGTCGCCAGGGGTATCCATATCTTCCAGCATGAGGGCGTCAGCCACGGGCACAGGGCAGTGGGGCAGACCGGCCAGTGCGTCGTGCAAGCTCTTCTGGGCAGAGCAGGCAAGGACATGCGCACAGTGGCGGGCGGGAATCAGGGGGGGATGTCCTGTCCGACCATTGAAGGTGGGCACAAGCACGGGCGGCATGTCTGCACACTGTCGGCGCTCTTCGTACATGGCCAGCATGGCCTTGATGGTCAAGGGCCGCACCAGGGGGATATCCACAGGATGAATACAGGCTGCCACAGGAGCGCCCTGTGCGGTAATATATGCCAGACCCGTGCGCACCGAGGAGAACATGCCGTCTTCGGGATGCGGATTACGCACCACTTCCAGGCCCAGGGCTTGTGCTTCCCTTTCGACGTCTGTGGCATGAAAACCGCTCACCACAAGCAAGTTGCGCAGTCCCAGCTTGCGGTACAGTCGGGTCACGATCCCCAGAGCGGACATGGCATCGGATCCTTGGCCCAGCGGAAGGAGCGCCTTGACATGGCCCATGCGCTGCGCCTTGCCGGCAGCAAGAATGATCACGGCGATGGGGGCTGCTTGAGGGGTCAGCATGGCGCAGCCTCCCGCTTGGGCAGGCGCAGGATGCGCGTCTGTCCAGAGGCATCCCGTACTATTCTGCCCAGGATGGGACCCAGGCGCGGCAGGGGACTGCCGCAGGTGCAGGGTTCTGACAACAAGCTGGACATGTCGCCCGTGCGGTAGCGGATGAGCGGCATGGCCTCGCGGTCAAGCGTGGTGATAACGATCTCGCCCACTGCGTTGACAGGCAGGAGATGTCCGTCATCAGGGCTGACAATCTCCACAAAGATGTCCATGGCCCTGAGGTGGTATCCGTCATGGGACGGGCATTCCAGAGCGCAGCCGTAGCCCGCTTCTGTCAGGCCGTAGTGATCCAGCAGCTCGCAGTTCCACTGACTGCGCAGGGCTGTGCCCAGGGAGACATCCAGAGGTTCCGCGCTGGACAACACGCCTGAAAGGCAAGGCAGTCCTTGCGGTATGGCTGAGAACAGCCGTTGCAGTTGTGTGGGCATGGCCACTACTGTGCTGGGGGCGGTTTTGCGCAGCCATGCGGCAAGCGCGCTCGTTTGTTCCTTGTGGAGCAGATCCGGGGGCGGGCACGCTACAGGTATATCAAGGGAAACCAGGGCCTGCCGTAAAAGATCGGCTACGCCGTTCGGGCGCTGTGCGCCAGGCAGGAGGACGGCCACACTGCTGCCTGGTTTCACAAGGTAGGACATGCCCGCAGCGAAAAAAAGGCCAATGCGTTCCAGATCGCGTTGTGTAAAGGCCAGACGTTTGGGCATGCCCGTGGTTCCGGAAGTCGGCATGGTCACAAGGCGCTGCACGTCGCCCAGGGAAGTGCAAAGCAGGGTTTCCCACGCAGACAGGTCTTGCGGGAGCGTGAAGGGGAGCTGCGCCAGGTCTTCCGATCGGTGGGGGGCAAGGTCGTGTCCGCATAGAGCGTGTGCGTAGAAAGTGCTGTGCTTGGCGGCATGGCGCAAGGTGCGGGCCAATGCCCTCCATTGCGCTGTTGTCAAGCGGGACAGGAGTTCTTCAGGGCTGCGCGCAGCGCACTCTTTGGCAAGCCAGGCGTCAAGGGCGCAGGCAAAGGGGGCAGTGGTGGAAGCGCAGGACATCATGGTGACGTTACCTCATAGAGGCGTGTGCCGTTTTCCGCCGTCAGATTGTGCAGGCAGAAGGGGATGAGACGCCCGTCGGGACGCGTCACATGGATGCAGCAGCCGCGCACACGGGCCACATCCAGGCTCAAGGCGTCCTGGAAGGCCATGCACGAAAGCGTGAAGCGTTGCGCTGCACCGGCCTGGGCCAGAAAGCGGTCGAAACTGCCGTTCTCTGCATCGAGTGCAGTCTGGACGGGCTGGACGCCTTTCCAGTGCAAAGCCGTGAACCTTCGGGCGGCGCTGGCTCCAGCTGCGGCTGTGGGGGGAATTGTACCAGTATTGCAACAGGCTGCCGATTGATGCAGCAGGGTGAGAGTGGACTTTCCGGCCTCTTGTGTGCGGCGGTAAACCGCGCTGAAGGAACAGAGTTCGTGTTCACAGCCCGGTGGGTGGAAATCACCAGGGTGGATCAACTCGGGGGCCTGTCGCAAGAACGCTGCCATGACATCAGTCAGGGTCAGGCGCGGGGCGCTTGCCAGCCGCCAGGGATAGCGTCCGAAAAAGGCCGCAGGCTGTACATGCATGCCACGAACGACCGAACCCAAGCTCAGGGCAAGGCGCAAAAGATCACCCAGTTCGCCATCATTGACACCCCGCACGACGGTGGCCACCAGCACCACCCCAAGTCCGGCGCGGGCGCAGTTTTCCACAGCGCGGCGTTTGTCCTGGAGACAGGGCCTGCCGCGCAACGTCGTGAAGGAGGCTTCTCGCACGCCATCCCATTGCAGGTAGACGGAATCCAGCCCGGCCCGGGCCAGGGCTGCGGCATACGTATCTTCGCGGGCCAGGCGCAGGCCATTGGTGTTGAGCTGCACAAGGCCGAAGCCATGCCGACGGGCCATACCAAGGATCAGGGGCAGGTCTTCGCGCAAGGTTGGTTCGCCGCCGGAAATTTGAAGATTGCATGCACCCGAGGCTTGTCGCAGTGTGTCTAGCTGCGCGGCGATGTCTGCCAGATCCGGGTCAGACTGGGCCGTGCTAGAACCCGCATTGGCATAGCAGACGGGGCAGGCCATGTCGCAGCGCTTAGTCACTTCCACAAGACCAGTGCAGGTATGCTGCCCGTGTTCCGGGCAAAGGCCGCAGTCAAAGGGGCAGCCTTGCTGTACGCTCGTGGCTGGATGGTCTGGAAAGGATGGCGACTTGGGCCGCGACCAGGACGTGAAGGCGGGCAAGAGGGCTGTGCCATCTTCCTCGCACCAGATCGGCACACTAAACGGGCCGTGATCCGGGCAGGATTTGTTGAGCAGCACGGTTTTTTCTTCCTGAACGTAGGCGGCGTCCAGGCGGCGCAGGCAGACGGGGCAGAGGCTTTGGGTGCGGCGCAGGATCATGGCGAAACGGTCAAATCCAGGTTGTATTCCTGGATAAGTTCCAGCATGCGCTCCCAGCATTCGGCCAAAAGTGCGCCGCAGGCCGTGGGTTCCGGCTGCGTGTCATGTCCTGCGCCCAAACCTTGCACCACTTGGCCACAGCGCCAACCGCCATAGGGATTTGTGCGCGTTGCAAACCAGGTGGCATAGTCGTGGAGCAGTGGCGTGAACAGGGAAGGATGGGCATCCTCGCCGCACGCAAGCGTCAGGGCGCAAGCGCCTCCCGTGAGCAGGCCGCAGGGTCCGTCTGACTGCCCTATGCCGTGACACAGGCCCCGGGCCGCAAGCACGGCGTCCGGGCTGTCGCGGTTCATGGCCTGCAGCATGAGCAGGACAAGCAACTGGCTGCAGCAATAGCCCTGGCGTACCCAGGGAAGCAATTCAAGCATCAGGGGGTGCATATGGCCTCCTTGCGAGCTATCCATAGACCATAGCCACGGGGCTGGCACGACTTGCCGGAACTAGGGAAGCCGCACACCCGTGCCAAACATGTTTCCGTTCTGTCCGCCGTGTCCTCGCCATACCAGACGAGGCGGGCGGCCAGTTGCGCCAGTGCGTGGCTGTGATCCTCTTCGTGCAGAACGCGAAGTCCGGCAGTCTGGAGCAAAGCCCGCCAATCCCTCGGGGACAGTGCGCCGCTGAAGCAGGAAGATGCGTCGCGTTGTTCTGAAGCAGTGGCAATACGCAGTGTGATGTCGCTGACAATGCATATCCCGCCTCGGGCCAGAACACGGCTCGCCGCGCACAGGGCGGTACGCGGTTCTGCAAGGAGAGACAGGACGCATTCAAAAAGCAGGATATCCGCTATGCCCGCAGCCAGAGGGGGACGGGTTACGTCTGCACACATGCGCCAGGCAGCACCTTGCGCTGCCTCAGCATCCGGATTGGCGCGCCTGTCCAAGCCCACAGCCCGCAGGCCCAGGGAGGTCAGGAGGTTCAACGTGCCGCCGGCCCCACAGCCCATATCCAAGGCCAGGCCCCCTGGACGCAGGAGGTTCCGTGCGGCACACCAATCCAAAGCCCGACGCGTGAGTTCCAGGCCGCCGGGCCGCCAGGTGTTTCCTGTTACGCGGCGGAAGGCAGGTTCTTCCCATGTCGCGCTCATTTGTCTTCCAGCAGGGCTTCTACCTCGAGCATCTTGCCTTCAGCCAGGCTTTTGGGAACCAGGGTCAGGCCGCATTGCGGACAACGTGGCAACACAACATCAAAGGCGCTGTTGAGATAGAAGGCTGTCGTCCTGATTTGTTCCAGTGGTTTTTGGCAACGACCGCACATCCAAGCCCCAGCATCCGGGCCGTAATTGGGCGCCATACTCATGATCGTCCACCTCCTTGTCCACCACGGGAACCGTCCGTACAGCACTGCTGGGCCTTGATGACGGCCTCTGCTTCCTGTCCGCCGGAACCCGGCACAATCATTCTGTGACACCATGCGTCGTACAGAACATAGCCCTGGTTTTCCGGGGCGTACTCAACCCAGAAGGTGACATGGCGGGGCTTCCAGGAACCCAGGCGGTGACCATTTTCTGCATTGGCAAACCACTGCCCACAGGCCTCTGCACCGGTCACGGCAGCCTCCAGATCCTGCAGGAGGATATGCCGTTCTTCCAGTCGAGCCAGGAGTTCCGGCGGCACACGCAGGCTACATGGCTTGGTGTGTCCGGTTCCGGCCAGAAGACGGGTGCGCAATTGTGCCCGGTTCGCGCGCCTGGCGGAAAGCCCTGGCCCGGGTTCGCGTCCCGTCCCGCTTTTCGTCATGCCAGGGAGGAGTATATCCAGCAAATGCCAGCATTCCTTGCCGCCTGCGGCAAGACGATCGCGGCACATGATGCACGAGGCCAGGGCCGGGTGGGGCAATTGTGCGGCTCTGTGCGCGAGCATGTCCTTAGCGCTTTGGGGCTGGGCACACCAGACAAGACCGCCGTAGCCGCAGCAGGCCGTGGCATCGGTAGAGAGTGTTGGTTCTTCCAGCACGGCCCCGGCTTTGCGCGCCAGGCTGCGCACGGCAGTATGCCAGGCCGTATTGTTCCGGGCGGTGCAGGGATCATGCACGGAAAAGACGGGCGGCATGTCGGCCCTGTTCGTGGCTTGTCCCAGAAGGCTGGAAATGTCGAGTCCGTCCATGATCTCCCAGACGGATTTGGCGCGTACTTCGGGCAGTCCCTCGCGGAAGGCCGCAAGACAGGAGGCGCAGGCCGTCAACAGGCACGGCCTGCCCAGATCTTCCCAAATTGTGTGCAATTTCTTCATGTGCTGCTTGAAAAGTTCCCTACGCCCTGCCCAGTGTGCGGGCATGCCGCAGCAGGAAAGCAGCAGGGCTACGCCCGGCGTTGCGCTCGTGCCCAGGGCTTTACGCAGCCAAATCCAAAGCGTTTCGACTTGTGTACCGCGCGAGGCGGCCAACTGGCAGCCGGGAAAGAACAGAAATGAGGTCGTCTCGGGCAGGGTCGGGTCGGGCAGGGTGAGTGCGCATTCCGGCCCGGAGGCACTGTCCATGTCCTCCAAGGCAAATTCGTGGGCCGAGGGCGGCATGACGCCACGTTGCACCATGTCTTCACGAGCTGCCAGGCACAGCTCGGCCATGGAAAAGTTTTCCGGGCAGAGTTCTGCGCACTGGCCGCAGAGGGCGCAACCGTTGACAAGTTCATTGGCCGTGTGCAGTCCCTTGACAATAGCTGCGTTGTTATGCACCTGCCGCGCATAGAGGCGTGGATAGCCCTTGAATTTCTGCATGTAGGCGCATTGGCGCACGCACTGCAGGCATTGGCATTGCAAACAGCGTGCGGCTTCTGCGCTGGCTTCCGCCGCTGCGTACAGGGCTGTGCCGTCGACGTCCCTTTCCGCTTCCACACGCGGCACATGGGCCACATGCGCCACATCCACATGCAGTGTTCCTTGCGTTTTCTTGCGTTCTGCGGTCAGGGAGAGACCCGCAGCCAGGCGTTCCATGGTTTGGGCTGCGTAGCGCCCTTCGCCAGCCTGCGCAGAGGGGGAGGCGTAGGTATGGCCCGTGGCAGTCCTTTGCAGCCAGCCCGCGCAAACGATGTTCTCGCGCCAGAGTAGGGTTTGCGCGTTCACAAGCCGCCTGTCCGGGGCCCGAACTGAGGCCGAATCCACGTCCAGCAGTACGGCGTCAAATTGCCTGGACAAACGATCGAGCAGCTCCGGATTGCTGGCCTCCTGCTGAAATATTACCTTGCGTTTTTCGAGAGCGGCCAGATCAGCTTGGAGAAAATTTCTGTCTTTGACATCGTGTTGGAATTGCGGGTAGCGGGTCAGCAAGGCTTCTGACGGCTCTCCGTTATGGAAGACGGTGACGGGATAGCCCTTGTGTGCCAGATCCCAGGCCGCCGTCAGCCCAGCGAGGCCAGCGCCCAGTATGGCCATGCGGAGACGTTTGGGCGGCAGGGGCAGAGACCGTTCTTGGCTTTGGCTGGAGCGCATGCAGAAAAGTTCCAGGTCATGCAGGGCTATGGCCCCGCCGAGATCGCGGCGCAGGCAAGCCTGTTCGCAGGGATGATCGCAAAGCCGAACCATGATGCCTGGCAGGGGCACATGCCGCACAAGCAGCTTGCGTGCCTCGTCGATTTTGCCTTGCTCCAGAAGGGTCAGGAATGCCCGGCAGTCCAGGTCGAAAGGGCAGGCCAAACGGCAGCGGGGCGGGCTTTCCTGCGTGCAGCGTGCTTCAAACGCATGTAGGCTGTCCTGATCCAGCATGACGGGTCTCCATGCTAGCCGGGGGGCCACAGACGCCCCCCGGATGTGATCCTTGAAGTTGTGCGTTAATTATATTGATGCCGCTACTTGGGCATGGCCTCCAGCACCTTTTCTGGGCGTGCGGGCAAATGGCGTACGCGTGCACCGCAGGCATTGTAGATGGCATTGATGATGGCCGGGTGCGGGGCCGTGAGCGGCATTTCCCCTACGCCCGACGCGCCGAACGGGCCATCCTTGCGCGGTGTTTGTACATAGACGATTTCCATGTCGTCGGGAATCATCGCAATGTTGGGCACGCCAGCACCGCCCAATGTGCTGTGCTTCTTGAGGTCTTCATAGTCCTCGGAGAGGGCCAGGCCAATGCCCTGGGCCATGCCACCGTAGATTTGGCCGTCGACGACCAACTTGTTATTGACCTTGCCGATGTCTGTGACGCAGACAAGCTTCTCCACCGTGGTCTTGCCCGTGGCGATCTCCACGGCCACTTCGGCCAGGAAGAGACCATACATGTAGCAGGCAAAGGGAGCCCCCTGGCCCTTATCGTCGCAGTTCGTGGCCGGGGCCGTCCATTTACCTTCATAGCGCAGGGGCTTGCCTGCGGCCTTCATTTCTTCGTAGGTGTAAAAGCCGCCGTCGGCCTTCTTCATGCCGTCCAGCAGCAGCTCACAGGCCACGCGCGTGGCGTTGCCCGTGACCACTTGCGAGCGTGAACCGCCCGCCGGACCGGAGTTGGGGGCCTTGCTGGTGTCGTTCATGACGAGATGGATTTTGTCAGGTGTGATACCCAGGGGCCGCAGGGCTTCGTGGGCCGTGCCCAATGTTCCGGCATCCGCGCCCTGGCCGTGGTCTTCCCAGCAGTTGCCGATGGTGACGGATCCGTCGGCATTGAGTTCTGCCCAAGCCTCGGAGCTGTCCGGGCCGTCTAGGCCAGCACCATAGACGCCAAGGGCCACGCCTACTCCGCGTTTCACGGTCTCAGTAGAAGCGGCCTTGACGCGGGCTTTGGATGCCTCATAGTACGGGCGCATGGCCTTGAACATTTCCGGCAGGCTCATGACCTCAGGAACCTGGCCCGAGGGGTTGGTATCGCCCTCGCGATAGCAGTTCAGCTCGCGCAGATCAAAGGGATCCATGCCCAGCTTTTCGGCGAGTTCGTCCATGAGGACTTCGGAGGGGAATTCGGATTCCGGCGCGCCATAGCCGCGGAAGGCTGCGCCCCAGCAGTGGTTGGTGGCCACGGTACGCCCATGCCCGCGAATATTGGCAATGCCGTATCCGGCGCCGATGTACTGGGCGCCGCGCAGGGTGAGCAGATCGCCAAATTCGGAATAGGGGCCGTGATCCACGTCCCAGTCGGCTTCCATGGCCAGGATCTTGCCTTGCTTGTTGGCCGCAAAGCGCACTGTCGTCCAGAAGGGAGAACGCTTGCCCGTGTAGTTTTGCTGCTGTTCGTAGTTGTAGCGCAAATGGCAGGGACGGCCTGTGGCCATGACGGCCACGCCGATAAGAGCCTCCATGGTGGGGCTGAACTTGTAGCCAAAGGTGCCGCCGGCAGTGTTCTGCACCATGACCAGATCCTTGGGAAATTCCAGGCCCAGGCCCGGGGCGATCATCAGGGCGTGCAAATGCAGGCCGATGGATTTGGAATGGATGACCACCTGTCCCTTGTCGTTGATGTAGCCATAGCCCACGTCCGGTTCAATGGGCAAATGCGGCTGACGCTGCGTATAATAGCTGCCTTCGGCCACCACGTTGGCGGGATCGTCAAAGAAGGGTTTGGTATCCGCGCCCTTTTCTTCGAGCTGGTCATAGTAGACGTTGGGCGTACCCGGGTGAATTTCAATGGCGTCCGGCGCCATGGCCTCGGGAGCGCTCATGTAAGCGGGCAGCAGCTCCAGGTCGAATTTCACTTTTTCTGCGGCTTCGCGGGCGTGTCGTTCGGTGTCGGCGCAGACGATGGCCAGCGCGTCGCCGTATTGGAAGACCTTCTTGTCATTGAGAATGGGACGTTCCCAGCCGTCGCCCTTGTTGCTCGGGAAGGTGATGAGACCGGTGATACGGTTTTTGCCCTTGACATCCTTGTGGGTCAGTACGCGGTAGACGCCAGGCATCTTTTCGGCTTCCGAAGTGTCAATACTGCGGATGTTGGCGTGCGAAACCTTGGCCTGGGCCAGGGCCAAATGCAGGGTGTTGGGCGGCATGCGGTAGGCGGCGTCTGCGCCAAATTCCGCCGTTCCCGTTACCTTGGCCAGGGCGCTGGGCCGCGGACGTGTTGTCCCCCAGACACGACCGTCCGCCGGTTCCTTGTAGGTGATGTCGTCCAGGGTTTTTTCGCCGCGCAGCACGGCAGCCGCATCCATGACGGCGTCCACGAGCGGTTTGTAGCCTGTGCAGCGGCAGATGTTGTGGTGTTTCTGGAACCAGGCGCGCACGTCTTCACGGCTTGGATTGGCATTGGCATCCAGAAGGGCCTTGGCGGAAACGATGAAGCCCGGCGTACAAAAGCCGCACTGGGCCGCGCCGTGGAAGATCCATGCCTGCTGTAAGGGGTGCAGGGCTGCCGCCGTGCCGACGCCCTCCAATGTGGTCACGCTGGCATTGTCCGCAACGCGGGCCATTTTGACAATGCAGGAGCGCGTCACCTTGCCGTCCAGAAGGACGGTACACGCACCGCACTGCCCTTTGCCGCAGCCTACCTTGACGCTGGTGATCTGCAACTGACCGCGCAGCACATCGGCAAGGCTGTCGTCGGGATCAACCAGGAGCCTGCGGGAAATGCCGTTGATGACGAGGGTTTTTGTCTCCATACGCTCTCCTGTGGAGTGAAGTTGGCCCTTGCGGGCGGATTGGGAATGTCCTTATTTGCCAAAAGGGCAGACCGGATAGCGGCAGTCCGCGCATTGCGAACAAAAGCCACCGTGGCCCATGGCCGCCACGTCGGCGGCGGTCACGTCGAGACCGGCCAGCAGCCGTGGCACTACTAGGTCGAAAATGCTGGCCTTGTTATACATGACGCAGCCAGGGAGTCCCAACACGGGAACGCGGCCCGCCCGCCCCTGAACCCAGGCCAGGAGGAACATGGCGCCAGGGTATACCGGCGCGCCATAGCAGACGATGTCTGCTCCGGCCTCGCGGATGGCCCTGGGCGTACGGTCATCGGGGTCAACGGACATGCCGCCAGTAACGGCCAACATGTCCGCTCCCTGGTCAAGAAAGGCTCGTATGGCTTGGGCGGTCATGGCCGTTTCGTCGCTGCTGAAGGTCTGGCCCAGCAGCGTACAGCCCAAGGCTTGGAATTTTTCGCGCAGCACAGGGCCAAAAGCATCCTGGATGCGACCGCAGTATACCTCGCTGCCAGTGGTCACAACCCCTACGCGGGCCGGTCGCAGCGGCAATACCTCTAGGATGGGGGCCTTGGCCAGCGCTTCCATGGCCTTCAGCTTGGTTTCGTCAATGAGCAGGGGCACCACACGGGTTCCGGCCACGGAACGCCCCTTGCGTACATATTGCATACCGTGCAAGGTAGCGATGGTAATCTCTCCCAGGCTGTTGATGGCCGTGAGCGTGGGCACATCCACACGCAGCAGGCCGTCACAGGCTGCCTTGAGATCAATGCGTCCTTCCTTGGGCTGGGTCTGGTCAAGATTCTTGCCGACTATGGCCGCCACAATGCGCCTGGCAGCGTCATTTTCATGCACCATGCCGGGCTGCGGCTCGTAGACGTAGAGGTGTTCCTTGCCCACAGCAAGGAGGGTTGGGATGTCTTCCTCCCGTATCTTGTGCCCTTTTCGGAAGACAGGTCCCTTGCCTTCCCCAGGGACAATACGCGTGATGTCGTGGCAGAGAACGCTGCCCACGGCCTCGCGCACGGGTATGGTTTTCATATGAGGCTGGCTCATGGCTACTCCCCAAGAAGGACGTTTCGCACGGGAAAGGCCTGCGTACATGTCTGCACTTGGGCTGCATTTTACAAATAAGGCAATGCAGCGTGTATGCAGAGGTTTGGGCCGATCCACCGCTGGCATTATACATCAGTTTTCCTGGGCCTGACAAGCGCGGCACGAGCGGTTTTGTCATTTTTTTTAGGCATGTGCTTCTGTCTGACAAAATTTCGGTGGGCAGAGCGCAGCGGAAGAGCCGTCATTGCTGCTGAACGGCATCTTTTCTTCTGCCAAGGTATCTGCTATATTTACGTGAGGAACGGTATACGCCATGTGTCCGATGTGGCAGGGAGGCTTGAACAATGAAGGTTCTCATCATGTGCGGTGGCAAAGGAACGCGCTTGCGAGAAGAAACGGCCATCAAACCTAAACCCATGGTTGAAATCGGCGGTCGGCCCATTCTCTGGCACATTATGTCCATCTATGCGCGTTTTGGTTTTAAGGATTTTATCCTTCCCTTGGGCTACAAGGGGGAGGTCATCAAGCAATACTTCCATGACTATACCATCCGCAATACGGATTTTAGCGTGGATCTCAAAACAGGTCAGCTTACCCCCTATCCCAATCAGGTGGAAGATTGGCGCGTGACGCTCTGCGATACAGGACAGGACACGCTCAAGGGAGCGCGCATCAAACGCGTAGCCCGGCACATTGATACGGATCGTTTTATGGTCACCTATGGCGACGGCGTCGCTGATATTGATCTGAACAAGCTCATCGACTTTCACAAGGCTTCGCGAACCATTGGCACCTTTACCGGCGTGCGTATGCCCTCGCGTTTTGGCACGGTGCGCACAGATGCTGAGGGAAACATCCTTTCCTGGGAAGAAAAGCCCGTGCTGCATGAGTACATCAACTGTGGATTCTTTGTTTTCAAGCGCGAATTTCTGGATTACCTCAGCGAAGATGAAGATTGCGATCTGGAAAAAGAACCCCTGCAGCGTTTGGCGGCTGAAGGGCAACTTTCCATGTACCCACACCCCGGTCAATGGCAGTGCATGGACACCTTGCGCGACTCGCTGTTGCTCAACGAACTCTGGAACAGCGGACAGGCATTCTGGGCCTGAAGCATATTGCCTTCGTCCTGCAGAACGCGACTGGACAGCTACGGTATGCGCATTTACTATTCTTGCGGTACATATATCAGCTACCAACGCGCCGGTTCGGCCTACATGGCCTGTCTGCAACGTCTCGGGCATGTGTTGACGGATGATCCCATCCACTGCGATCTGATCATCCTGCACAATGAACCGACGGTCTATGCCGACATGGTCAGCCCTGTCCCTCGGAACATCCCCCGTGTGGGTTATGCCGTCTGGGAAAGCCCACAGCTACCTGAAGCGTACAAGACAGCACTTTCTGCGGTAGACGTTGTCTGGACCTGCTCGGAATTCTCCCGTGCGGCCTTTGCCCCTTTCAAGCCAACCTACGTCTTGCCGCATGTGGTGGAACGCCAGCGTGTCTCCAGCGCGGCCTTGCAGCGCATGGCCAAACGCCTGGGCCTCGGGGCGAACAATCGGCCCTTTCTCTTTTACACCATTGTCGATGCCATCAATCCCCGTAAGAATCTCGCCGACCTGCTTGGGGCCTTTTCCATCGCCTTTCCCGGGAGGGCGCACAATGTCAGGCTGGTGGTTAAGCAGTACAGAGTAGCACAAGACCTTTCCGGCCTGCCATTTGTCATTGATCTGCCGGAGACCTTGGATGATGAAGAGATGGGGGCGCTGCATGCACTCTGCAATGCCTATGTCAGCGCCCACCATGCCGAGGCATGGGGCCTGCCCTTGTCGGAGGCCATGAGTTTTGGCAATCCCGTGATTGCCACTGGCTACTCTGGAAACATGGAATTCATGCGCAGCGACAATAGCTTCCCCTTGCCCTACAGCATTGTGCCTGTTTCCAGAGAGATGTGCCAACGCCTCCCCTTGTTTTGCACGGACATGACCTGGGCTGATGTCGATACGTCGGCGCTGGTTCGCGCCCTGCGCCATGTGCGCCGCCTCACCTGGACGGCAGATGACAGAACCCACGTCAGCGATTCGCTCCAGCCATTCAGCCCTGCGGCCATGGAATCCCGGCTCAGGCAGCTTCTCACCATGCTCCCCACGGGATCACGGTAGCATTTCACGGCGCGAGCTGGATTTTCCTTTCTGTCCCGTCAAGGGGCTGTCCGTCATTGTCTTGGAGAAAGAAAACCACGCTGTTGGGCGATTCTGCCCGGACAAAAACGCGTTTGCGGAAGTGAGGTACTCCCCAAAAGTTGGACATGTATGATAGCTTGGACATGTCGCAAGGAGGAGCGTAAAATGCAGAAGCGTAGAACTCATGCACCGGCCTTCAAGGCCAAGGTCGCGTTGGCCGCGCTGAGCGGCAACAAGACGA
>JAFTCE010000019.1 GCA_017454855.1 Desulfovibrio sp.
TATCTTGCCCTTCTTTAGTAAGGATGTCCTTACCCGCAAAGGGGTTCTCCGGGCCTGGAGGTTGTGACATACGCCCATTTTTCCACATGATATACAGGTTTAACGCCCGCAAAGGGGTTCTCCGGGCCTGGAGGTTGTGACTAGCTATACATCCTTCAATAAATTGACCAAAATTCACCCGCAAAGGGGTTCTCCGGGCCTGGAGGTTGTGACTGCCGATATGGTCATAGCTGTTACGTTCATAAATCCCGCAAAGGGGTTCTCCGGGCCTGGAGGTTGTGACTCAAATTCGTGAAGAGCAATCGAATGCTCTTCCAGCTCCCGCAAAGGGGTTCTCCGGGCCTGGAGGTTGTGACGAGACCACCCAGCCACTCAAGAACTTCGCCCCGTGCCACAAAGGTGTTCTCCATGCCTGGAGGTTGTGACAGAAAATGCGCCGAGGGCAACGGTGAAGAGAGACGACATGCGGAATGACGGACTGGAGCCTTGAACTTTAACGCCTCTGTTGGTAGTGTGTGGGTATGAAGAAAGCAATTTTGAAGCGTACCGCTGATATTTTAGAAAAACTCGGAATTTTCGGTATCATTATGGCTGCATACCAGTTGCAGATGTCAGGCATGATACCTTCAATAATCTTTCTTGTTTTAAGTTATCTTTTTACAGCATGGGAGGCAAACGAATGTTAGAAATTTGGATTGCATATACTGTCGCAGGTATCATTGTTACCTGTATAGGTTTGTGGGCAAAATTTGCGCTCAAGTAAAAAGATACTCGTTTCATTTTTCTTACCCCCTTGGTTCACCTTGGGGGCTTTCTTTTTGGGAATTACGCAGCAAGGCATTTGCAAAGGGGTTCTCCGGGCCTGGAGGTTGTGACCTCAAAATCTTTTCCACGATGGAGCATTCTGATTTGCCCACCAAGGGCTTCTCCGTGCATGAAGGTTGTGACCAGAAGGCCGTCAAGGGGCAGGGTGAAGAGAGACGACATGCGGAATGCAGGTCTGTAGCCTTGAACTTTAACGACTCTGTTGGTAATATGTAGGAATGTTGGAACGGGCTGCTAATTGGCTTGAAAAGATGAGTATTGCTGCAATGGCAATCGGCATCTTCCAAAAGCGCGGTGAAGGTGTACTTTTAGGCACTGCGTGTTTCGTTGCATGCATGATCCTTTCACGGAAAGGGGGAAGTCAGTAAACAACCCCGCCCTGAAGGGCGGAGCTTTATAGTCGCTTCATCAAGGGAAGCGCTACATTCGGACGGCTTACAGCGCCCGTTGACCGCACGGCAGTGCGACCAAGACTTGCAAGGTTTTGACCTGCATTGAGGTCAGCGTGGGCAAGCCTACCACAAAAGGGACACGAGAAACGATGTTGAGAACGCTTTCCACGAGAACACCTACGGAGCACGTCTGCGAGGTATAGACAAGATGAAAAAACTGTTGTTCGTCTTAATGGTGACTATGGTTATTGCGATGGGAGCAGGATGCTCCAAGATGCCAGTACGCGGTGACTATATACTTGAAAAAACTCCACCACAAATTACGTCAGAACCTGACAAAGCTACAATCTTTTTTTACCGTCACGGATGGGGATACTTCGGTGCCGGAACTTCCTATTTTGTTGAAGAGGACGGCAAACAAATTGGTTTGATGAAATACAAGACATATTTTGTCTATAAGGCACAGCCTGGCCAGCATGTCTATGCTCTATCTACAGAATCAACAGCAAATGCCCATATAACTGTAGAAGCGAGCAAAACATATTACCTTGAATGCGGTTTACATATGGGTTTTCTTGTGGGCAGGCCATCAATACGGGAAGCAACACAAACAGAATTTGAAAAGGTCAAAAACGACCTTGAATATATCCGTCTCTCTACGCAGGAAGAAAAGGAGGCTTTCAAGGCCAAGGAGAGCAAGCCTGAATCCTCTGGCGTAAGCATGTAGCCAACATGTTCAAACCCGAAAAGGGGCACTCCATGCCTGGTTGACGCCAATCTGAAACTCGTGCAAAAGACAAGTGAACATTGCCGATGGTTTCCAATGTCACCATCTCCTTGAGCGCCTCCTGGAATACAGGAGGTTCGCTCAAGGGTGAGTAATTTTTTTGCTGATTCCTGCCTGAACTGATCAATTTTGCATGCTGACGAACAGCTCATTGACAGACTGACTGTTTGTTTGCCTGTGACCACAATATTTTTCGTCTTCCCGCGTAAAAAACCTCCCTGGCACCGACAGGAGCAATAGGTTCGACATGTTTCACTACAACCACGGAGGCACGCCATGTCCAGACGCACGCAAGAAGACCTCAATGCCCTGCACGAAGGCCGCGAAATCTACTACGACGCAGTCGGTCAAGAGGCCCTGCGGCGCAGCGGCAAGTCCCCCCAGCTCAAGGGCATCGTGCATGAAGTGCTGTTCCGCGACCAGCAGAACTGTGCCGCCAACGGACTTCTGTCCGGCAATGTCACCCAGCTGACCAAACGCCCCACAGCCAGGGGCGTGGATCTCGTCACCGTGGACAAAAACGGCCATGTGGCCGGACGCTACCAGCTCAAAGACTGCACCAGCGTCTCCGGCATTGGCAAAACGCTGTCCCAGGTTCGCAGGGGCAAATACCACAGTGCGAAAATGCTGGGCACTGAGGAAACGACGCGCGCCTTTGACGCCGCCCGCAAGGTCGGCGACAAAACCATGCGCTCCACGGGCATTTCCAGCAACCGCACGGGCAGAATTGCCGACAATGTCGGCGCACAGTCCCGGGATGCGGGCACGACGTGGAACAATTTCAAGGACATCCAATCCTGCGCGGCCAGCAATGCAGCCTTTAGTGCGGCGGCAAGCTGTCTTTCGTCAGCGGTCTCCAATTATGATCGCTACAAAAAAGGCGAGTTGTCCGCTGGCGAATACGCAGCCGAGGTTGCCAGCGACAGCGCCACATCGGCGGTGAGAAGCGCGGCAACCACTGCTGCAGCTTTGACGCTGAAGGAAGGGGGTAAGGCCCTGGGCAGGAGTGTGGGCAGCGAAAGCCTGAAGCGCCTGGCCGGTTCCAATGCAGCCACTGCCGCCGCCTTCGCCGTTGCCGAAATCGGCATGGACGCCGTAGATCTGGCACGCGGCAAAATATCCGGCGGCGAATTTGCCAAGAACGCCATGGGCAGCGCTGGCGGTGCGGCTGGCGGACTGGGCGGCGCAGCCGGCGGGGCTGCCCTGGGCACCATGATCTGTCCTGTCGTGGGCACGGCCATCGGCGGAGCTATCGGAGGCGTTGTCGGCGGCATAGGCGGTCGCAGCATTCTGAAATCCATCGGAAGTTTGGTCTTTGACTGAGGCCCTCGGCCACATGCGCACGTAATCCACACGCCAAGGAGGCAAGCATGTATGTCGCCCCAATCCTTATTGCCGCCCACGAGCTACGGATACGCAAACACCGTGCGCCGGTCACCAAGGTTTTCAGAAACAGGAAGGCATACACACGGAAGGAAAAGCACAGGTGTCGGCGGATCGATGGTGACGATTCGGGGTCGAAAGAGTCCGCGCAGATGAGACTTGCGCGGACTCTGGAATAGGAACGACGCTGGCAGATCAGCAGAAGTTGAAAGGAATGATGCGGCGGGCCAGCCCGCTGTCCCCGGGGGATGCATCCTGGAGCTGCCGCACGATGGCCTGAGCATCTGGCATACGTTCCGCCAATGTGTGCAGCATGTTCTGCACAGCAGGTTTGCCTGGATTCAGCTGGCCCATGCTGATGGCAATGGCCAGGACAATGAGTTCTACTGTGGGCATGTTGTCCTTGCCACGGGCATAGTCCAGGCTGTTCGCCAACTCCCGGCGCAGGGCGTCATCGTCTCTATCGGTCATCAGCCAGCGAAAATACTGGATTTGCGGCCAGGGATGACCGGGCAGCACCCCTTTTTCCGGTTCTGTCCATAAAAAGGCGCGCTGCTCATAGGCCGTCTTTTCCTCTTCCGTGCCCATCCAGGCGAGATAGCGGGCCAGCAGATAGTGCGGATACGGACTGTCTTCCAAGGGCTTGCGGCCAAAATGGTGCGCCGCATCCAGCACGGGCATGCCCAGGGCCGTTTCCACCGTCCGGCGGACGTGCGCGGTGTCCGCATCCGGCATGTCCATGCAGGCCACGGCAAGGTACGTGGCTGTCTGCTGCCGTTGGCGTTTGGCTTCTTCGGGGTCTGCTTCTTCAAGGACGGCAAAACGCTCCAAGGCTTCTTCAAAAAGCCGCACGGCGTCTGTCGGGTCATTCTGGAAGGCGCGAAACTGCCCCAGACTGCTCAGGATTTTTCCATCCCACAGCGCGCTGCCGGTCAAACGACCGCCCACAGCCGGATTCCAGGCATCGAGCCGTGCCTGGCTGCGGGCAAAGGCGAAGGCATTGCTGTCCGCCACGGCCAGACGCAGGGCCACATGTAGGCTTGCGGTCATATCCAGGCTGGCCATCTTCGGCGTCAGTCGCTCCAGGGCCTGCACGGTATTGTGCAACGCGTCGCTGTCCACATCACCCAAATGGTTGAGCCGGGCCAATTCCGCACAGTGCCAGTAAAATTCCGCCGCCAAACCCGGCGCGCTCATAGGGCGCAGCCAAACGCTCATCCGCTCCAGGACGTCGTGCCTGTACTTCTTACTGGCCAGATAGTCCTGCATGGCCTGTGCGTAGGTTTTCCACAGGCCAGGCTGGGCATGGCAGCGCTGCTGCAGTCGGGCAAGCGCATGTTCCAGCAGCGAGCCTTTGCGGGCCTTCTCCTGCATGAGTCCGATCCAGGCCGCGCCGTCGGGCGTTTTGCCCGTGAAAATGTCTTCGAGGGTTTTCAGCCTGCTGGCAGGGCAGTGTATAAGGCAGCTCTCCGCAAGCCCGCTCTTGCGAAATACCTTGAAGTCAACACCTTTCTGCCGCCCCCAAAGGTAGGCCACGATGTCCGCCCAGGCCAGCATGGGAGCCGTCTTGTCTTCAAAGGTGAACTGGAGGATGCGCATCTGCGCTGCGCGCTTTGGATCTTCCCCCGTCATCTCGGCCTGGAGGTTTTTTGCGCTGAGCAGCGTTGTGAGCTTTCCGCTGTACACACCCCGCTGCTCCACATGAACATGCAGACCAGTGCCTTCAGTCGACAGGGGCAGCAGCCGCCAGACCCATTTGACCAAATCGCGAATGGCCTGCAGCCAACCGTCTTCACCCTGGATGTCAAGCGCTGGGCAAGTAAAGCCCAACACGCCGCAGTCGCTTTGCAGCAAGGTATTGCAATGCTCAAGGATTTGTCTAGGAGAAGATTCCGTGGCGTGGAAGGAACCCGGATTCCCAAGCGGGGAACCCTCTGGCACGGCCACGGCAACTACACGCCCCATCTTGCCTTCCTCGAGAGCGCTGAAGCTCTCCCCGTTTTCATCGATGTACACATGCCAGACCGGGGCTACCTGCCTGGTCCAGAGCGTATGTACGGTATGCTGGACGATGTCCACAGGCTGCGTGCCACGCTCGTCCATATCTTCGGGTATCTGCACCGAATGAACGGAGATGCCATACAGCTTGCGGGCCTGCTGCAAATGCGCTTCCGCAGCCTTGCGTCCGGAGTTTTTTGCTATATCCTGTACTTCCTTCCCCAGCGTCCGGGAAATTTGTTTGGCTATCCATGACGGCACGTTCAAGGGCTTGCCAGGAACAGTCTGCCAGTAGACTTTCATTTCCGCACTCAAGAGGCCATGACGCATGGCTTGGGACAATGCGTTCTTTTCCTTGTAGCGTTGACGGCCTTCGCTCTTCGCCTTGTCCAGCCGCTTTTGCCATTTCTGCGCCTTGCCCGTCAACAGGGCAAAATCGCTTTCCAAGGCAGAGGAATCCTTACCATCGGCCAGGGCAAACTTGATTTGCTCCAGCAAGGCTTCTGCGCTTTCCTGTAAACTGTTCTCTTTTTTCTGCATGGCTGCCTCCTTGGCAGGGCATCGCATACTGTCTGTTGCGCATATCGCGCATTTGCTCTGTCTGTATCGTGCCCGACGCTGTGGGTCAAGCAAGACATGGCTGGGTCGACACAATGGAAAAAACATTCCTGTGCGCAAAAATTTCGATCAGCCCCGAAAGAGCATGTAGAACCACGAACACAAGGAGGCCCACCATGAAGTCCCGCACCGCCATACAGTCCTACGCTAGGCACAGTGATTTTTCTGAAACGACGTTCTGGCGCACGCTGAAAGCCTGCGCCAGGCGCATAGGCAGAGTCCTGCTCTATACGGCCCTGTGTCTGTACTACGCCATGCAGAACCCGGCCATGCCCCTGCCCCTCAAGCTGTCCATCATGGCCTCCCTGGCCTATCTCGTCTGCCCGGTGGACGCCATACCGGACGTGATTCCCGTTCTCGGCTACAGCGACGACGTCGGCGTACTGGGGGCCACCACCACCGCCGTGGCCGCCTACATCGACGCGGACGTCACGGCCAGGGCCAGCCACAAAGCTGACGAAATCCTGGCTTAACCGGACGCTGGCAGCGCGACCCACCGTTACCCTGGGTCGCGTTGCACAGAGGGGCCTTGCTTTTTGGGGTTGGAATGGCTACACAATTTCCGTGCAGTTTTGCCCCCAGCCTGCCACGGAGACAACCATGCCCAAAGCTCGCCCCGCCGCCCCGGTATCGACTGCCGCCCAGAATACCGCCGCCATACGGAAACCGCGTAACCACCAGCGCAACCAGGCCCGCCAATCTCTTCTGGATGCCGTCTTGCAGCCGGGAACCATCCAAGCCAGCGCCAAAAGTCCCCAAGATCCGTCGCCCTTTCTCGTCCTTTACGCACGCATTCCCCTGCAATACTGGGCCTGCGGCTGGCTGTTCAAGGCCATTGACGACATTTTGTGGCGATCCATCACCAGTGAGGCCAGGGATACGTTTCCGGCCACGCTGCGCGAGGATCACACAACGCATCCTGGCTATGTGCTGCGCGACATCGGCAACTACGGTGTGGAACTCTGTCCCCTGACAAGCCGTCCGAAACCCGGCCAGCGCATTCCAGCGGGCACGCGCCTGCAGCCCACAGGCTTTGTCCTGGAAAAAGACAGCTACCCTGTCTTCCGCGCAGCCACCGTCCTGCCACGCAAGAACGGCATTTTCCCCAAACTGCCCCAATTTCTCGGCATCTTTCCGCCCCATGAGCTGGAAGCATAAGGCACTCGCATGAAGATCAATATTGATGCCCTGTTCTCCAACGACACGCAACGCAAGCACTTGAGCGAGCTGTTCGCCCTGATCTTGAAACAAGAATTCCGTGGTAGGCACAAAGCCCAGCTTGTGGCCTACATGGCCGAGGATATGGGCGAGCGCGGCAGCATATCCGCACAGCAATGGGCAGAGACGCTGCAAGCAGGCGTCAATGAATGTTGGGCCATTTTGTACGCCCTGCCTGACGCCGTCAGCGCCAGTCTGGAAGAAGCCCTGGACGATCTGACCCAGGGCGCATGCGGCCCTGAGGAACTGGCGCAACGCTGCTGCCAGGCCGTAGTGACATGCTTCGTGGACATGGTCAGCGAACAGATGCGCGACAGGGACTATGCGGGCCTGCGTCAGGCCATTGCCCGCAAAAAAGATGCCGACCGTCCGCTCTTTTACACCCGTTTTTACAGAGGCTTGGGCACATGCTTTTCCCCACAGCCCGTGGAAGAAACAGTGCCGCAACTGGCAAACGCAGACATCACGACCCCACCGACTGGCCTGGGCGTTGCCGATGCGGCCATTCGTAAGCAGCGCACGGTGGCTGCGCCCGGGGGCAGCAACCGCCAAATGGTCTGGGATACCAACGTCGTGGCGCGGGAAGCGCAACGCTTCTGGCAGGCATTTGTGGATGAGCGCTATGACGGCGTGCCGGGCTATGTGCCCATCTTCGCCATGTATTGCTGGCTCTGCCGGGACTATGCGCTGGGTTCCGTGCCCGTGCTGCATTTCTGCGCACATGTTGCAGCGGACGACGATACCCGGGATACAGGCACTTTAGAGCGCTGTCTGACAACCGACGACATTGCGGTGGAGGATGCCGCAGCCCAAGCCGAAATTCTGCTTCTGGCCGAGCATTTCGCCAACGACCTTGCGGACACTGAGGCCATGTTCTGCGCCTGGGGTTTTGAACCCGGGGTCAGCATGGAACGTCTGGCCCATGCCCTGGGTCTGGCCGGGCCCAGTTCCCTCAGCCGCCACAAAAACCGACTCGTGACGCGCCTGCGGGAACGCGCCACGCAATTGGATGATGTCGCCTGTGCGGCCTTTTTTGTCTCCGCCGTACAGGAAGCGTGTAAAAAACGCTGTCCGGCCCCGACAGAAGTGGCGGAGGTACTCCATGAACAGCACTGATACGTTACGCCGCCATGCCTGGCGTCGCATGTTTTTGTTGCGCACCTGTCCGCCCCTAGGAGTTCTGGCCAGGGGGGGGGCGCAGGTGGATCGGCATCTCGCCGTCTGTTCCGTTTGCCGCGACACCCTGCGACATGCCCAAACCTTTGCCGATGTGGGCAAGCTGCTGGCCGACATGCCCCTGCCACGGCGTACGCCCACACCTCCCACTCCAGGAGAACTGCGCCGGGTGCGGCCCCTGGGCGGCCCGGAAACATGGTTTGACGCCGAGGGACGCTACCACAATCCCCCGCTCGTGCTGGTGCTGGATGCCCCTGACGACTACGGCTTCGTGCGCGTAGCCCAGATTTTCCACGAGCAAGACTTGCGCGACCAGGGGGACATCCCCCTGGATGCGGGCCAGCAGGGCTTTGCCGAGGCATGGAATGTCTATGGCCTGCCAAAGTCCGGCCTTGCCGACGTGGCCTTCCGCAAGGTCAGCCCTGAACACGCCAGCCGTGTCCTCGCGGCTGCTGCACAAAATTTTCCGGCCCTGGATCCGTCCCAGGCCCTCTTCCATTTCCGCAGCTCCGAGCTGGAGACAGGGGCGTTTTTCAGTCTGCCTCTGAATGCCGCAGCCCTGGCCAGCCAGGAAGCCGCAGAGCAGGAAGACGCGCTCCCAGGCCGCATCCTGGCGCACGGCGCCCATGTCCTGCGCACGGTACTTAGGCAGGCTGCGCCGTCCCGGCACTCGCCCGTCGATTTCGGCATGGCGGCATTGATGGCGCATGCCCCCGAGAAGCGCGCCGGAACCAGCAGCGTCTTGGATCAATTGCGCTCCAAGCTTCAGGACTATGTCCGCGCATGGTCTGGGCAGATCGCCCCCCTGGCTGCTGCTGCGGCAAGCAGGGAAGACTTCGCCCCCGACAGCGAAGCCGACAAGACGCTGCGCCTGCCTTGCCTCATTGTCACAGCCACAGGCGAACGCCAGCCCTGGACAGTGTCGGCCAAGGTCGACGTACATTTCCTGGATCAGGGCTTCTTTTGCCAGGCATGGTGTCGTATACCAGGGTTGTCGTCTGGGCAGGTCTTGGCGGCGGTGACCTGTGGCGCTGCGCAGGCTCAAGAGGAATACGTGGAACGACCAGAAATGGACGTCGTCTGCCTCAAGGCCAGGTTTTCAGACAAAAACCTCAGGCCAGAGCAGCTCCAATGCACCATTCTGCTCACCGACCTCCCTGCGGAACACACAGATGGTGGATTTTGAAGACTGCTGCCGCATGCGCTGGGAAAAGTATTTCCCGGCGACAAGCATCAGACCGCCCAGGCACATGCCCGACGCTTGCGAGGCGAACGGCGCACGCGTCCTGCTTGCGCACTGGCTGCTGAAGCTGGAGACCGCGCAACGCACCCCGGCCTTCGTGCGTACCCTACCTGGCGTACGCCTTGACGATGCCACGGCCTGGACCGAAGTCCCCCTGCTTCTGGAGGTCGGGAACGCGGGCCGGATTTTTCCGGTTCTGCTGGGCCTTCTGCCCTGCACGGAAATCCGCGTGGAAGCAGGATGGCTCAGCCTGAGCGCCGAAGATGCCGCCAGGGCCGCCCTGACACTCGCCGGCCACGGAGAAAAGGGCTTCGTCCTCCTGCCTCGCGCATCCCCGCCGGGCGCGAGGCCCATCGATGGCGCATCCCTCGCGCTTCCCCTGGCCGCTGCAGGCCGCCGACTCGTCCAGGGTCGGCCACTGCCCTGGCAGATCATGATGACGGGCGCGCTTGCCCCGGACGGCACTGTGTTGGCTGTGGACGCCGTGTCCGCCAAATACGACGCCTTTCGTCGCCGTTGCCACATGCAGGACGGCAGGGCCTTCTTCTATCCCCTTGCCAACAATGCCCTGGACAGGCCGGACGCCTGCGCCGTGACCAGCCTGGACGCCACTCTGGCCCTGTGCGCCCTGTGCGACGCCCACGGTGCCGGGCTACTGCAAAACTTGGCATCCTGGCGTTGGACACCGCAGTATTTTTTCACCTGGCTTACCGATGACACCTTTGCACCAGACTTGCTGCATCCGCTGCTCGACCTTGCCGAACGCGAACACTGGCACTTTTCCGGCGGTGCAGCGCTGTCCGAGGCCGTACACCGCCTCTATGCCTGGCGCGCCAGGCAGGGCCGTCTTGACCACCTTGAGCGCTTGCTACGCTTGTTTCCGTCTGCAGATCAAGCCCTTGGCCTGGACAATCTGGCACTGCTGCGCCTGGCCTCCATGCACGCAACCCTGGAAAGCCACGCCGGCAGAGTGGATGGCCCCTGGCAGGGCATTCTTGCACATTGCCTCCAGAGCATGGGCAACGACAATCCTGAAACCGCCGCAGAACTGCTCTTGGCCGAACTGCGGCTGGCCAATGTCGCGTACAATGCCTACAACTTCCACATGCCCATTTCCCCTGCCTGGCTGGAACATGTGCAGGCCCGCAGGAGCTATTGCGCACGCTTTTCTGAGGACGCTACCCTGGGCAAAGCCTACGGTTTTTTGACGCAACGCGCGGCCTTTGTCGGCCAGTGGAAGCAAGCCCTGGAGTACGCCCAGACCTCACTGCGCTTTTTCGGCGCCACTGTCTGCGAGAAAAAACGACGCTGGATTGACCGCGTGTACATTTTTTGCGAAATGGGACGTACTGCAGAAGCTGAACACGAATTGCGCCTTGCCCTGACAGCCAGCCTAGACAGCGCAGCCCTTGCCGCCACGGATCAGCTTGTGCGCACCTACCAGGGCAAAGACGCCGATTATGTCCATGCGGCTTTCGTACGCATCTGTCGCCAGTTCCCGCCGCTCTTGGGCAGCTATCCCGTGGCCGACATTCTGGACGGGCAGTGCCAGGATCACCATCCCTGGCAATGCTGGTCGCACAACTGCGGACGGCTTCTGGCCAAAGACAATCCAGATCTCGCCCGGCGCTGCCTGCACCGTTCCCTGGCCATCTGCCGCTGCGATGCCAGGGCAACGACCCTGCTGCCCATGGCATTGCTGCCCCTGGCCGGCCTGATCTTCCTGAACATGGAACCTGCAGCAGACGTTTTGCGCCACACCGAAGCCGTCTTACAAGAACTCCACAGCCTCTGCGACCAAGGCCAACTCCACGCAAAGCACTTTCGCCCCGTGCTGGAAGCGGCCACGCCCTTGGCGGCACTCCAGATTGTCGAGGACGCGCAATCGCAGCTCTTCCCCTTCAACTATCGCTAAAGAGGCGCGCATGAACATCAAAAGCGCTCCCCATTACCCAGGGAGCGCTGCGCACAAGCTCATGCTGGCCTTGGTATTACAGAATGTTCACCTTGAACATGTCAGGCTGTGTTGTCCTCTGGTATTTCACGGCAGGCATACCAAATAACATGGTATATCCCAGCGTATAGTTCTCCGGGATTTCCAGCAAGGCGTACATTTCCGGTATCTGCTGGGCGATCATGAAGGCATAGCCGCACCAGGTTGTACCCAGACCAAGGCTTTGGGCATAGAGTTCAAAATACGACAGGGCGATAACGGAATCGACAGTTTCACAGCCCTCGGCGACGGTTTCCTTATCCGTTGCCACGGCTACCATGGCCGGTGCGCCGCGAAAAATGAGGTCTTTTCCGGCGTGAAACGCTTCTTTTGCCAAAAGGTACAAGCCTGTGGGATTCTCCATTTCTGCAATTTTTTGATAGGTGACCCGGCGGATGGCGTCCATTTTTTCTTTTGTGGCCACGAGAGAGAAATAGAGATCATCGGCATTTTTCGCTGTGGGGATAAAGGGCAGCATCTTGACGATCTCTTGCACGGCTGCACTGTCAACGGGCGCGTCTTTGTAGCGCCTGATACTTCTTCGGGACTGGATAAGCTGCAAAAGACCTGCACTGTGTTCCAGGGAAACGCTGTGGGAATGTTCCGGCTTTTTCCCGCCAAAAGAGGCCGCGCCACTGGGACAAATGGCCAGGCAGTGTTGACATCCTATGCAGAACTCTGCTTTTCCTGGCGCATACTGCGGAAATTGCTCATCGTCAAATTCCAGGGCGTAAATGGGGCAGTCCTGAATGCAGAGTCCGCAGTGCGTACAGCTTTCTTTGGTAACGGCAAATTTTTGGGTCATGGCATGTTCCTCCGCGCAGGGTAAAAAACGCCTATGTTCACAGTCCTCTCCTCTTGCGCTAAGTGCCTGGCACAGGCCCACCCGGCCATTGCTTACCTAACGAAGCACTAGCTTTTTTCCCTTGCCAATGATAGCTTGCCGCCAGCGAATGTTGCAATCCACAGTCGGATACATCCGCCGACTCCGACATCGGCAGAGAGGATCGGTGCTGCCCTTCCTGAAGGGAAGAGAGAGTTTAGAATAAAGATGCCATCGGCTTCGCCGTTCGTCAAGGACACGTTCCTCTGCTGAAGGAGGATAGTACGAACAGCTAAGGAAATTCGGCTGCATGCCGTACTGGCAGTCCTCAACCCCAATATTTCGCAGAGTAGCCCATGAATGATACTGTTGACTTGAACCGTATGCGCGACACGGCCTTCACCGCCCAGGTGGAAGCCCTGAGCGGGCAGAACATTTCCGCCTGCTATCAATGCGGCAACTGCACCGCCGGCTGTCCCGCAGGCTTTGCCTATGACGTGCAGGTGAGCCAGATCATGCGCGGCGTACAACTGGGCCTCAAGGATCGCGTCCTGCGTTCGCGTTCCCTGTGGATGTGCCTGTCCTGTTCCACCTGTAGCCAGCGCTGCCCCAACAACATTGACGTGGCCGCCGTCATGGAGACCCTGCGCCACATGGCGCGCAAGGCCGGCATTGTCAGCGTGCCCAAGATGGAAAAGTTCTGGCTGTCCTTCCTGAACACGGTACGCCTCTTCGGACGTAGCCATGAAATCGGCACCATGGTTCTGTACATGTTGCGTTCCCTGCGCCTGCACACGGATGTGGATCTGGCCCCCACAGCCTTGGCCAAGGGCAAGCTCGGCCTGCTGCCGCACATTCCGCCAGGCGGTGCCGAACCCGTGGAGCGCATCTTTACCCGCTACAAAGAACGCGCCCAGCGCGAGGGGGTGCGGCCATGAAGTATGCCTACTACCCTGGCTGCTCGGCCAAGGGGTCGTCCAAGGATTACGAAATGTCCACCCAGGCCGTGTGCCGACAACTGGACATGGTGCTAGAGGAAATCCCGGGCTGGAACTGCTGTGGCTCCACGCCGGCCCATGCCGTGGACACGGAGCTTTCCGCCGCGCTCTGCGCACGCAACCTGGACATTGCCGCCCGCCAGGGGGCACAGCTTTTGCTCACGCCCTGTCCGAGCTGCCTCTCCAACCTGCGCGCTGCGGCGCAGCGCATGGAAAAGCCGACATTCCGGCAGCGCGTCAACGAACTCCTGGACGAACCGGCTGCCGAGACCTTCCCGGAAGTCATTTCGGTCATGCAGGCCATTGCCCGCGAGAAGGAGAATCTGGTCAAGCGCGTACGCCTGAGCCTCAAGGGTGTGCGCCTGGCCGCCTATTATGGCTGCCTCATGAGCCGTCCTGCCGAACGCATGCGCTTTGAAGACCCGGAAAATCCCCTGCTCATGGAAAACCTGCTGGCAGCCTGCGGCGCGGAAATGGTTGACTTTCCCCTCAAGACGGCCTGTTGCGGGGCTGCCTTTGGCATTCCCGAAAGGGCCATGACCGCGCGCAATTCCGGGCGCATCCTGGAACTGGCCGTGCGCCTGGGCGTGGACGCCATCGTCACGGCCTGTCCGCTCTGCCAGATGAACCTGGATCTGCGCCAGACCCAGGCCGGACGCGCCTTCGAAACGCGCTTCCACATGCCTGTGATCTACTACACCCAAGCCCTGGGCCTGGCCCTGGGGTTCACGCAGAGGGAATTGGGCCTGCACAAGCTGGCCGTCAGCGCAGAGGGGCTACTCAACAAGCTGGACGGTCTGCGCCGTGCGCCAGCCGCAGAAGGAGGGCAGTCATGAGAATAGGCGTCTTCGTCTGCCACTGCGGCAGCAATATCGGCGGCACCGTGGACTGCGCTCGGGTTGCGGCCCTGGCCAGGGACTTCCCGGATGTGGCCTATGCCACGGATCCCATGTACACCTGCGCCGAACCAGGCCAGGCGGCCATTGAGGAAGCCATCCACGAGTATAGGCTGGACGGCGTGGTGGTGGCTTCCTGTTCGCCACGCATGCACGAACCGACCTTCCGCCGCACCGTGGAACGCGCCGGACTGAATCGCTACATGTTTGAAATGGCCAACATCCGCGAGCATGTCTCCTGGATCGGCAAGGATAAGGAAGCGAATACCAATAAGGCTGCCGAGCTGGTACGCCTGGCCGTGGAAAAGCTGCGCCACAACTTGCCGCTTGCCGCCAGCCAGTTTGACGTCAATAAGCGCGTCCTCGTCATCGGCGGGGGCGTTGCCGGCATACAGGCGGCCCTGGACTGCGCCGAGGGCGGCATTCCCGTGGTTCTGGTGGAGCGCGAGGCCACCATTGGCGGTAAGATGGCCAAACTGGACAAGACCTTCCCCACGGTGGACTGCTCGGCCTGCATTCTCGGCCCCAAGATGGTTGACGTGGCCCAGCACCCCAAGATCACCCTTTACGCCTGTGCGGAAGTGGAAGAAATTTCGGGCTATGTGGGCAACTTCACGGTCAAAATCCGCAAGCGGGCCACCTATGTGGACTGGAGCAAGTGTACGGGCTGCGGGGCCTGCACGGAAAAGTGTCCGGCCAAAAAGACGCCCGACGCCTTCAACGAACATACCGGCACGACCACGGCCATCAACATCGCCTTTCCCCAGGCCATTCCCAAGAAGGCCGTCATCAATGCGCAATACTGCCGCCAGCTGACCAAGGGCAAATGCGGTGTGTGTGCCAAGGTCTGTCCCACTGGAGCCATCAACTACGCCATGCAGGAGGAGATCGTCAGCGAAAACGTGGGCGCCATCGTGGCGGCCACGGGCTATGATCTCATGGACTGGCGCGTGTACCAAGAGTACGGCGGCGGCGTCTACCCTGACGTCATCACCTCCTTGCAGTACGAAAGGCTGTTATCGGCCTCCGGACCCACGGGGGGGCATGTGCTGCGGCCTTCCGACGGCAAGGAACCGCAAACCGTGGTCTTTGTGCAGTGCGTGGGTTCGCGCGACAGGTCCATAGGGCGGCCCTATTGTTCGGGATTCTGCTGCATGTACACGGCCAAGCAGGCCATTTTGACCAAGGATCACATTCCCGGCGCGCAGACCTTTGTCTTTTACATGGACATCCGCGCCCCGGGCAAGATGTACGACGAGTTTGTGCGTCGGGCCAGCGAAGAATACGGCACGGAATACATTCGCGGTCGCGTGTCGCAGATCTATCCCGATGGCCAGGGCAGGCTGGTGGTCAAGGGCGCGGACACCCTGCTGGGCGAACAGGTGGAAATCAAGGCCGACCTCGTGGTTCTGGCCGTGGGCATCGAAGCCAGCAAGGGGGCGGTCAATCTGGCAGAAAAGCTGCGCATTTCCTATGACAATCATGGCTTTTTCATGGAAAGCCATGTGAAGCTCAGACCCGTGGAGACGAACACGGCCGGCGTCTTCCTGGCCGGTGTCTGCCAAGGAGCCAAGGACATTCCGGCCTCGGTGGCCCAGGGTTCGGCTGCTGCAGCCAAGGTGTTGACCCTCTTTGCCCGCGACAAGCTCGAAAGCGATCCGCAGATCGCCCAGGTTGACATACGCCGCTGTGTGGCCTGCGGCAAATGCCTGCGCTGCTGTCCCTTTGGCGCCATCAAGGAAACCGAATTCCGCGGCGAGACCAAGGCGCAGGTCATTGCCACCGTCTGCCAGGGCTGCGGGCTGTGTACGTCAACCTGCCCCCAGGGGGCCATCCAGCTCCAACACGCTACTGACAACCAGATTCTCGCGGAGGTGAATGCCCTATGTCAGTGCTAGACGGCAAAGAACTGCGGATCGTGGGCTTTCTCTGCAATTGGTGTTCCTACGGCGGTGCGGACACTGCCGGCGTGGCTCGGGCCACGCAGCCCACGGACCTGCGCATTATCCGCGTCCCCTGTTCCGGACGCGTGGATCCGCTCTTCGTCCTCAAGGCCCTCTTCAACGGCGCGGACGGCGTACTGGTCTCTGGCTGCCACCCGCGCGACTGCCACTATGCGGCGGGGAATTTTTACGCCCGACGGCGTCTGGAAATCCTCAAACGTTTCCTGCCCGTGCTGGGCATTGACGAACGCCGTTTCGCCTATACCTGGGTCTCGGCTGCCGAGGGCCAGCGTTGGCAGCACGTGGTTACCGCCTTCACGCGGCAGATTCACGAGCTAGGACCTGCCCCACGCTTGGAGGACGCCGAACCCCTGCTCAAGGTAGCAGATATGGCCCTCACGGCCCTGCGTCCGCTGGGCAGCGGTCAGTCTGCGGCTCTGGACGAACTCAAGGCCGCCATCCGCAGCAAGCTGCCGGAGCTGGACTGCGTCATTGGTTGGCAGCAAGGCCGGGATGCGGCGCACCATGTGCCCCTGTTCATGCGCAAACCTGAGGACGTGGACAAGCTCGTCTGGGGTCCGTTCAACGTGAACAATCCCGCCGTCTACCTGCCCTCCTTCAAGGGCAAGAAGGTTGGCGTTGTGGTCAAGGGCTGTGATGCGCGCTCGGTCGTGGAACTGCTGCAAGAGAATCTCATCCGGCGCGAAGACGTGACCATCTTCTCCATGCCCTGCGAAGGCACATTGGACATGGGCCGCGTGGATCAGGCCCTGGGCCGCTACACGGCCATCGACCAGGTGGCCTACGATGAAGCCGGCGTGACCATTACCGCCGACGGTCGGGCACAACGCTTCTGCATGGCCGACTGGGCCCAGGGCAAGTGCTATGGCTGCGCCACGCCTTCGGCGGTGTTGACGGACGAGAGCTTTGGTGCGTCCGCGCCTGTGGAGGCCAAGGCCACGACGCCGCCCGAACTGGCCATGCTGGACGCCATGAGTCTGGAAGAACGCCGGGCCTTCTGGCGCGGTCAGATGGAGCGCTGCCTGCGCTGCTATGCCTGCCGCAATGCCTGTCCCCTGTGCGTCTGCCGCGACTACTGCGTCTCGGACAGCCGAGATCCGCACTGGATGACGCAGGAAGATACGGTCAAGGAAAAGCTCTTCTTTCAGACCATCCACGCCCTGCACCTGGCCGGTCGCTGCACCGGCTGTGGCGAATGCCAGCGCGCCTGTCCCGTGGGCATCCCCATCCTGGCCCTGCGCCAGCAGATCTCCCGCGCTGTGGGCGAACTTTTCAACGGCTATGCCGCCGGCATGAACCCCCAGGATGTTCCGCCCCTGCTGGGCTATGCCGTGGTGGAAGAAAATATTCAGGAGCAGGACTGGAAATGAGTACCATGCGTTTTGTGACCCCCGACGGCCTGCCCGCCTTCCTGGCCTTCCTGGCCCGCGACGGACGCCGCGTTCTTACGCCGCAGGAGCAATCTGGCGCCAAGCGCGCGGTGGTCTTTGCCCCGTGGAGCGAAGGCATGCCCTTCACCCTGGAAAAGGCCACGGTACCGGCCAAACACGCCGTGTTGCCGCAATGCGAGACTCTTTTACGTTACAAGAATACGCGCCAGGACGACGGCACGCGCAGCCTCAGCCTGGACGACAGGCCCGAGGCCGAACCTACGGTCGTCTTTGCCTGTCGGCCCTGTGACGCGCGGGGCTATGCCGTCCTGGACAGGCCCTTTTTGCACGGGCCCTACGCCGACCCCTATTACAAGGCGCGCCGCCAGGGCCTAACCGTGATCGCCCTCACCTGCGCCAAGGGCTGTGACACCTGTTTTTGCCACTGGACAGGCGGCAGTCCGGCCTCATCTGAGGGTTCGGACATCCTCATGACGGAAATCGACGACGGCTATCTGCTCCAGGCCATGACGCCCACAGGTACGCAACTCTTGGCGGCATCCGCATTGCCCGACGGTTCCGAACGCCTGGCCGAGGCCCAGGCGGCGCGCACGGCGGCCTGCAATTCCCTGCCGCCCGCGCCCAAGCTGGAGCATACGCCGCAGGACGTGGCCGCCCGCTTCGGGGATCTGGCCTTTTGGGAGCAGTGGACAGAACGCTGCCTGTCCTGCGGGGCCTGCACCTATTTCTGCCCCACTTGCTATTGCTTCAGCATCACGGACGAGGGTGAGGCCCAGAGCGAGAGGGGGGGACGCCGCTTGCGCAGCTGGGACAACTGCATGTCCGCCCTGTTTACCAGGGAGGCCAGCGGCCACAATCCCCGCCTGACCAAGGCCCAACGCATGCGCAACCGCATTTCCCATAAGTATGCCACCTATCCCGAAAACTGGGGGGCCTTTTCCTGTAGCGGATGCGGTCGATGCATTGCCCACTGCCCGGTGGGGCTGGACATTCGTGAGATCGTGCTGGCCTGCGCCAGACAGCCGGCTGCCCAGGAAGCACAGCCGTAGTCAGGAGGAGTCATGTCGAATACCACATCTTCCGTCAAGACTTCCCGCGCAGAGCGCACGGGGCAGGATGTTGTCCTTGCGCAACCGCACATGCCTGTGCAGCGCGAAAATGCCGTGCCCGCGCCAGCCGTGGAAGCCGGTTTGCCCGCAGCCAAGGAGCAAGGGGTTTTGGCCGCACGCCCACAGACTGCACCGCCCAGTGTCAGGCCCGAGGGGGCGCTGAACCTACGCGTTCAGACACCGCCTGCCAACGTGCCCCCCCAGGCTGAAGCAGCGAGTCCAGGCCAGGGCATGCGCCGTCCTTTCCAGCCCAGACCCATGCTGGCGGGCAATCCCTATGCGCCCCTGCCGGCCACGGTGCGGGAAATCATCTCCGAAACCGCCAACATCAAGACCTTGCGCGTGGTTCTCGACGACGAGGAGCGCATGGCTTCCTTCACTTTTGAGCCAGGCCAGGTGGGTCAGCTTTCTGTCTTTGGGGTGGGGGAAGCGACCTTTGTGATCAATTCCCCGCCGTCGCAGAAGGACTATTTGCAATTTTCGGTCATGCGCGCCGGCGAAGTGACTGCCGCCATCCACAAATTGTCTCCCGGGGACAAGGTAGGGGTGCGCGCCCCCCTGGGCAATTTCTTTCCCTGGCAGGACTGGAAGGGCAAAAGCATTTTCTTTGTGGGCGGCGGCATTGGCATGGCCCCCATCCGCACCATCATGCTCCATGTGCTGGAGCGCAAGGCTGAGTACGGCGAAATCAGCCTCCTCTATGGGGCGCGCTCACCCAGAGACATGGCCTATACGGCAGAACTGCAAGACTGGCTGGGGCATCCGGATCTGCATTGTACGCTGTGCATTGACCAGCCTTTCGACGGCTGGCAGCACAAGGTGGGGCTTATCCCCAACATCCTGCTGGAACTCAAGCCCGATCCACAGAACTGCGTGGCCGTACTCTGCGGGCCGCCCATCATGATCAAGTTCACCGTCCAGGCACTGGAAAAACTCGGCTTCAGCCCAGAAAACATCGTCACCACCCTGGAAAAGCGGATGAAGTGCGGCATCGGCATCTGCGGTCGCTGCAATATCGGCGGCCATTACGTCTGCGTGGACGGCCCGGTGTTTACCTGGAAGCAATTGCAGGAACTTCCGCCGGAATTGTAAGGAGACGCCATGAAACGCCACTTCTCGGGCTTGCGCCCGTATCTAGGCATTGTATGTTGCCTGACCCTGCTCCTGGCCTTGCCTTGTGCCCCACAGGCTGCCAACGACAAAATTGATCCCGCCACCTATATCTGCGCCGAATTGGTCACGCAGCCCATCTCCGGCGATGGCGAGCCGCCGGTCTTTACCGCCCTGCAGATCGACGGCTATGCCAGTGCCAAGGCCGGTAATGTCGTGGCTGACCCGGACAGCCTGGCCAGCATCCTGGATCAAGTCTACGCGGTCTGCCAGACCAAACCTGCGGATACGGTGCTGTCCGTCTGGCAGGAGGCGCGCAAGCTCCTGCCGGCCGGCACGGAAAGCCCCTGGCGCGCAGACAAGACTACCTGTAAGGACTATGCGGACGACACAGAAAACGGCAGCGGCTTTGTCATCTGGCTGGACGGCTACAACCGCGCCAAACAGAACACGTCCGCCTCGGTACTCAAGGACGACGCCACGCTCAAGGCGTATTTTGACGCCTGCACCAAGCAGCCACAGGCCCTCATGCTGGATGTCATGACCACCTCGGCCCAATGACCTGCCGGACATGCTTGTAGAATTTTTTACACCAGCACGGGCCGCCCAAAGGACAGACGAGCCGAAGGGCTTGCCTCTGCTGGAAGTACGGGGCTAGGGCGAGACTGACGGCGGTCAAAGTTTTTGAACAAGAGCCAGGACATCTTGACAGACATCCAGTTTTTCCACAACAGATAGCAACTTGGCCGTAGCCACGTCCCGACTTCGGTTCCGGGACAAAGGAAAATTTTCTGTTGGCGTCAGCATGACGGCGCAACAGACATGTGTACGCGTTCGTGAGCGTTTTAGAGAGGCAAAGACGTGTCTAAAATTATAGATTCCATGTTAGGATTATTTTCCAATGACCTGGCCATTGACCTCGGCACGGCCAATACCTGCGTCTACGTCAAGGGGCATGGCATTGTCATCCGCGAGCCTTCTGTGGTGGCTGTCAAGAAGGATTCGCGTGGGAACAATATTGTTCTCGCCGTGGGCCATGACGCCAAGCGTATGCTCGGACGCACCCCGGGCAACATCTGGGCCATTCGGCCCATGAAGGACGGCGTCATCGCGGATTTTGAAGTCACCGAAGCCATGCTGCGGCACTTTATCGCCAAGGTACACAATTCGCGACGCCTAGTACGTCCGCGCATCATCGTCTGCGTGCCCACAGGCATCACCCAGGTGGATAAGCGCGCCGTCAAGGAATCGGCCCAGTCCGCAGGCGCACGCGAGGTCTATCTCATCGAAGAGCCTATGGCCGCCGCCATCGGGGCTGATCTGCCCATTCAGGAACCCACGTCCAACATGGTGGTTGACATCGGGGGCGGCACCACGGAAGTGGCCGTCATTTCCCTCTCGGGCATCGTCTATTCGCGCTCGGTGCGTGTGGGCGGCGACAAGATGGACGAGGCCATTATGACCCACGTCAAGCGCAAGTATAACATGCTCATCGGCGAATCCTCGGCTGAAGAGATCAAGATCAAGATCGCCTCAGCCTATCCCATGGATCCGGAGCAGCAGATTGAGGTCAAAGGCCGTGACCTCGTAACGGGCATCCCCCAGAACATCATCATTACGTCCGAAGAAGTGCGCAAGGCCATTGCCGAACAGGTTGACAGCATCGTCCAGGCTGTGCGCATCGCCCTGGAACAGACGCCGCCAGAACTCGCCGCTGACATTGTGGATCGCGGCATTGTCCTCACTGGCGGCGGGGCGCTACTCAAGGGCCTGGATCAGTTGTTGCGCGAAGAGACGTCCCTACCCATCACCGTGGTTGACGATCCCCTGTCCACGGTGGTCGTGGGCACGGGGCGGGCCTTGGACAATTTGAACATCCTCAGGGAAGTTTGCATAGATTGACGTGACTCTGCGGCGCATTCTCCTTTTTTCGGGCATTTTGCTCATTCTGTTTCTGGGCATGTATTCCTGGAATCAGCGTACGCACTTGCTGGACGACATGGCCGCCCGCCTTGGCCTCGAAGTCACAGGGGAACTCCTAACGCCCCTTGACTCCTTGTTGCGCCAAGGCAAGGATCTTTGGCAGCGCTATTTTGATCTCGTCAACGTGCATGAGGAAAATGCCCGCCTCCATCGTCAGGTGGAAGACCTGGAAGCTCGGCTGCTGGCCAATGCCGAAGATCTGGCCGAACTCAAGCGTCTGCGCGAACTCATCCAATTGCCGCCCATGGACGCTGGCTGGCGTCGGCTGGGCGCGCGCGTCCTGGCCGGACGCATGGGTCCCAATGCCGTGCTGGACAGCATTACCATCAATCGCGGCTACCTCAGCGGCGGTCGTCCTGGCACCCCCCTGATCACTCCCCTGGGCCTCGTGGGCCGCGTCCTCAAGGCCAGCGCCCACAGCGCCATTGCCATGCTCATAACCGACCCGGGCAGCCATATTGCCGTATTCACCCAGGAACACCGCGCCTCCGGCATCCTCGTGGGCCGCGGTATACACCGCAAACTCGAAGTCAATTTCGTCCAGCGCAACAGCACGGTACATGCCGACGAAATCCTTGTCACTTCCGGACTGGACGGCAAGTATCCCAAGGGCATCCCTGTGGCCAGGGTTCTCCATGTAGCGCCCTCTGATTACACGCAGTTCATGGCCATCACAGCCGAGCCCCTGGTGAACCTGCAGCGCCTGGAAGAAGTCCTGCTGCTGGATGCCATCGGCCCTGAGCGGCCCGCCACCTTTGACGGCCAGCCCGAAGAATTGGTGGGACCGCCCCCCCCACCGACGACAACGCCATGAAAACGCTCGGCAACATTCTTTGGTGGCTGGCCTTCGTCTATGCCGCCATTGCCCTGCAGGCATTTGTGCCCAGTGTGGACGTGCTGACCTGTGGCGTGATCCTTCTCTTGCAGGAACGGGACTACCACAATATGCTTTGGTTCTTGCCCCTGTGCATCCTCTTGCAGGAAGGCATGGGTACGCGGCTCTTTGGCGCGGCCATCCTCTGGTATGCCACGGTCATCCTTTTTTTCAACGCAGGACGCTGGCTCTTTGAGGCCAAGAATTTCCTCTTTGTCTTCCTGCTTTCCGCCTGCCTGGGAGTGGCCTTTTACGGTCTGAACTGGATTTTGGCCCCCTTGCAGAACATCGACTTCGACCCGCAGGAGGCGCTGAACGCCAGCCTGCTGCAAGCCGTCCTCATCCCCTGTATCTGGTGGGTACTCACCTATGCACGACGTTGGCACACCGCCCCCCGTGACAGCTGATTCCACAGCTGATTCCGCAGCCGAAGCCCAAACTTCCGAAGGCAAGGATCCCCGCTCCTGGCTCAAAATCCAGGTCGAAAGCGAAAGCTATCAGCCGCCGCGCACCGGCGTCATCCTCTTACAGGTACTTGTCGGCATCCTCTTCTTTGTCCTGACAACACGCTTCTGGTATCTGCAAATCCACCGCGGCGCGGAATTTTCACGCCAGGCACAGGAAAACCGCCTGCGCATCGAACGCATCTTCGCCCCACGCGGTCGCATTCTGGACTGTCAGGGCCGTATCCTCGCCGATAACCGCATTGCCTTCGGACTCTCCATCGTGCGCGAAGACTGCGTGGACTTGCCGGCCACCCTGGCCCAGGTCAGCGCCTGGTCCGGCATGCCCCTGACGCAAGTCTGGGAAAAATTCCGCCAGGATCGCAACAAGGTCAAGCCCTATGAACCCATGCTGCTTATTCCAGACATTGACTTCGCACTCGTGGCGCGCATCGAATCCGAAATCTACGCCTGGCCGGGCCTGGAAATCGAAGTGCGCACCAAACGCCGCTACCCGGAACAAGACATTTTCGCCCACGTCCTGGGCTATGTGGCCGAAGCCAATGAACAGGAAATCGCCGCCGACAGCGCCTTGAGCATGGGCGATCTGGTGGGCAAGCAGGGCCTGGAGCTGTCCCTGGAAAAGCAACTGCGCGGTCGCAAGGGACTGTACGACTTGGAAGTAGACGCCCATTCCCGCATCCTGGGCAAGACCCTGCGCGAGGAACCGCTCGGTGGACGCGAACTGCGCCTGACCCTGGACACCGGTCTGCAAAAGGCCGCCTGGGAAGCCCTCAAGGGCGAGGCCGGCTGCATCGTTGTCATGGAACCACACAGCGGCAAATTGCGCGCCCTGGTCACCTCGCCGGCCTATGACAATAACCTCTTTGCGGCCGGCATCAGCCAGCAAGACTGGAATGCCCTGCGCAGCAACAAACGCTTCCCCCTGCAAAACCGCGTCATCCAAAGCGTCTACCCGCCAGGCTCTGTGTGGAAATTGGTCATGGCCACCATGCTGCTGGAGCGCGGCGTGAAACCGACGGAAAGCGTCTTCTGTCCGGGCCAGGTCAAATTGGGCAGGCAGACCTTTCGCTGCTGGCGGCGCGGCGGACATGGCTCGCAAGACATGGTGCATTCCCTGATCAATTCCTGTGACGTCTACTATTACCTCATGGGTGAACGCCAAGGCATCGATAAAATTGAAGAATTTGCCAAAGCCTGCGGTTTTGGCCGTCCCACGGGCATTGACCTGCCCCACGAGAAATCCGGCCTGGTGCCCTCAAGGGAGTGGAAGCGGTTGCGTTTCGGTCGGCCCTGGGCGCGCGGCGAAACCTACAATATTTCCATTGGCCAGGGCTTCACCCTGGTCACGCCGGTGCAGGTGGCCGTTTTTGTCTCTGCCTTGCTCAACGGCGGCGATCTGCTCAAGCCCCAACTCGTTGACGACGCGCCGCGCGAGGTGCGCGGACGCGTGCCAGCCAAGCCGGAAACCCTGCAGTTCGTGGTCAATGCCATGCGCCGCACGGCCAACGGCGGTACGGCCAAGGTCGTGGGCCGCAAGGATGCCGACATGGGCGGCAAGACCGGCACAGCGCAAGTGGTCAAGCTGCGCATGGTTGGCGAACGCCGCCAGCGCACCGCCGAAATGGCCTACGCCATGCGCGACCACGCCTGGATCGCCACCTGGGGCATCAAGGATGGCAAGTCCTATGTCGTGGTCGTCATGGTGGAACATGGCGGCGGCGGTTCCAGTGTGGCCGGCCCGGTGGCGCGCAAGATATATGAGTATCTCTTTGGACCCACAGGCGGCAAGGCCAAGACGGCGAGTCTGCCAGCCCAAGCCGGGGCTTGAACAGTCGCGCTGCCATGTCAAGAGCAGCGCGGCCAGCAAGAAAGGCGAAACGATGCCGAAGACGACAGAGTACACAGGCCGGAAAACCATGCCTTTACCAGGCGCAAAGATCATGGACAAGCAACTTTTCGGCTATATTAACTGGGGCCTTTTGGCTTGTCTCTTCCTGCTCTACCTCGTGGGCGTGGGCAATCTGTACTCCGCAAGCGCAACGCGCCTGGAAAGCGGCCTCGCGGTCAGCGATTTTTACCAGCGCCAGATCATCTGGGGACTGTGCGGCATGGTCTGCATGCTGGCGGCCATGATCTTCGACTACCGCCGACTGCGCAACATGGCCTGGCCATTCTTCCTGATCACCGTTGTTCTGCTCCTGCTGGTGCCCTTGGCCGGCAAGACGGTTTACGGGGCCAAACGCTGGATATCCCTGGGCTTCATGAGCGTACAGCCTTCCGAAATGGCCAAGCTCTCCGTACTCGTGCTGGCGGCACGCCTGCTGTCCCGCGACAGCCAGCCCCTGGGGTGGAAGGACTTCAGCGGCATTCTCTGCGTGGGCCTCGTGCCCTGCGCCTTCATTGTCATGCAGCCCGATCTGGGCACGACGCTCATGGTCTTGCTCATCCTGGGCGGCATGATCCTCTTTCACGGAATCAAGGGGCATGTGCTGAAAACCTGCCTGCTGGCCGTGCCCTGCGCCGGCGCCTTCATGTGGTTCGTGGGCATGCACGATTACCAACGCCAGCGTATTCTGACCTTTCTCGACCCGGGCAATGACCCGCGCGGCACCGGCTACCACATCATCCAATCGCGCATTGCCATTGGTTCCGGCGAACTCTGGGGCAAGGGCTTTGGCGAAGGTACACAGAGCCAGCTCCGCTTTCTGCCCGAACGCCATTCGGATTTTGCCGTGGCCGTGTTCGGGGAGGAATGGGGCTTTGCGGGCTGCGTAGCCCTGGTCACGCTCTTCTGTCTCTTTCTGCTCTCCATCTTCTCCACAGCCGTGCAGGCCAAGGATCGCTTTGGCAGCATGCTGGTTGTGGGCGTGTTCTTTTACTTCTTCTGGCAGATATTCATCAATATCGGCATGGTCATTGGCATCATGCCCGTCGTGGGCATCCCCCTGCCCTTCATCAGCTATGGCGGCAGCGCCACCGTGGTCAACTTCACCCTGCTGGGCATCGTACTCAACGTGTCCATGCGGCGCTTTATGTTCAAGGGCTAGGGCGTTTTTTCACCCTGAGGAAGGTCTGTGCCAGCCTTGACAACCTCGGCTTGCCTGCATAAATAACAAACAAGATCCTTCCTCCACATGGGGACAAGCCGTCCGTGCAGAAAGCCTATGCCCTCTTCAAGCGCCACACATGGCCTCTGGGGCCTGGTCGATTGCAATTCCTTCTACGCCTCCTGCGAACAAGTCTTCCGACCTGACTTGCGCGGCAAAGCCATCGTTGTCCTTTCCAACAACGACGGCTGCATCATCGCCCGTTCCGCCGAGGCCAAGAAGCTCGGTATTGCCATGGGCGAACCCTACTACAAGGTTCAGGGCTTGCTCAAGGCCAAAGAGGTGAACGTCTTCTCCTCAAATTTCCCCCTGTACGGCGATTTGTCCAACCGCGTCATGGCCACGATGGAGGAAATCTGTCCGCACATCGAGCAATACTCCATCGACGAGGCATTTATTCCCCTGCGCGGCGCCTTGGCTGTCAATGCCGAAGACATTGCCGTCACGCTCAAGGAAACCATCCTGCGCTGGACGGGCATACCCGTGTCCGTGGGCGTTGGACCCACAAGAACGCTCTCCAAGGTAGCCAATCACCTTGCCAAGAAGGGGAACGGCATCTGCGTATTGCGGCAGGACGCGCCCTACCAGGATATTCTCAGCAAGGTTCCCGCCGAAGACATCTGGGGCATCGGCAGGCGGCAGGCGGCCAAGCTGGCGCTGGCAGGAATCCGCAATGCCTGGCAGCTCGCCCAGGCTAACGATGCCTGGTTGCGCAAGCGGCTTACCGTCATGGGCTGGCAGACGGCGCTGGAACTTCGCGGTATCCCTGTCCTTGACCAGGACACTACGCCCACTCCACGCAAATCCGTCGTCTGTTCCCGATCCTTTGGCGAAAGGATTCGGGACAGGGGCTTGCTTGCCGAAGCCATTGCCGCGTTCACGGCACGGGCTGCGGAACGGATGCGGCGCGGCGAACTGCTGACCCGCGGCATTGCTGTACACATACGGACTTCGTACTTTGAACAGCAGCATCAATACGAGCAGACAGCCCAGCGCGTGTTTCGCCAGGGCACGAACGATACGAGTTTTCTCCAAAGAACGGCAGCCCAGATACTCGCCGAAATCTTCAGCCCAGGCTTTGCCTATGCCAAGGCCGGCGTCCTGCTCTTCGACCTGATCCCCGCCAGAAGCCAACAGACTTCGCTGCTTCCTTCGCCAGAAACCGATCCCAAACGCAGGGAGCTGATGACTGCCCTGGACAAAATCAATGCCAAGCATGGGCGTGACACGGTGCGTTTCGCCGCCGAAGGGCTTCAGGGACAGGTCTGGAAGATGAAGCAGAACAAGCGCTCGCCACGCTATACGACGGAGTGGGAAGAACTGCCGACGGCCTACTGCAAGTAGAACCTGGGCGAGATTGTACGGCGTGTTGGCTAAAAGGGCAAAAAAAATTGGCTCAAGCCAGTTAAGCGTCCGTACTTACGCATTCAGGAAACACATGTTCCAGATGTAGAGCGCATTATTCTCCGTCAAGAAAGAAAATTTTTCGAGTACACCGCCCACCGCCTTGTACGCTGGCTGTAAGGAAAGGGAGGGCATCGTCGCGCAAACATTTCCGTAACCTTGGTGCAGAATATCCTGGACATTTTCGCTTGAATAGGGCATGGGTGGGGACTATATGAAACGTAAAAGAGCAGGTTCCGCAGACGCCCGGGATGCGCGCACCAAATGTCATGCCCGTCAGACAATGGAGCGCATGTTCCGCCCGACGCCCGAGATGCGCGCACCAAATGTCATGCCCGTCAGACAATGGAGCGCATGTTCCGCCCGACGCCCGAGATGCGCAGGTGAAGACCGGATAGCCCCTGTGCAGGGAACTAAAAACGAAATCACGGCAAGGCAGTGTGGGGATGAATACCTTTTGTAAAGTACTACGTATCACTTGTATCCTATGCCTTTTCGTAGGCTGCTCTGCAAAGCAGCCCAGTGATGTCGGCCTCACTGACGAGCAATTTGGACCTTTTCCCGATAATTTTTACGACATGGTGAAAGGCTATGCCGGGCCATATTTCGCTGTACATGGACATGCTGGGCAAAGGATACAAGCGTACTATGTCAGTCCCAAGCCGCCAGAAAAGAAAATCGTGAACAAAGACATCTGGGGCTGGCATGGAGAATTAGCTGTACAGTATCAGCACAAGGAAAAATCCCTATATGCATTGTATGAATATTTTATACGAAGAGACAAAATTATTATTGATACAGCTGAAAACTTCGTGGTTAGTATTACTAAATCAATTTTTGCACTAGGAACTCTAGGCTTATCTACATATGTTACAGGCGATCTTGCAGGAAAAAAAGCTGAAAATTTAGCAAAGGAAAGCCAGGTATATGAAGCAACGCGACAACTGCCACGGTCGTATAGTCAAACTATAGAAAAACTACAACAACCACAACTGAATGCGCAGCGAGAACAGCAAAGACTCGAAGCGCAAAAGGAACAAGAACGTCTTGCTGCGCAACGTGCCGCACAAGAAAGTGAAGAGCAACGCTTGCGAGAAGAGCGCGCCAAGCTGGAAGAGGCCAAACGTGATGAAGAGGAGCGGGCATTGGAGCGTCAGCGTTTAGAACGTCAACGCGAGCAGTTAGAACGCGAGAGACAGGAACAGGAGGAACTCGCGCGCCAACAGGAACGTGCAGCTCAAAAACGTAAAGAAACGCAGGCAGCAGAACAGAACGTAAAGGATGCGTTCTCCCGTGCTACGGAGTAGATGGAATCATGGTGAACCTCTGCAAAAATATTCCCTACCTTATGGCAATTCTATGCCTTTTCCTGCCCGTATGGAGTTTCGGGGCACTGCGTTCTGAGAGCAATCCCGGCAAACCTGGTCTGGCATGGAATCCCCATCCCGATCAGGATGACATAGTGCTGCCCATGCCGAACGGCTTACAAATGGTCTTCCGCCTCGTCGTATTGCCTTCTTCCGGTGCCCTCTATGATAAAAAGTTTACCATGGGAATTGGCGATACCGGAGAAGAACGGAGCCTCTACGAGCGCCGCATTGATGCCTATGTAGGTGCCCCCTTTCGACAGGATAACTTGCCTGAGTCCTGGCGACCGATCCTCCACAAACTTGGAGGGCGCAATTGCGCCTGCTACCTTATCGGAAAATATGAGGTGACCAATGCGCAATGGCATGCCGTGATGGGAGATTCCCCTAAACCCGATGAGCGTGCCGAATTGCCGCGCGCTGGTATCTCCTGGTACGCCATGCAACGTTTTTTAGAAAAATACAATTCCTGGTTGCTTGCCCATCACAGCAGAGAACTGCCTTCCATAGAAGGTGTTCCTGGTTTTCTAAGACTTCCTTCGGAGGAAGAATGGGAATTTGCTGCGCGTGGGGGAAACCTGCCCCCGGAAAAACTGAATTTCGATGAGTTCCCGCTGGAGGAAGGGAAAACGGTAGCTGATTATGCCGTCTTCGGCCTACGCTATACGCAACCCATGCCCATTGGAAGCCGATCTCCGAACTACCTTGGCTTGTACGACATGGGGGGCAATGTCGCAGAGCTGGTAAACAGTACGTTTCGCTTTACCGTCAGTGACGTATCCGGGCGCCACATGATCCGCCGTCTTCATGGGGCACAGGGCGGCATGGTAAGCAAGGGAGGGAGCTTCCTTTCCACAGACGAGCGTGATGTCTGGCCTGGACGCCGCGTAGAATGTCGTTTGTTCTCAGGGGCGGATACGGGTGCTTCGCCAGCCCAGCCGTATGCGGCGCGCAACCTTGGCTTTCGCCTCGTCCTCACGTCTGTCAATGTTCCCGGATTGCAGAGAGCTACCGAATTACAGAAAGCGCTGACTGCTATGGTTGGGTCAGAATCTGCGAAAGAGACATCGCGAGAACGTCGAAGGGAAGTTGGTGGCGGTGAACGCAAAAAAATCTCAGACAAACTGGTACATGTCGATCTCCAGGGCGATCCCTTGAAGGAACTTTCCAAGATCATTGACGCCGCCGCATCCCCCTTGATGAAAAGCAATTTGACGCAATTCCAAAGTCTGCTGGAAGATCGAAATGCTGCCCTGGTCAGGGAAAGGGATGCCAATCTTTCCGCCAGCATACGCACCTCCCTTTATAACGCCGAGTCCATACGCAACATGGCGTTCCGCTGCTTCTATATTATTGAAGTGTTTGAAAAATCAGCGGACAGTCTAGAAAGGGACGCCAGGGAGAGCGCGCTGATGCGTATGCAGGAGATTTTTCGACAACTCGAAACCTGCACGAACCATTATCGAGGAAGCGTTGAGGAACTCGCCGCCTTACCGGCTGAGACTGTTGACGACAAATTAGACACTGTCGCCACAGAATATCGTGGTAATGATATTATGAGCGTCCATATGCAGAAAAATCTCAAGATGCTGATCAAGCATATCAATGCCGTTCGTCGCGCCGAAGGCATTGCAGGGATTCCGCTGTCTGAGGTCTACAATGACATCATCCCTGAAGGGCAACTGACGCTCATCAGGAAATACAGTGAGCAAGAGTATCAAGAGAGCAACTTATAATGCGTTCCGACTGCAAAATGGGTGTGCAGTGTTGCCGTGGAATTTTTCATAGTCATAGTCATGCATTGTATCGCGACCTCTTTACAATATCCTCGGGCGGCATAGATGGAGGAATGTATTCCTAGAGCTATCAAAAGAGTCCCCCACATTTTTGCTCTTTTTCACTGCTGCTGATATTCCAGATCGTAGATCAATAACAAAGGAGTTTGCCCTATGGCAGTATATAAAAATAAAAAGCTTTATGGTAAAGAGATGATACAGGAACTTGGCCCTGGCGACTCTGCGTACAACACAGTTGTCTCAAACTACGCCAGCCAATATGTCGGCGGCGGCAAAGCCTACAATACTAAGATCTACCACTCAAGTACCCAGATTGTCGTGGACGGCGGCGTGGCCTCCCAAACGACGCTTATTTCTGCGTATGCCGTTCAGATGATCGCCCCCGATGGTAAAGCCTTTTCCACCACGATCAGCTGGGGGGGGTCACAGATTATCTCTGCTTATGGCAGAGCCTCAACCACCACGATCATGAGTGGTGGTTCCCAAATCATTTCTCAAGGCGGCATCGCCAGAACCGTCACGGTCAGTAGAGGTGGTGTGCAGTCGATTTACGGCGGCACGGCTTCCAATACGCAGCTCAAGGCCAGCGGCACACAATATCTCTCTGGCGGCAGCGCAGTGAAGACCGTGGTCAGTTTTGGCGGGTATCAGAGTGGCTACGGCACTGCTATCAGCACGACCCTGCTCTGGAGCGGGAGCGCAAGGATTAAAGGCGCAGCTTCGGCCACAACCATCAACGCTGGTGGTTCGCAGTATGTTTCCGGCCAGGCGGTCAAGACCACAATCAAGGGCGGCGAACAAACGGTCGTCGGAACAGCGACGAAGACAAACATCAGCAGCGGTGGCGTACAACACGCTGGTAGCGCCCTGGACACGACCATATACAATGGCGGGTATCAAGTCATCTCTGCCTACGCCTCCAACACGCAAATCAAGAGCAAGGGGAGCCAATACGTTGGCTTAAATGGAAAAGCATACGCCACCTTTATCAGCAAGGGCGCAGGACAAATAGTCAACGGCAGCGCCATAAAGACAACTGTCTCTAAGGGCGGTTGGCAAGAACTGAATTCTGATTATGAGAGCTTTGCCAGCCTTACAGAACTCAGCGGCGGTACGCAGTATGTGGGCGGCAGCGCGCTCAAGACGACCATTTTGAGCGGCGGCGTCCAGCAAATTATTGGTAATGGCACTGCCCAAAAGACAATCATTGAGGACGGCAGACAGATTGTTTCCTATGGGAGCGCCGTGAGCGCGACCGTCAATACCGGCAGCCAGATCGTGTACAGCAACGGCAGCGCCTTGATGACCAGAGTCAATGAGGGCGGTCTGCTGCTGATGCACAGCGGCTTTGCCTCAGGTGCGCGCCTGGCTGCTGGCGCGTCGATGCTGCTGAGCGGTGGTAGAGCGAACGTGACAAAGATTCTCAATGGCGGTCAGGCTGTCGTGCGGGGCAGCGGTCTTGTCTACAGCACCGTTGTCAGCAAGGGCGGCATCTTGACGATAGCCGGTGGCAGTGCTTCGGCAACGATCGTCAAATCCGGCGGCACGCTTGTCCTCTCTCGGGGTAACATAGCTGGCGACACTGTGCAGAAGGGCGGCATCCTGTCCTTGGCCGGCAACGGCTGGAATTTCAGCAAAAGTACCATGTCCCGGCTCAAAAAAGACGCTATTCTCAATTATGACCTGCGCACAGTGGCCAATGAAAGCAAGCCCATGCTGCAAGGGGAGGTCACAAGTACCTATAGTGAAGCCAAAGATATGTATGTTATCAACCCTCTCAGCCATAACGGGCTGAAGTTCACCGCCACCGTGACCAAATATCAGGCCGCTGGGGAATATGTCCTTTCGAGCAATCTCAAAATGGCGGCCAAAACGTCCTTTACCCTCAAGGCAGGCGCAAGCACACTGGGCAGCGTGAACATGGACGGCACTGCCCTCACCCAAAACGGCGTGACCTACAGCATCACGAGCGATGACGAGGGCACCGTTGCATTGTTACTCTCCAACGAGACTGGCAAGATGTACAAGGGCAACGACAAGGCGAACAAGCTCACCGGCACGGCCAACAGCGACGTCTTTTACGGCGCCAAGGGCAATGACACGATCAGCGGTCAAAACGGGCATGACGTGGCCGTGTATGACAAGACAGCCTGGGGCAAGGATGTCATTGCCAAAACCAGTGGCGGCGTGACGTTGCTCTTCAAGGATCTGAAAAAGGCGGACATTGTGCAGAAGATGCAAGGTGCGGACATGGTCATCACGCGCAAGGACGATGCCAAGCAGAGCATCACCGTGCGAGGCTGGAACGATGACAGTCACAATATCATTTTTGCCAAGAACATGACCGCCTTCAATACGTACCTCCAGGCAGCCAAGCCATCCACGCCACAAACCACGGCGGCCCGGAACGAAGTCTGGAAGAAGGCTGGACTTGCTTCGGCATAACCCAGTTTCAGCGCAAGAGCGCAAAAGCAGAGAACGCCTCTGGTTGAGAAAAACAGAGGCGTCGTTTCCACCATGACGCAGAGAGCCAGCGAGCAGGGGCAGGATCTTCAATGCCCCTGCTGGTGAGCTTTTTTGCAGAGACAGATACCGGGTTGTCGACGATGCCAAAGCCACAAGTGTCACTGAAATCCCTTGAACGTCTTTCCTGGAGCGATATTGTCGAGCGGGCGGGAAGCCAGGTCGCCAGTCGTGGGCGCGAATACCAGCGCCGGGGCCTGGTGGAGGATCTGGCCGTGACCGAGAGCGGCATCATCGTAGCCACAGTGCGTGGTTCCAAGCCCTATGCCGTCCAGGTGAGCATGGACACCAAGGGCGATCTTCAATCCCATTGCACATGTCCCTATGCGTTTTTCTGCAAACATAGTGTCGCGACCCTGCTCGAATATCTGACCAGCATCGACCAGGGCAAGCCTGTTCCCCTTGCCGATCCGCTGGATGCACGACTGGCCTGCCTGGATTCTGGCACAGGGGAGGAAGACGGAGAGGATGATTCCAGTAGGAACATGGCCCTTGTGGAAAGCCTGCTCCAGAAGAAAACCAAGGCCCAACTTGTCAGCATGATCCTGGGCTATGCAGAAACATACCCCAAACTCCTGTCGGAACTTTTGGACAAGGCGCAACTGGACAGCGGCAATTTCGCCTCGCTCAAAGCCCGTGTGCAAAGGGATATTCGCACGATCAGCAGCGAATCAGCCTACTGGAACTCCGGGGACGACGATGGCCCTGACTACTCAGGCATACACGACAGGCTGGAAGCCTTGTTGGCCGCTGGTCAAGCCGATGACGTCCTCACTCTCGGCAAAGAACTCTTGGATCGTGGCCTCAGCCTCATTGAAACAAGCAATGATGACATGACGGCGTATGAGATAGCCATGTGTCTGGAGGTGATCCCCAAGGCATTGGCAGCGTCTTCCCTGCCAGAGACAGAACGCTTGCTGTGGGCGCTGGATGGCGTACTCGCCGATTCCTACAATATCTGCTCTTCCTGCGCCGACTATCTGCGGCAAAAGCATCCCGCCAGCGCCTGGAATGTTGTGGCGGACAGGCTGCTCCAACGCTTGCACAGCGATCCTCGTTGGCAGGAAGATGGCGAAAACAACAGGTATGCGCGGGATGCGTTCGTCGATTGGATCGTCCATGCCCTGGAACAGGCCGGCAGGCACGATGAGAGTATCTCTCTTTGCCAGGAAGAAGCCCCCAAAACCCAAAGCTATGTACGTCTTGTCCAACGTCTGATTGTTGGCCAACGGTATGAAGAGGCGGAGCGCTGGATTCGGAGGGGCGTCGCGGCAACAGAGCAATCCCTTAGCGGAATTGCCGCACAGCTTCGGGAGCTGCTTCTGGACATCAGAATCCGTCACGAAGACTGGTCAGCAGTGACTATCCTGCACGTAGAGGCATTCGTGCGCAGCCCATCGGCGCAGGCTTTCGAAAAATGCCAAGAAGCTGCGGAACACCTCGGTCTGTGGCCGACCATGCGTCAATGCCTGCTGGAATACCTCGTCAGCGGTCGCATTCCCTGGGAACAGGCCCAATGGCCTTTATCGGCATCAGACATGTGTGCTCCAAAGTCAAAAGCGCACGGTTCTTTCCCCGCTACTCACGTCCTCATCAACATCGCCATAGCCGAGAACAAACCAGAAGAAGTCCTGCGCTGGTACGATCTGCACGACAGGAACAACATTTCATCGTACGACACTTTGGACATCAATGTGGCGGAGGCCATAAAGACGCATGCTCCCCTGCGGGCTGTGGAGATATGGAAGTCTTTGGCCCAAGAACACATAGCCTTGGTCAAGCCGCGCGGCTATGAAACGGCGGTCAAGTATCTGCGTAAAGTCGGCGAGGTTATGCTTCAGGAGAAGAAGAAAGCCGAGTGGATGCAGTATCTGAACAGTTTGCGCACTGAGCATCGCCGCAAAAGGCTTTTTCTTGAGCTACTCGACACCTTCGATGATCAGCCCATCGTCAGAAGAAAACGCTGAATCCCTGTCCAGACTCACCTCCTTCTGAGGATGTCAAGCTGCCCGCTTTCTGGCTGAACCGAACTCTCCCGTGCAGCGTTGCAGCCTTGCACCCTGGCTGCATTCCCTGTACTGTGCCCCTTGCGCGGCTACCCTCTGGCCTATGCGTCGGCACGGCGCAAACGGAAAAAGGGGGCACAGCCATGTGGAAACTTGTTTTTGCCTTGATCGCTGCGGCCTTGGTTCTGTTGCTGGCGACTGACGCCATGTAATAGCTGACCCCGGCCCATAAGCAGTGGGTCGGGGTCGTTTAACTAACCTTCACTTGAAGTAGCCGTTGCGCAGGGGCGCTCACCGCGTCGTGCCAGCCCCGGCACGTTGCTGGCCGCAGCGTGTCAGGGTTCCTTTTTGTATAGCCATTTCATTCGGGTTTGGCAAGGGTATCGTTGAGGGCACCAACCAAGGCCAAGCAAATTTTGTATCTGGCCCATCGGTTGTTTGAGGACGTATAGAGCATCCCTCCTTGCACCCTGGCTGCATTCCCTGTACTATGCTTCTTGCGCGGCTACCCTCTGGCCTATGCGTCGGCACGGCGCAAACGGAAAAAGGGGGCACAGCCATGTGGAAACTTGTTTTCACCCTACTCGCTGTGGCCTGGATTCTTTTGCTGGCGACTGATGCCATGTAAATAGATGACCCCGGCCCAAATGCAGTGGGTCGGGGTCATAAAACTGTTCTACATGCAGTAGCCGTTGCGCAGGGGCGCTCACCGCGCCGTGCCAGCCCTGGCACGTTGCTACCCGCAGCGTGTCGGGGTTCCTTTCTGTATAGCCATTTCGCTCGGGTTTGGCAAGGGTATCGTTGAGGGCACCAACCAAGGCCAAGCAAATTTTGTATCTGGCCCATCGGTTGTTTGAGGACGTATAGAGCATCCCTCCTTGCTTCCTGCCTGCATTCCCTGTACTCTTCCCCCTGCGCGGCTACCCTCTGGCCTATGCGTCGGCACGGCGCAAACGGAAAAAGGGGGGCACAGCCATGTGGAAACTTGTTTTCGCCTTACTCGCTGTGGCCTTGGTTCTTTTGCTGGCGACTGATGCCATGTAAATAGATGACCCCGGCCCAAAGGCAGTGGGTCGGGGTCATAAAACTGTTCTACATGCAGTAGCCGTTGCGCAGGGACGCTCACCGCGCCGTGCCAACCCCGACACGCTGCTGGCAGCAACGTGTCGGGGTTCCTTTATATTTAGCCATTATTTCTTTGGTTGGCAAGAGCAGATTTACGGCGAACCTGTCACCTACTTTGTTTCCAGAAAAGCGGCAAAGAGCATGTCGTTGTGAGCGTCTTCAGACTGAGGCTTTCGGTTGACCCATGCACACACTGGGAGCATAGCTGGTTTTGAAATATCTGAAACTTTCAGCTCCAAATCAAAGAGTGCCTTCTTGCCGTTGTTATCGAATACGCCGGTAAAGACCATGCGCATGTATTCGCGCTGCTTATCCGTGATTATCCATTTGGGATCGTCAAAGTACTTCCCAAAGGCTCGACCAGCGGGCAAATAGCCTTCGGAAGCCGGAAAGGTTGGCAGGTAGAGTCCCTTAACAAGGGCCAAAAGCCTGTCATCATCCTCTTTGGCAAAGGAAGGCATAGCTTTTTCAAGTAGCCTGGCTCCTTCTGTATAGCCTTGTTTCTTTGCAACATCGAACGGCGTACAACCCTTATAATCACCGTCCGTCAAGGCATTTACCCCGTATAGCGCATTACAAGAAAGGAAAATCTTTGCTTCTGTTTTGCATGCTCCTTTTGGGCGCAAGTGCGGATTTATGCGCGTACTTCCATGTCGGCGTTTCTTGGCTGGCACGTTGTTCGGCACTCCGCCAGATCAGCCTGTTTCATGTCGAGCGTCCTGAGTATCTTCGCCTGGTCTATTTCTTGGATCATCGCGTCAGCCTCAGCACGAATACACGCCAGCCGCGCTTTACTCATGCCCTCCAGAAGTCTGGCGAACTTCTTTGCCATAGTTACTCCTCAGAAATTTCCTTGAGGTGTTCGTCGTACAACCTGTCAGCCAGCGGGACATAACGCTCGTACCAGTCATCCCGCCCTGTCTTGTCACCTCCAATCAGCAGTAGTGCTACCCTACGCGGATCAAAGGCGTAAAGTACGCGCAGGGGTGTCCCTCCGCTCTGCGTCCGCAATTCCCCCTCATGTGTGCATGACGGGACGTGACGACCGACGAGGAGTACGGAAACGGTAGGTTCGGCCCACGAGCCTCAAGAAGAGCGACAGACGCGGCCACAGAATTCTGCCGTCGTTCGTCGAGTTCACACCACCATGACTCGAACTCGTCAGTGTATTCAACTTCCCATGCCATATGCTACTTGTATAGTTTTGGTGAAGATATTCGTTAGCCTATGTACCTTGGCGTTACAAGTTTAGATTACGTCATGCCAAGCCATCGCCAGGAACACCGGCGTAGTTTGAGCAATCATGGCCTTGAACATCGCACCAGACAAAAAAGCATTCTGCAATCGCAACAGCATGCCATGACGCTCCCCCAAAAAATTTTTTTTATTGCAATAAAAAATAATGGCAATCTATCTCGCTGTGAGGTGACGCTTACAGAGGCACGACTGTCATACACTTCTGAGATTTTCTGGGACGTAAGAAAAGAGCAAAAGATAAGCCCCACGCGGTCTTAGGAACCTTGTGGGGCGATATGGATTTGAGGTGTGGTGGAGAAGAGGAGACTTGAACTCCCGACCCCTGCCTTGCGAAGGCAATGCTCTCCCAGCTGAGCTACTTCCCCATTGTTTGCTTTGGAAATACCGAAACATGAAATTTCACCACGCGGTATAAAGAATATATTTATCCCCAGTTTTCTTGTTTGTCAAGAAATTTAGAATTCTCTGCTTATTGTCAGAAGAATTTCGGCATTGTTGCCATGCACCCTATTTCTCTCCGTCCCCTAAGCCCAGGAGCTTGCACTTACGAAGCCGCTACTGGAACATCCCTGCTGGCATGCGCCGCGCCCCAGGCATAGAGCTTGCGCAGGATGGGCACGAGTTCCCTGGCCGAGGCCGTCAACGAGTATTCCACATGCGGCGGTATGACCTCGTACTGCGTGCGCCGTACAAGACCGTCCGTTTCCAGTTCCCGCAGACACTTGGCCAGCATCATGTTGGTGACGCCGCTGACGCGCCGCCGTAGCTCATTGAAACGCACATGCTCTTCCTGGGACAAAAACCAGATGATGGGCAGCTTCCACTTGCCGCCAATGATGTCCAACGCACAGAGCAAGGGACATCTGTCTGCATAGACGGACGGAGAATCTATCCCTTTTGGTGTTGTTTTTTTCATATATACCCCAGAGATAGAAATCTTTGACGGTTAGAAAATTCTGCGTACTTGTGCAATATGCTTTATGCGTTATTTTTTTTGCAGTCAAGTTTTCAAACCGTCTTTCAGCATAAGGAGCATAGGCATGCACACCATATTCGACACCACCAGCCTCAGAGGCATTGTTTTGAAGAACCGCGTCTTCCGTTCCGCCACATGGCTGGGCATGGCGGGTTCCGACGGCCTGGTTACGGATGCCATTGTTGACGTCTACCGCACGTACGCCCAGGGACAGGTAGGTGCCATCATTACCGGCTTCACGTCCATTTCGCCCTATGACGGACCCTTGCCTGGGGCCATGCGCCTGAGTCACGACAGCCACGTGGAGGGGCACAAGCGCATCACCGCTGCCGTCCATGCCGAGGGAAGCCCTATTTTTCTCCAGGCAGCCTTGCTGGACACCTTTGTCCCGGACGCCGCCGGACACGGCGTCCTGAAATCCGTGAATGCGCTGACGCGAGAAGACCTAAGGAGCATCGTCCAGGTGTATCGGGAAGCTGCCCTGCGGGCGGAAAAGGCCGGATATGACGGCCTGCAGATTCACGCCGCGCATTTTTTCGGCCTGAGCAAATGCCTGAGCCCGCTCTGCAACCAGCGTCAGGACGAATACGGCGGCTGTGCGGAAGGCCGCGCTCGTCTTTTGGTCGAAATCTATGACGCCGTGCGCCAGGCCGTGGGCCAGCGCTTCGTTATCCTCATCAAGATCAACTGCTCGGACTTCAGCGAGGGCGGCCTTACGCAGGCAGATTTTCTGACCGCCTGCGAATTGCTGGCCCGCGTGGGCATTGATGCCATTGAGGTCAGTGGCAACTACACATCGCGCCCCCACGTGCGTCCCGACGTCAATGAGGCATATTTCAGGGATGCCGCTCTGCGCCTCAAGGCCCTTGTGTCCACACCAGTTATTCTCGTGGGCGGTCTGCGCAGCCTAAAAACCGTCAACGAGCTTGTGAACAAGGACGGTATCGACTATGTGGCCCTCTCCAGACCCCTCATCTGCGAGCCGAACCTTGTGGCGCGCTGGCAGGCAGGCGACACGCGGCCCTCGCGCTGCCTTTCCTGCAATGCCTGCTATCACACCCCCGACCACCAGTGCGTGCAGCGCCTGCACGGCCAGGAGGCATAAGATGGCTCTTCGCAAGCTCAATGTGCCCACGCAACGCGGTGTCCTGCTCAACGGCGTTTTGTTCACAGAAACGAAGGCAGACACCGTGGTCGTTGCCATCACGGGCATCCACGGAAACTTTTATTCCAATCCCTTTTACTACAATTTTGGCCAGACACTGAACGCGGGCGGCGTGGATTTTATCTATGCCCAGACCAACGACGCCTTCGGGCGCATCCAGACCCACAACGTCAAGACGGGCAAGGAGGAAGTCATCGGCTCGTGGAACGAAAATTTCGACGACACTGACGACGACGTGGGGGCCTACGTACGGTACGCATTTCAGGCTGGATATAGGCACATCATCCTTGCCGGGCACTCCCTGGGGGCCAACAAGATCATCCACTATCTGGCACAGACGCATGACCCCAAGGTGGAGCATTTCATCCTGCTCAGCCCAGCAAACATCACCTGGCTGACCAGTCAGGTGACGGAGGAAGAAAAGGACTGCGTCCGCCGTATGGTGGGGCGCGGCCAGGGCCAGGAAATGCTGCCCTTCCCCCTGCTGGGCTGGATTGACTGCGTGGCGGACACGGCCTGGCAATGGCTGTTCACGGACACCCTGAACAACGTGCATGTGGAGGCGGACAAGGATTTTTCGCAGGTGGCCCGCATGACGCACAGCGGCGCTCTCCTCATCGGCACCTATGACAATTTCACCTATGGCGACCCTGCGGGTTTTTTGCGCACCATCAACAGCCACATGCCCACGGCGCAGGACAACACGCTGATCTTCATCCAGAAGACGGGCCACACCTATCAGCAGAAGGAACAGGAAGTGGCCGACCATATCTTGCGCCTGGTGCAGCAGTGGCGTCAGGCCGAAGTCGCCAGCATCATGCCCTAGGTTGGCGCGTTGCCAACTTCACGTCCCCTGCCATTGACCGTGGGAGCGGCGGGTCAGCCGTCGCTCCGATTGTGCTGCGCCTATGCCGTGACAAGGGCCGCGCCCAGGGCATGGGCCTTGTGGCAATCCTCGGCAAAATGCTCCTCGCGGTATTTGGCTTTTTCCTCGCCGGAAAACATGGTGCAGACGTATTTGGAATAGTCGCTGAACTGTACGGTATTGTTCACATGCAGCACCTGCGGCTGGCTGCCAAAGATATGGCCCACATAGCCTTCCATCATACTTAACCGTTCAGGATATTTCCATTCCTCCATCAGGGCAGCTGGCACGTTCATGGTGTAAACGAAGCCCGTGCGGATTTTTTTGGGCGCAATGCTGGCATGGCCCTCGGTATAGGTCAGGTAGGGAAAGAGCAGCCGTTCCTCAAAGCAGCGCAACATACCGGACACGCCCCCAAAATAGATGGGCGAGCCGAAGATGATGGCGTCCGCCTGGGACAGATTTTCCAGCACGGGCGTGATGTCGTCTTTGATCGCGCACCGACCGTAGGACTTCCCCCCTTTCAGCTTGCAGGCAAAACAGCTCTTACAGCCGGTATAGGTGTAGGCATAGAGATGCAGCAGCTCCGTATGCGCGCTGTTTCCTGCGGCTTCCCTGGCGCCGTCCAGGGCATGTTGCAGCAGTGTGGCGGTATTGCCCTTCTTTCTGGGACTGGCATTGACAGCATAGATGTCCATGGTTGCTCCTTTGGCAAATGGCGTTCACGATGGCGCAGCATACACCATGTCCGGCCAAGCGCAAGCGGTTAGCTTTTGCCAACCGCAGGAGTACACCGTGCCGTCCACCGTCCTGAAAAAGCCCAGGAACTATCCGAAACTTTCCTCCCACGTCCAGGCTTGCCGCGGCTGCTGGTACAGGTTCCAAAAGACATCGGCAATGCGTTCCGGGTCGCCTTGGCTGGCTTCCACGGCCTTCTTGACCAGCACGCTGGCGATATGCACGTTGTCCTGTGCCAGATCGGGAAAAAGCGCCTGGCACAGGCAGCGAATCCCGGCCTTAGCCATGCTGAGAACCAAAAATTCCCTGGAAGGGAACAGCGCGAAGCCGCTGCCGGTCAGCAGGATGGTGCCAGACCGGCGTTGCCGCATGTGGGGCATGACCGCCTTAACAGCCACCAGCGCCCCGATGATGTCTACCTGCATGTCCTCGGCGAGACTGTCCGCAGTGGCATCCTCAAGGCATTGCGGTCGCAATACGGCGGCATTGTAGTGCAAGACTTCAATCTCTGTGCCCCAACGTTCCATCAGGGCGGCTATTTGACCGTTGTCGGCGGCGTCAAGAACGGCAATGACGGCATCCATGCCAGTACACTCGCGAATTTCCCGGGCCATGCTGTCCAACCTCTTGGCGTTGCGGGCGGCCAGAAGAGGCTGAAAGCCTTCCCTGGCAAAACGCAAGGCCGTCTGTAAACCAATGCCAGGCCCTGTGCCAATGCTGCAAAAGAGTTTTGCCATACAGTTCTCCCCTAGATCGTATTGTGGCCTCCGCTACGACACCAGTCTTTGTCCCAGCGCCCGAGCGTCCTTCAATTCCTGCTGAAAAACGGTATTGTGCCGCTGGCGTTTGGCCTGTTCATCCCACATGTCCGTATCATATTGGGAATAATCCTCAAATTGCAGCGTATCGCAGCTGAGCAGCACTTCGCAGGGGCCGAACTGGCGCTCCATAAGGCGCTTCGCCGTGGCTACGATATGGTCTTTGCCGTAGACCGCCATCTCCTCTTGCTTGACATTCATGGTATAGACCAGCGCCGTGGCTTTTTTGCGCGGAGAAAGCGGTGGCTTGACGTTGGAATACAAGAGATACTGGAACCAGAGGCGCTCCTCAAAGGCGCGCATGAAGGCCGATTCCGCACAGATATAAAAGGGGGTGCCGAGTACCAGCACATCCGCCGCATGGGCCTTGTCCAGCACGGGGCGCAGGTCGTCCTTGAGAACACAGCGCCCGTAGGACGGGCCGCCAATTTTTTTGCAGGAAAAACAGCTCACGCATCCCGTGTATTTCAAATCGCGCAGATGGACAAGTTCCGCTTCCGCGCCTTTCTCCTGTGCGCCAGCCACAACCTGCTCCAGCAGTTGCGCCGTATTCCACTTCTTTCTGGGACTTCCATTGATCGCCAGCAGTTTCATTCTCCCCTCCAGTGTCACTGAAACGCTAATTTACCTGATGGATGTTTCGTGCGAGACGGCTTGCGTAACGTCTGCCCATGCTTGCGTTCTCCATTGTCAAGCCCTACCCTTCCGCTGAAAGTGTCTTCAGGATTGCGGGCGTCATGGGCAAGTCGGTAAAATTGGCAATGTCCGCCACAAGCTCCCTGGTGCAGGCTGCGGTAAACGCAGCCTTCACGGCTGCCTCGTCAGAAAACACGCATTCGCAGATGCATACCGTCCCCTTGCGGCTGTCTTGCAGGGCAGGGAAGAACACCCTGGCATCCAGCAGGCCGTACGGAGTCCATTCCCGTTTGGCCTTGGGCATATGCGTGTTGCAGTAATACTCACGGTCAAAACGATCTGCAGATGTGCCTTCATAACGCAAGATGACTGTCACAGACATGCTCTTTCCTCCATGATTTGCCAGCAATCGCGTTTGCAAGCATCTCCTCTACAAGGCTACCTGTGCTGTCGCTATACTTGAAGCATCGTACAGCGGCATGTATTTTTCCACAATAGCAGCATGCTGCGGATGGTTGATGAACGCATCCCACGCGGCCTTGTCCACAAAGTCCGCTGTCAGGACAATGTCTATTTTCTTGTTGAACCAGCCGAGATTTCTTTGCACCACAAGCCCGCTCATGCCGGAAATTTTGCCTTCAAATGTCTGAAGTTCCGCAATAGCCTCATCGACAACATGTGCCTCGACATTCGGCTTCATGGAAGCCATAAAAATGTGCCGTATCATGCTGTGTTCCCCCCATGTAGATGACCTCTGCACATCCCCGTTGCCACAGAGATCATTGACAACATTGTGCAACGGCGGTTACCTCTCCAAGAGAATAGATACCGAAAGAATGCCCTCGCGACAACGGACTGACGGCGATTGGTCGTAGCATAAGCAACGCTTTTGCCCCAAAAGTAGCTTAACGGAGAAAACAATGACAAAAACGGTTCGTGAGGATCTGCGCGTCAAAAAAACGCTGTCGTCCATTGACAAATCCTTCCGCGAACTCGTTCTAGAAAGGGAGTATGAGCAAATTACCGTGAGCGAAATCTGCAAACGGGCCGTAATCAACAAAAAAACTTTTTACGCCCATTTTCACTGCCTGGACGATTTGCTACGCCACACGCTGGAAGACATCGCCAAAGGGTATATCGCCCGCATTGCCCGCTTTTCGTTGCCAGAAGACCTCCTCAACATCCACCGAGAATTTTTCCTGTACTCCATCGAACAGGGGGAATTCTATGAAAAACTGGTCTGCAGCAGGGCCTATCAACACATTGCCAGAACCCTGCTCGGCAAACTTGTCAAAACAGCGTGGCAGGATTCGCCATGGTTCAACAGTCTTGACGCTGAAACGCAAAACATGCTGCTCTGCTTCCTGCACAGCGCAGGGGCCGACATGTACAGACAATGGATCGCGGACGGCAAGGGCATGCCCTTGGAAGACGCCATAGCCATCAGCGGAACCCTGCTGTGCAAAGGCGTGGACGGGATAGCCAAAACCAGATCGTGACACAAAAGCGAAGGTTGCCTTTCAGGAACGCAGGCAACATACGCAACGTTATTGCCAAAACTGTTGCCTATGCCACAGCACAAAAACTTCCGACCATTGCCGACAAACGACAAAGGTGTATGCTCGTAAAAGAATTTCCTGTCTCCCCTCAACCCATCGACAAGGAGCATGCGCCCATGCAAGCGAATTTTGAATACCATGTGCCCACACACATCTATTTTGGTCACGCACAGTTGGAAAAACTGGGAACGGAGCTGCTGCGGCACGGCAGCAAGGTTTTGCTCATCTACGGCAGCGAACGCCTCAAAACAACCCCCTTGTACCAGACCATTCAAGAGCAGGCCAAGGCAGCGGGCCTTGCGCTTTTCGAAATGGGCGGTGTTGAACCCAATCCCCGCCATACGACTGTGAACCGCGCTGCTGCACTCTGCAAGCGGGAAGGCATTGAGGTCCTCCTGGCCGTGGGGGGCGGCAGCGTTGTGGACTGCGCCAAGCTTGTGAGTCCCTCGGTCTTTTATGAAGGTGACTGCTGGGATTTCCTGTCCGGCAAGGCCACGATGCAGCAATTCCTCCCCATCGTGACCATTCCCACCATCTCCGGCACGGGTACGGACATGGACGCGTACGGCATTGTCAGCAATGCGGCGACGCAGGACAAGACCCCCTTCTACCACCCTTCGCTCTACCCTGCTGCATCCTTCCTGGATCCCACCCAAACCCGCACCGTCAGCCCCTTCCAAACAGCTTGCGGGGCCATTGATGCCTTCAGTCACTATCTCGAAGTTTACTTCATGCGTCCCAATCTCTACGTGCTGGAACGCTGCATGGAAGGCTTCCTGAAGACACTTTTACACTTCATCCCCATTGTCATGCACAATCCCCAAGATGACGACGCACGGGCCAACATCATGTGGGCGTCCTCCTGGGCGCTGTCCGGCTTTACCTATGGCCCGACGCAGGGCGTCCCCTTTATGTGTCACTGGATTGAGGACGAAGTTTCGGCAAAATACGATATCACCCACGGCCTGGGCCTGGCCATCATCCTGCCACACTACCTGGAATATTGCTTGCACGAAGCATCTGCACCCCTGTACCATGAATTTGGGGTCAATGTTCTGGGCCTCTCTCCCGATCTTGCCCCCCTGGAGGTCGGTCGTCAGAGCATCGCCGCACTGCGCAGGCTGTTTTTCGAGGTCTGCGGCCTGCCCTCCCGCTTGCGCGATTGCGGCATTGCCAACACGGACAAGTTCGAAGAAATGGCGCGCATTGCCTGCCGCAACGGCGTGATGCACGGCTTTGTGACTCTCAACCAGCAGGATGTCATCCGCATTCTGACGGCCAGCCTGTAA
>JAFTCE010000020.1 GCA_017454855.1 Desulfovibrio sp.
AACAGGATCGGCATTGCAGGCAGTGGACTAGGGCAGGTATGTTTTCCACAGCCTCTCCGGCCAAAACTTGCTGAACCGCGCCGCGGGGAGTTATCTGACGCGCTGTGGCCAGGGCTGTTTCCGCCTCCTTGGGCGTGTTGGGCCTAACTGTTGTGCTGGATGCAAGGGCGGTCTCGGCCATGGGGCAGAGGGCAGCGCATTTGCCACAATCCACGCATTGCCAGCCATTTCTGGCTGACAGTACGGCAGCATAGGGATGACTCATGCCGATGTTCCTCCTTTGAGGCTGTCCTGCCATTGGGGCGCGGCAAGCTTGAGGCGCTGCCTGCGCAAAGGCGAAGCCATGCCCTCGCCGGAACAATAGCCCAAGTTCGCCAGGCTGGAGGCCACGGATTGATGCAGGCGCAGCAGGGGGATACCCTGGGGGCAGGCATCCTGACAGGCACCGCACTGCACACAAACATCGGCCACATGCAGAGCGCGTGTCATGTGATAGGCCAGGGGCGAGGCAGCGGGGGCGCTGCCATAGGACAAGGCAGGCATCTGATCCAGGGAGCAGGCAGGGCAGACGCATACAGGACATGCCGTTCGGCAACGGTGGCATTGCACACAGCGCGAGAGCTGTTCCGGCCAGTCAATGCGTTTTTGAACCTCTTCAGACCCTTTCTCCGGCTGTATCAGCAGGGACGTATCACTGGGCCATTGCGGGCGGTGGCAGGCGCAGGCTCTTTGCTGGTTCAGGGAGCAGGGCAGGGGCAAGAACTCCACGTCTTGCAAAGAAATTTGGCGCAAATCCGCCATCTGACGCAGTGCCCTGGCGTCACAGGCCCGACAGGCCACGCTGAGTTTGCACGTGCGCAGGCCAAAGGCCCGTTCCCGCAGGCCCTGATGGGGGCCAAATTCTTGCAAGACCCCCTGCGCCCGTTCACGCAACAGGCAGCCGACCAACTTGGCCAGGGCATATTTTGATCCGGCCACGAGATGGGGCAAGTCTTCTTTGGTACTGAACAGTTCGGGTAAAAAATCGTCTCCGGCAGGGGTAAGGGCCAAAACCAGGCGTCCTTTGTCCAGGGCCGCAGCAGCCAGGGCGCGCACATGCGCATTTTCTGTCGCATCATCCACAGGGTTTTCAGGGCCTAAGCCCTGCTGCACCGCAGCGGTCAAGGCGACCGCTTGATTTTTCGGCATGCGGAAAAAATCGGGCAGCGGTGGAAGTTGCTCTAGTTGTGCGCTGAAGGAGCGCATAAGACTGGCGTATTGCTCCGCCTCATGCGCCGTGCCCCAGGAAAGACAGAGCCGACGGCGGTCAAGGCCCATGGTTTCCAGCAGGTCAGCCAGCACGGCAAGCCGCGCATGGGCATCACGGTTGGCGTCGTTATGCCGACAGCCGCCCAAATGACAGCCGAGTACGGCCACGCCGCTGGCTCCATTGGCAAATGCCTGTATGATGTTGTCTGCTGAGATGCTGCCAGCACAGGGTACGGGCAAGAGGCGGATTTGCGGCGGCAGCGCCATGCGTTCGCGTCCAGCCCGCTCGACACCGTGCAGAGAACACCAGCGGCAGGCAAAAACGCAGATGGCCTTGAGTCTGGAGAGCGTTGGCGTCATGACAGGCTCCTTTGCCGCGAAGGACGGATGGCGGCCAGAATTTCCCGCGGCGAGGGAGAAGCCAAGGGCAGTCGCGCCGCTTCACAGGGGCAGACTGCGGCGCACACGCCGCAGCGGCGACAGAGCGCCGCCTCAATGCGTACTTCGCCTTCAGCATGAAAGCCACACGCGCCGTGTGGGCAAGCCTGCACACATCGACCGCAGGCGCTGCACAACTCCCGTTCAATGTGCGCTGCTGCCCGTGTATCGGGAATTTCGTCCTGGGGCATGCGCCCCAGGCGCACAAAGCGTGCGGCCAGGGCCGCTGCGGCCCTGCCTTGGGTCACGGCTTGCTCTACAGAGGCTGGCCAGCGGCAGGAACCACAGAGAAAGACGCCTTCGGCGTCGCCCTCCAGCGGATGGGAGGGTTCGTGTCCGACCACAAAACCCAGGTCGTCCGTGCGTAGACCTAGCTGTCGGGCGAGGGCCGCGCTGGCCGCTGTCGGCTGCAAGGGCGTGGAACAGACAAGAACATCGGCATCCAGGCGTCTGTCCTCGCCTCCTTCCTGGCTTGGAAGCAGCACGGCCTCGACGCTGTCCTCGCCCTGAACTCGGATATCGTCCAAACGTTCCACATGTACAAAGCGTACCCCAGCCCGCATGGCTGCGGCATAGAGTTCTTCCAGAGCAAGACCCGGCATGACCATCTGCCTGTTGACGACGGTCACGTCCGTTTGGGGACGCAGGTTCTTGACGCGCAGGGCATTTTTCACAGCCGTGGGACAGCAGATGGCGCTGCAATAGGGTTTGTCGGCACTGCGGGCATGCACGCACTGCACAAAGACGTACTGGGCCGCAAGCTGATCCGAATCTTTCCGGCCAGCCTCCACTGCGCTGAGCAGGGTGTCCAGCTCCATTTGGCTGATAATGCCTTTGCGCTGCTTTGCGCCAAAGGCCGTTCCAGGCAGCACTGGTTGCGCTCCCGTAGCCAGAATGAGGGCGTCAAAACGTTCATCCGCGTCTTCCTTTCCCCTGCGCAAGCTCGCCACATAGACGCCATCCTCGCGACGCAGGGAAATTACTTCGCAGCCCAGGCGCAGTGTGATGCCCGCCAGGGGCAGGGATGCCAACACGTCTTCGGCCTGTTCCATGCGCGGAAAAAGCTTACCCAAGAGTCCGGCCAGACCGCCTGGCTTGGGCCGACGATCCGCCAAGGTCACGGGCAGCCCCAGACCGACCAGGGTCGAGGCCGCCGCCAGACCGGCCGGGCCAGCGCCCACTACCAGAACGCCAAGCTCGCCTGGCGCATGCGGGCGCAACTCAGGTTCCTGACATTCCAGGCGCGTAAAAGCCATACGAATCAGGGCCGCCGCCTGCGCGACGCGCTCACTGGCCTCCTCCGGCTGCGTCTGTCCGCCCGTGTTGGCCTGCCAGGCACAGCCTTCGCGGATGTCCGCCAGCTCAAGGCGCGCCATAGGCAGGGCTGAGCGAAGACAGGCAAGGGCCATTCCGCCGCGTGCGCTGCCGGAACATGCCGCTGCCACCACCTGAACGGTTTGGCCCTTGGGTACGCGCTCGGACAGGCTGGCCGCGCAGCTTGCAGCATGACACAGCCTGTCCACGCTCACAAGGCGGACATGAGGCTCAAGAGCTGCTGCTAGGGCTTTTTCCGGCAGTGTACGGATCGTATGCCCCATGCACGTGCAATAGACGCAAAGTTTCATCAAAAATTCCTTGGTAGTTTGAACCCTCCCCATCGAGGGGAAAACTGCGTTTGGTGAACGGCGCAATCGAGAGCAGCACGTCTCCTATCCGTCGGAGACGGAGTCAGTCGGCGGATGGAGCCGACTGGGGATTGCTAGAACACCCACCGCCCGCTGCAGTGTGCCGCCGCAGGACAGCGGCCACGGCCCTGGCAGCGCCCTGAATGACGGAACCTGCCACGTCAGCCGGTTCGTCACAGAACCCGGCCTTGAGTACGCCGACTGGAGACGCAGAGTGCGGTGTGCCGTCTGCACCAGGACGAGAGGACGGCAGGGGACATTGCCCCAGGCCCCCATTGATCACGGCCAGGTCGAATATCTCGCCCACGGGCCGTCCCGTTTCTGGCTGGGCATAGCGCAGTCCCACGCCTCCCTGTTCAGCGGCCATGACCAGCCCCGGACGCGAACGCAGCAGGCGCAGGCCCTCGGCGGCGCCCGCCCGCATGTATCTCTCCTGACCCGCCCCCGGAGCGCGGAGATCTGTGTAGAAAAGGGCAATGTCCAGTGCAGGCTGCCGTCGCTTGAGCCAGCGGGCCTGCTTCATGGCGTGCATGCAGCATACGGCGGCGCAGTAAGGCAGATGTCGTCGATCCCGAGCGCCAGCACATTGGACGAAGGCCACCTTGCGTACGCTTTTGCCCCCGGAAGGGGTACACAAGGGGCCTAATCCGCGTCCTTCGTTCTGCCAAGCCTCAAATTCCATGGCCGTGAGAATGTCCGGATGTGAACCAGTGCCAAATTCCGGTGCGTGGCGGGGATCGCCGGGCTGCGGTTCCTCAAAGCCCGTGGCGTAGATGACATCTGTCACCGGGACGATCAGCTCCTCATCCTTGGCCTCGAGATTGATGGCCCCCACGGGACAGGCTTGCGCACACTGCCCGCAGCCATTGCAACGCGCCTGATCCACGCGCATGACGGGCGGCAAGGCCGGATCCCAGGTTCTGGCCGGATCGCGTTCCAGTAAGGCCCCGTGCGGACAGGCATTCCGACAAGCTCCGCAGAACAGGCATAGGCTGGGATCAATGAGGGGACAACGCATTGTAAGCCTTGCCTGGATGCCCTCTCCATCGGTGCTAAGTCCCAGCACTTCGGTGTGCAGCAGCACCTGAATCAAGGGAGAATCGTAGCATTGGCGCGCCGTGGACCAGGTCTGGCAAAAAGCGCAGTGATCCGTGGGATAGACCTTGTCCAGGCGCAGGACATTGCCGCCGAGATGTGCATTCTTCTCCACCAGCAAGACCGACACGTCCAGGGCGGCCAGAGTAAGAGCCGCGTGCATGCCGGCCACGCCACCGCCCACTACCAGCACGCGGTCGTGGTCATCAAGAAAATTACGATCACAGAGCATGGCAGAACCTCATTTCTTGACGCCGTAAACCTGGGCCAACGTTTCCAGGCGTTTGCTAAACCATTCGCTAAAAGGTACTGGCGGCACTTCCTCTGTGCGGCTCTCCAGACGCGTGAGGAAGTGTTCCGCAGGCGCAGTGAAGCGTTTGACCTTGCTGGCATCCATGCTGATGGCGCCCTTGGCGCGTTCGGGGCAACGCCTTAGGCATGCGCCGCAGCCAGTGCATTTCTCCGCGTTGACAACGGGGTAGCGGCGATCCTTGAGCGTAATGGCCTTGAATTCGCGGCACGCATCCACACATGTCTTGCAGCGCCGGGTTTTCAGATAGGTAACGCAGGCGCTTTCGTTAATGACGGCAACGCCCATGCGTAGATCTTTCTTGCTCACCTTGCTGAGCGCACCGCTGGGGCAGGCTCGTACGCAATCCATGCACTGAATACACTTGTCGATGTGCAGCACGGGCGTGCCTACATTGCGCAGTCCATCGAAAAGGTGTGCCACAGTCAGGGCCGCTGGCTGGCAGGCATCCACGCAGCGCATGCAGCGCTGACAGCGCGCGAGAAAATCCGGCTCAGTGATGGCCCCGGGCGGTCGCAGCAATTCGCCGCCGGCCTGGGCTGCGCCCGCCAAACCAGCGCCGACAACCAGCGTGCCCGCAGCAATCTGTAAAAATTTTCTGCGCTTGCAGTCCATACCAGACCTCCCGGGAAACCAGCCAGTGCGGCGGGCGGCGAATGCGAGGAAAAAGGATTTTTGTTCTGCCGTCCAGCCCTTTGCACCAAGATGCCTTGCCCAGCGGACAGCAGAAGCGCCGCCGCTGGAGCAAAGACGGTTACTGTTTTGTCGCCATGTCAACCTTTGATACTGTCAAGGCAGAAATCCAACCCCAGCTTCTTGAGGCAGGCTTCTGTGGGCACGCCGTTGTCGTCCCAGCCGAAATAGGCATAATAGTCGTCTTGCAGTTTTTTCACCTCTTCCGGCGTCCACTTGGCGCCGGCCTTGGGACCTTCGGGCATGGGTTCGTAGACGCGTGCAAAGGGCATGTCACTCTGGCGGTTGTCGCCAGCCTCGCGGTGGCTGTAGGCCCGCTGCAAGGTAATGATGCGCTTGCCCAGGGTCTCGTATTCGGCGTCATTGATAGTGTACCCGCAGAGGGTGTTGAGCATGGCCATGATGTTGCTGTTGGTCTTAGCGCCCCAGGTGCCGTGAATGAAGTAGCACAGGCAGCAGGAACTGCTGACCACACGATCGGCAATGCCCTTGGCCGAAGCACCGTCGGTGTGTACGCCGCCGCGCGGCCCCAGGGCATAGGTGGGCAGCATACCACGCGAGGTACGTGGATCCCAGGCGGCAATGCCTTGCTTGCGCGCAGCGCACATGTACTTGGGCGCGTCGCCGCCGATTTCCTGGGCCATGGCCCAGGTGCCCTTGCCCAGCAGTGCGCCAGCCTTGCCCTTTTTGTAGGCAATGGCTTCAAAGAGCTTGTAGGCCGCTTCGAAATTGCCGAACTGGGCGTCAATGCCATCCAGGTCATCGGCCTTGAGAATGCCGCGCTGCACGAGTTCCATGGTGAAGGACACGGCATTGCCCGAACCCACGTTGTCAATGCCCAGGGCATCACAGAGTTCGATGAGTGGCATGGATTCTTCCAGGGCGGACATGCCGATATTGGATCCCTCCATGACGCCGGATTCGTATTCCGGTCCCTCGGCCACAAGGCCCTCGAATTTCTCCACGCCGCGCAGCACGCCAAACTTCATGCAGTGGATCTGGCAGCCGGGACAGGCCGCATGCTTTTGCCAGAAGGTACGTGCGGCCTCCTCGCTGCCCATGTTGGCAACGTCGGGATAATAGCCGGTCTGGTAGTTGCGCGTAGCCAGGGTGTCGGCGTACCAGCCATTCTGATCCAGAGAAATGGCCGTGCCAAACTGACGGAAGCCCGGGGCGCGGTCATTGGCCGCGTTCTGGGCCAGGGCGTCGTCAGCCGCAGCGTGGAATGCCTCGGGCTGGGCCACGGGCACAAAACCCGTGCCGCGCACGGCAAAGCCTTTGAGGTTCTTGCTGCCCATGACGGCGCCGCTGCCGAGGCGTGCGGCAGCCTTGAAGCGTTCAGAAATGATGCAGGCCAGCGGCACCAGGTTTTCGCCGGCCGGACCAATGACCAGACACTTGGCGTCTGGATCCTTGATCTCTTCCTTGATCATTTCTTCTGTTTCATAGGTATCCTTGCCAGCCAGGGCCGAAGCGTCACGAATCTCCACCTTGTCGTCATGCACGCTGATGTAGGAGAGCTTTGGGGCCTTGCCGCGGATGATGACCATGTCCCATCCTGCGAATTTCATTTCAGAGGAGACTCCTCCGCCCACATAGGCATTGCCCAGGCCGCCAGAAATGGGACTCTTGAAATTTACGGATAGCCGATTACCCGGACATTCCGTGCCGCAGAGGGGTCCGGAGGCGAATATGAGCAAGTTGGCTGGGGACATGGGATCCGTGCCCTTGGGCACTTCGGTGTACAGATAGTAGGTGGCCAGGCCAGTGCCGCCAATGAATTTGCGCGCCAGCGCCTCGTCAAAGGTCTTGGTGCTGACCTTGCCGCTGCTCAGGTCAATGTCCAGAATTTTGCCGAAATTACCGCCCTTATGTGCCATGGCGCTTACCTCCGTCCACCGTCAGCGTTGGGATAGTAGAGATTCTTGAGCAGCCCTTCCACGGCATCGTCGGGGGTCACGTCGCGGAAGCTGCGGTGTACGCCACCCACGATGGTGTCGCAGCGCAAAACTTCGCCCGTTTCCCTTGCCTGGCGGTTGCATGCCTTGACACAGCGCGGATCGCCGCCACACAAATCACAAAAGAGCGGCTTGCCCGTTTTGGGATGGATACGCAAGTACTGAGGCGGACAGGCTTCCACACACTTGTTGCACTTGATCCCCAGGCAGAGCTTTTCGTCCAGATACTTGATGACGTTGGTTTCCTTGTCTTTGTAAATGGCCTTCTTGGGCGTGATGGGGCATGCTTCCACGCAAGGGGCGTCGGTGCAGTGCCAGCAGATACTGACCACGTCCACAATGCCCTTGACGCGGCGCACATGCACGCGGGCAGCAGCAGGATAGACGACGCCCTCATGGTACAGGCTACAGGCATATTCGCAGCTATGGCAGCCAGTGCAGTTCTTGCGGAACACCAAGAGCGACTTGGCAGGTTTGGCTGCCGGAGCCGGAGCAGCCGCAGGTTTGGGAGCGGACGCCGGGGCCTGTTGTTTGGCCCTGGATGCGGCTTCTGCCTTCTCCATAAGTGTGAGCGCCGGCACGGCTGCGGCCACGGTGACGATGGAACCCCGCAGGAAATTGCGGCGGCTCACCCCCGATTGTTGGCCTTCCTTTTCTTCATTCATATGAAACCTCCTGGAAGATGCAAATGCCGGAAAGAACATGGGCATGACGCCATCAGGCCCGCCTCTTTCGTTCCTCGACATTATACATCTACACTATATTTTTGCCCGTGCAAGTACTCAAAGTCTTTTCCAATTATGTTTTTTTCTACCATTTATGTATGTTGAAATTCATTTTCTCAATGCACACAAGGCCATGATTTGACATCCGTAGGCGTTATGGCCTAGGTAGGCATCCCCACATCAGCAATGCGGCTCTTGACCGATTTCAAAAAAATCGTCCTCCGAATTCTTCAGGCTATCCCGTAGGAAAGCTGCGCAGCGACTGTCCAGCGTGGCAAAAAGGTTCAGTAGGCTGAGCGCCAAGGGGGTCAGAGTCACGCCTTTTTGCCGATAGCGGCTACTCTCCAGCAGGGATGCGCCCATGGATTCTTCGGCCCTGCGTATGCGGCCCCAAGCCCCACGGTAGGGCATGTTCAGTTGTTCCGCAGCTTTTTTCAGCGAACCCTGGTCGCGCACCTCGCGCAGCAGACGGATCATGCCGCCACCCAGGACATGTTCCCCTTCGCATTCAAACCACAGTCGATAGCGCACTTGCAATGGGATCTTCATGGCGTCCCTCCGAACTCAGCCTTCCGGGCGGTCTCAGCGCAGCGCGTCTTTGCTCACGATTGCGTTCTACGCGCTTTCCAGCTCCAGGCATTTTGCCAGCCACGCGTCAAAAACGTTTTTGCCTGACTTTACTGCCGGAAGGTCGCAGAACGCTTGCCGCACGTTGGCATTGTTGTCCACGAGTCCGGCGGCAAAGCGGCACAGCCCCAACGTGTCCATATATATGGTACGTGCTGTAGCCTTGCGTTGCGCTGGATACCAGCCCCGCAGCCAGGGCAGCAGCCAGGATGTCTCGGGGCGTTGGGCCAAGACATCCAATGCCTGTAGTACGATTTCTGCCTGGCCGAATGGCACGATGCCCCGATGGGCCAGTTCCTCCAGGCGTGTGGCCAGGCCAAAGGCGTCTACTTGCAAGGCATCGCAGACAGCAGCATAGCGCGAAAGGGCAGCGGCGTCTGCCAGCACATCGCCGCTGGCCCACACTTGAGAAAAGCCCGGCCATTTTCCCGGCCTCTTGGCCTGCAGGCCACAGGCAGCACAGTTCAGGGCACAAGGCGCGCCTTGGGCCTGTGCGCTTATGGCCTCCATCAGAGCGTTCATTTGTGGTAGCTCCTTTGGCCTGGACGCGTTCTGCCCTGGGGCAATATTCCTTGTGTCAATGACGATGGCACGAATGCCCGCCAAACCCAAGGCCAGGCCACTGCCCCCGCCGACATGGCTGGACGGGCGCAAGGCTACGTCGCTGCATGTGAGGCTGGCTAGGGGGACGCCCAAGCGCCCCAGGGGGCCTGCCGTAATGATGCATTGGGCTTGGGGCCAAAGGGCAGCCAGATGGGCCATACTCCAAGAATATTGATCCCCGTCGTCTTCGCCTTGTGGCGCTGGGACAAGGGTCGCCCCGCTGGCATCCAGCACAAGGTCGCGCACAAGACTATCTTGGGCAAGCCCCCTGATCAGAAGCGCCCGCAGGCCGTAGTGCGCCAGGGTCATGGCCGCCGCGCCGCCAGCGCTAGCAGAAGATATGCCCTTTTTCTCAGGCAGACGGCAGGCCAGGGCGCAACGCGTGGCTGTCGGAAACCCTGCCAGCAGGCCAGGGGCAAGGACAAGGCAGGGATCCTGCGTTGTCTGTGCGCCTAATTCCTGGCCCGCAAGGGCCACGGCCAGTAGTCGACCGCCCAAACCCTCGAAGTCGGCTGATAGAGGCACAAAGCGACACTGCCCGCTACGGGCATCTACGGTGAGCAGCATGCGGTACTCATCTTCGCCGTTCGTCACTATCCAGTTCCCCTAAGGCTGAAATTTCAATCCACTAAGGGATAGTTGCAAATATTCCGTTCGACTTCGTGAAAGCATATAGTAAAAAAAAACATATTGCATATAGTTAAAAAAAGCATATTGAAAAAAAGAAACATTTGCAAAACTCACCCCAAGGAGAAAAAAGATGAAAACGTTCCCCCAAATCGTTCTCTTTGTCCTGGCGCTGGCGCTGACCACAGCACCTGTGCAGGCCGCTGACACACTCATGATGGCCACGACCACCAGCACACAGGACACTGGTCTTTTGGAATACCTCAACCCCATCTTCCTCAAGGAAACGGGCATTGAACTCAAATGGGTGGCCGTGGGTACTGGCAAAGCTTTGGAAATCGCCAAGAACTGCGATGCCGACGTGCTGCTCGTGCATGCCCCGGCCAGTGAAAAAGCCTTTGTGGAGGCCGGGCATGGCATTGACCGCCGCCAAATCATGTACAATGACTTCGTCCTTGTCGGCCCCAAGTCCGATCCGGCCAAGGTAGCGGACAAGTCCACTGCTGACGCACTCAAGGCCATTTACCAGGCCAAGGCACCCTTTGTGAGCCGCGGCGACCAGTCCGGTACGCACAAGGCCGAACTCAAGCTGTGGAAGGCATCCAACCTCGCTCCGGACAAGGAATCTTTTTACATTTCCGCTGGTCAGGGTATGATCGCCACATTGAACATGGCCGCAGAAAAGAACGGTTATGCCCTTACCGATCGCGGCACCTGGATCAAGTTCTCAGGGCAGCGGGGCGCAACCAATCCCTTGAAGATCGTTGTGGAAGGCGACAAAGCCCTCTACAATCAGTACAGTGTGATTACGGTCAACCCAGCCCAATGTCCCAAGACCAAGGCCGCTCTGGCCAAAAAGTTTGAAGACTGGTGGGTGGCACCGACCACACAGCAGCGCATTGCCGATTTCAAGCTGGAAGGTAAGCAGCTCTTCTTCCCCAATGCCGGCAAGTAGTGCCGTCAGATGACTACAGTGGGGGCGTCCCCCCCCCACTGTAGTCTGGGAAGACTATGAACTATTTTGCACAGGGCTTTGCCAAAGCCTGGGAACTGTTGCTGCACATGGATGCCGCCACGGTTTCCGCCATCCAGGTCACACTAGGTTCTACCTTCTGCGCCCTTTGCGCCGCCCTGCTCCTGGGGTTGCCTCTGGGATTTGCGCTGGGCTATTGCCAATTCCCGGGCCGTCGCTTTCTGCGCCTCATTTCGGATACGCTCCTGGCTTTCCCCACCGTACTCATTGGCCTCGTGGTCTACGCCTTCATCACCAGGCGCGGTCCCTTGGGAGAATTTGGCCTCTTGTTTACCGTGCCGGGCATGGTCATAGGCCAGACCATCCTGGCCTTGCCCATCGTCGTTTCCTGGCTGGCCCAGGCCGTAGAAAATCTGGACAGGCGCTGCCGCCAAACATTGCTTACCTTGGGCGCCACTCCCAGGCAACTTATCCTGCTTACCTTGCGCGAACTGCGCTTTGCCGTGGCCATGATTGGGGTCACAGCCTTTGGTCGCGTGGTCACCGAAGTGGGCATTGCCACCATGCTCGGTGGCAATATTCGCTATGCTACGCGTACCATGACCACGGCCATAGCTCTGGAGACCAGCCAAGGAGAGTTCGGCCAGGGCATTGCCCTGGGGCTGGTGCTGCTGCTCATCGCTTTTTTGGTAAACGCACTGCTCGTGATTCTCAAACGGCGGGGGCGGACGTGAATCTCCTGTACGAAGGACACAACATTCAACAGATATATGCAGGAGTCACGGTTCTTGCCTTGACTTCCTTTGTCCTGCGTCGGGGAGAAGTGTTGGCCCTCACCGGTCCCAACGGCAGTGGCAAATCCACCTTGCTTCGGCTGCTGGCCTTTTTGGAACGTCCCGCACATGGCGAGCTGCTTTGGCGTGGCGGCGGGAATGCGCCGCGTCGGGACGTGACACTGCTCTTGCAGGAACCCTACCTCCTGCGCGACAGCGTGTATCGTAATGTCACCCTGGGGCTTCTCTTGCGCGGGCAAAAAAAAGGGCTGCGCGAGGCGTTTGAAGCTGCCATGCACGCCGTTGGCTTTGACCAGACTGCGGGCATGGCAGGGCGTTCATCCCACGCCTTGTCTGGCGGTGAAAAACAACGTGTTGCCCTGGCCGCCCGGCTTGCCCTGCGGCCCAAAGCGCTGCTCCTGGACGAACCAACGTCCAGCGTTGACGTGCAGAGCGCCCGTGCCATTGTCAATGCCGTGCGCAAGGCCATTGACGCTGGCACCAGCGTTGTTTACGCTACCCATGACAGGCAGCTTCTGGACGCGCTCGGTGGAAGGGAATTGGCGCTGGGGACGGGATCCCTTTCCTGAGAACTGTAACCCGACCTCAAGCCTGCAAGCGGCGCTGCATAAAGCCCTGGAGCAATAGCCCAGCGGTCACCACGCTGAGATTCACAAAGAGGACATAGGTCGTATCTACATAGGGCGAGACATAGCCCACGGACATGGCTGAGCGGGCCATTTCAATGATCTGCATGACGGGATTCAGGAGCAGCCAGGAACCCACCTTGTGGCTGAACACGGTCACCGAAAAAAACACGCCAGAGGCAAAGAACAGGGCGCGCAACAGAACCATGTTGACCAGATTTTCGACCACCGGTACGTACCAGGCCAGTGCGGCAAAAATAATGCCGCAGCCCAGGCCAAAGGTCATGGCCAGGAGCAAAGCCAGCACCAACATGCCCACGTTGGTGACATGTACCGGATAGCCTGCCATGACGCCCACGCCCAGAATAAGCGCTCCGCTTACTACTTCCGTGGCGCTGATCACAAGGCAGCGGGCCACCATGATATCCAGGGGGTAGACCTGAGGGTAGGTCAAAAGGTTGCGATTGCCTTGGATGGCATGCATGCAGGTCGTAAGGCACCTGGAAAACACGTGGAAAATGATGAAACCCAGGGCCAAAAAACTCAATATGGTCATGCCGTGCGGTGCCTGAGCGCGTGTGAAGGCGCGTATGGCCCAGAAAATGGCGATGTTGAATGACGTCTGAAATATCCGCCAGAGATAGCCAAGTTTGTCCGAACCATTGACAGTATGTATTTCACGCAACATGAGGGCGCAGATGACGCGCCATTGTGTTGCCAAGGTGGAGAGAATACCGCTAGGAGCGCAATCTGCGGTAACAGTTGTCGTATCGCCATTCCTTGCATGCATACTGGTAGCGTCGTTTCCCTTGCGCATGCTCATGTTGCTGCCTTTTGTCGTGTCACTTTCAATGTCGTGAAGGTTCATCCCTTGTGGAAGCAATGCCTGTAAACGGCATTGACGCAATCTTCAATGCTCTCGTGTTCGGTATCAATGACCAAGGATGGCTGCTCTGGGGGTTCAAAGAGGGATGAGACTCCGGTAAAATTCAATATTCTATTATTTTGCGCCATCTTGTACAATTGCTTGACGTCACGTTGCGCACAGGTGTTCAAACTGCATTGCAAGTACACATCAATGACATTGCCACTGCCGAGTATTTCCTTGATCATTGCCCTGTCAGATTCCTTGGGCGTAATAAAGGAAGCAATGCAGAGGATGCCGGCATCAAGAAAAAGTTTGACGACTTCTGCCACGCGACGCAAGTTTTCGGTTCTGTCGGCCTGTGTAAAGGACAAATCTCGGCACAAACCATTTCTGATGTTATCGCCGTCCAGACAGTAGACCAAGATTTTTTCATGAAATAATTGCTGCTCGAGGTGATAGGCAATCGTGGTCTTGCCTGAACCGGAAAGTCCATACAACCAGATGGCAAAAGCTCCTTGTCCCAGCAATGCCTGTCTGTCAGCTCTGGTTATGGGACTTTGGGTGGGAAACAAGGACGTGTGCATTAAAAATTCCTTTGATTTCCGCAAAAATCGCTGGGGGTGTGCGTGGTGGGGCAAGGCGAATTTTTGACCAGGTGATCCAGAGCGCAGAGGAGCTGCAACAAAGTCGGCAAAGACTTGAGCGCAAGCATGTTCGCTCCGTCGCAGGGCGCCTTGTCCGGGTCAGGATGTGTTTCCATGAACAGTCCGGCAATGCCTGTGGCCACGGCTGCGCGCGCCAGGACGGCAACGTATTCGCGCTGTCCGCCGCTTTTGCCTCCGGCGGCACCTGGCAGTTGCACGGAATGTGTTGCGTCGAAGATCACAGGACAACCCGTGCGGCCCATGATTTCCAGGGAACGCATGTCCACGACGAGATTGTTATAGCCAAAGCAGGAACCGCGTTCACAGAGGCAGATGCGCTGATTGCCGACATCCCGCACCTTGGCCGCCACGAATTCCATTTCCCAAGGAGAGAGGAATTGCCCTTTCTTGATGTTCAGCGCCTTGCCCGTGGCTGCGGCAGCAAGCAGTAAATCCGTCTGGCGGCAGAGGAATGCCGGAATCTGCAGCATGTCCGCTACCTGGGCCACGGGTTTGGCCTGCTCTGGGAGATGGATGTCTGTTAGTACGGGCAGGCCCACGCTTTCGCGCACGTCTGCCAGGATGGCAAGGCCCTCGGCCATGCCCAAACCTCGGTAACTTGCGCCGGAAGTGCGGTTGGCTTTGTCGAAGCTGGATTTGAAAATCAGGGGCACATGGGCCTGGGCGAAAATTTCCTTGAGCGCGGCGGCTGTCTCCAGGGTCTGCGCTCGTCCTTCAATGGCGCACGGACCGGCAATAATGCACAGCGGTGCCGCATTGTCGAAGCGACACCAGACAGCTCCATCAAACTCCAGTGTGAATCCACCTTGCATCATTGCACCCCGGCTCGTAGGCAGTCATGGACATTGAAAATGCCCACGGGGATTTCGTCCCGCGTCACAAAAAGTGTGGTGATCTTTTTTTCCTGCATAGTGCGCAGCGCCGCTGTCACCAGGGTGTTTTCATCCACTGTCACGGGAAGGTTATGCATCACGCAGGTGACCTGACGGGTAAATAAATCCGCACCCATTGCCCTGCGCAGGTCGCCGTCGGTGATGATGCCCATGAGACGTCCTTCGTCGTCCAAGACGCCCACGACCCCGAAGCCCTTGCCCGTCATCTGCATGAGGGCCTCAGTCATGAGCGTCCGAGAGTCCACCAGGGGTAAGTTTTGTCCGGTATGCATTATTTCACCCACGGTGAGCAACTTACGACCCAAGGCTCCACCGGGATGCAGGCAGTGGAATTCCTCCGGCGTAATACCGTGCCGCCGCATGAGCGCCAGGGCCAGTGCGTCTCCCAAGGCCATTTGCAGTGTCGTGGATGTCGTGGGGGCGCAATCCATGGGATCGGCTTCGTGCAGCATGGGGAAAAGCAAAAGGGTAGTGGCATGTCGTCCTAGAGGACTGTCCTTGCGCGACGTCACGGCCAGCACAGGAATGCCCCTGCGGCCCGCATGTTCCAAAATGGGCAGCAATTCCGCCGTATTGCCGGATTTGGAAAAGGCAAGCACCACGTCGCCAGACTTGAGCATCCCCATGTCGCCGTGACTGGCTTCGCAGGCATGGATAAAGTAGGCGGGTGATCCCGTGGAGGCCAGCGTAGCCGCCACCTTGCGGCCCACCAAGCCGCTCTTGCCCACGCCCGTGACGGCTATTCGACCAGTGACGCCGGCCAGGCAGTCCACAGCTGCGCTGAATGTTGCGTCCAGGGCCTGCGCCATCAAGGACAGGGCCTTAGCTTCGTTCTGGAGTACGGAGGCCGCAAAGGAGAGTTCCCCTTGGACATCAGTAGGTATTCGTGCTGTGCTTGACATGGGCTGTCCGCAATGGGCTGCAATGGCTTTGGGGCTGAGGGTCTTGCCCTGCCTGCGTCCAAAGCAGCCTTGATTACTGTTATGACGGCTTGCGCAAACATTTTGTAGGATGTACATGCGTCATTGTGTTTGACATATGCGCTGCGCTGCACGTACACTATTCTGCCCCAAGAGGCAACACTTGTTGCGCACAATCGTTTTTTAGCGTCCATCCTCCTCGGTCGGTACTGGCTTCGCGCTAGGACGGCTGTCTGAAGGGAGACATCAATTCCGCATAGCTTTTTCCGCTTTTTGCCTGTTCCCGCTTAACGATGAAGGCAAGCCTGTCTGCGGCGTTGGGATACTGTGCCACAAGATTAGGTTCGTCGAGGTATTGTTGAAATGGGGATTCGGATATCTTCCAGTTCCAGAGCATGTCAGACAAGGACTTCGCCCTTCTGATGGATTCGTAAGTGGGCATCCTGTACAGCGGTTCCATATGGACTGTACCGTCCTTGTCCATAAAAGCCGTCATGGAAGGCCGCTTGTTGTAGGCTTCCACAATGAAGCTGAGGGCATAGCCAGGCCCCACGCATTGGATTGCGCGATGTGCGTATTCGAAATGTTCTTCAAGACTCAAGCCCTTTTCCAATGCCTCATGCAGTGTATACACACGGTCTTGCAATGTTGGCACGCCTTCTTTGTATCTACGCAGCACTAACACCATGCTGCTCCGTATTGCGCCGCCGCACAGATGCGGTCTTTCCAGGATATAAAGATTGCGATAGTACAATCCTGCTTGCGGGAGAACAGACGTGCAAAATTTCAGATAACGTCTGTGAGCTTTTTGTAGCGTCATGGCGTCCAGGAACTTGGATATCTTGGCTTGCGTGTCCATTGTCACCCCTGTTTTTGTAAAAATATGCTACAGGTTACATGGGCAAGAAGCAAGGTGGCACGAGAGCTGACCTCACGTTTTTTCACAAAAGCCTCTAACCCTTGTACAAGAATGACAAATGTTCTCTGAACGGGCACGATCACCCTCCGGGGGGATGGATTTTTTCCCTCCAATGGCCATATACATCATAAAAATTCAGTAAATCTGGAGAATGACATGGTGCAAAAACACACTGTTCCCGGCCTTGCCGTCGTGCTGACGCTGGTTTTTTTCTGTTCCTTGCAGTCTTTGGCTGTAGCAGGAGAGTTCACCCCGGCGGAAATGAAAAAAATGGGCGTGTTTCTTTCCAATTTCACGGAACTTGGCCTGTACAATGTCGATCACCGTGACTTTCTGGATCCTCTGCACCCGGAAATGGCCATTCGTTTTGGCATTTGGCACAACTATGTCAACAACTTCAAAACGCGCATCACGCATTGCAAGGCAAACTGTCCCTATGGCAGCCTGCTCATTGAGGGCAGGTATGTTGCGGAAAGCGTGGAAAAATACCTTGGGTTCGGATTGGGCAAGCACAAGAGTGTGCGTTCAGACTACATTACAGCGCATTATGATGGCAAGAGCTACCATTTTGAAGGTGCGGACGGCGAGGTCAATCCCTATGTGCGGGTACGTGAAGCCCGTACGGCGTCCGCAGGCGTTATTCAGGTACGCGGCGAGCTGTACAATCCCGAAGCACCGTCGGAAAACATGGGCACCTTCAGTGCAGAGATAACGCCTGCCACCTGGCGGGGCAAAGCAACCTGGAATCTGCTGAATCTTGATTGCCAGCTCAAGTAGCGTCTGCGTAGCAAACAGGCATGCGCTCTGACCAGCACAGTGTGAAAATTTGGAGCAGTGCTGTACCCGTGGATGATGATTTTGTGCTGTGCGTGGCGTGTGCTACGTTTTGGGCCAACGCACATCGCGGACGATAGGCCCGCCAGCCAGCACGGCTTCGCCAAGCGTGAGCGCATGCTCTGGTTTTTCCTTGATGGGCGGTTTGAGGCCACCGATAGCCGATGCCTGCCGCAACACATCGACGGTGCGGGCAAAGAGATTGCTGAGTATGGAATTGGATACCAGCATGCCGCTGCGCGTGAGGCGCAGATAGCCGTTGCGGATGCGGATCAGGCCATTCTCGTGCAGAGCTTGCACAAGTTGAGAGTGATCGCGCATGAAGTCACGTCCGGTCATTTCGCGGTAGGCCTTGACGCGCAGACCGCTCGCTGTGCGCAGGCGCAGCATGAGCATTTCCAGTACGCGTGTCTCCAAGCTCAGCTCTTCCACGTCATTGCCCAGGGTATTGGCGCGCACGCGCTCATCCCAGGCCGTCTGACTGGCGGGATTGGTCCAGCGGCGCTGGCCCACTGTGGAAGTGGCCGAGGGACCAAGGCCCAAATACTCTTCTCCATCCCAGTAGCCCATATTGTGCCGACACTGAAAGCCCATACGGGCGTAATTGGAAATTTCGTAGTGCAGATAGCCATGTTGTTCTAGCAGGGCCGCGCCTTCCATAAACATGATGCTCTGGTCACGTTCTGGTGGCAGGAACAGACGTCCGGCTTCCACGTCGCGTTCCAGGGCCGTACCGGGTTCCAAGGTGAGTCCGTAGGCAGAGATATGGTCGGGCGACATGCGGATGGCATCCTTGAGCGTTTGCAGCCATTGGCGCACGCTCTGCCCGGGCAGGCCCCACATGAGATCCAGGCCGATGTTGGCGCATCCCGCTTCGCGGGCCAGAAAGGCAGCGTGCAGGCTGTCCGCTGCCTTGTGCGGGCGCCCCAGCATGCGCAGCAGAGTTTCGTCCAAGGTCTGGATGCCGATGGACAGGCGGTTGACGCCCGCAGTCAGGAAGTGGGTCACGCGATGTCCGCCACGCAAGGATTCGGGATTGGCCTCCAGGGTCACTTCTGCCTTAGGGGCCAGAGTGAAGTATTTGGCCACGCGATCGAGAATCAGTCCCACCACCCTTGGCGGAAGCAGGCTGGGCGTACCGCCGCCGAAAAAAATACTCTTGACCTCAACGCCGCCATAGCGATCCGCCCAATGCGCCAACTCCATGAACAGCGTGTCCACGAAATCCTGTACCAGGGGCGAGGCTGCGGCATCCGCATTGCGGCCCAATGCCTGGGAAAAAAAAGCACAATAGCGGCAGCGTGTGCTGCAGAAAGGAACATGGATATAGATACGCATGGATACTCTCGGCAAAGCATGAAGGCATATTCCGCGCACAGTGCCCAAGCCGCCCTTGGCAAACTGGCCGCAAGGAAGTATATTCTTTTTTTGCACTGGCTTGCAAGCCTGGTTTGGGCCGTCATCGCCGCAGGGCGTGCATTGGCAGCAATGGAAGCATCCACGGACGACAACAACGGGAGGAAGGTTCCTCTATGGAGATTCGTGTTCAGAACCTGGGTCCGGAACAGTGGCATGGGGACGTCCTGTTGGCACCTGCCTGCAAGGGCGAGTCCCTGCCCCAAAGCTGTCCGGCGCTGGACAGGGCCGCCCCTTGGCTGAGCGTTGCACCTGGCTTGCGTGATTTTGCGGGCAAGGATGGCGAACTCGCGCTTTTGCACGGTCACCCGGAGCTGGCCGTGCCCCGCGTACTGGCCGTGGGCCTTGGGTCGCGATCTCAGGCGGATGCGGCCTGCGTGCGCAGGGCTGTGGCTTCTGGGCTGCGCTTTTGTCGTAAAAAGGGCTATGCTTCCGTTGTCTTGCCCGAAGTCCTTCTGGCTGGCCTTTGCGGCGGCAGGGAGCGTTTGCTTGAAGAAAGCGTCTGCGCTGCACTGCTGGCCCTACACCGGCCAGCGCTGCTGAAAAAGCCCGACCCGGACGAACCTGCCGAACCGCAGTGGCTGGCCGTGGCCTTTGATCCCGCCGACATGCCTCGAGATGGGCAGGCTGCTGTCCGTCGTGGGGAACATGCCGCCTGGGCCGTAAACCTGGCCAGAGATCTGGCTGCCATGCCCGCTAACAGACTTTCTCCAGCGCTGCTGGCCGAGCGAGCGCAGAGAGTCGCCCGCGAAAATGGCCTGATCTGCACTGTTCTGGATGCGGCAGAACTCGAGCGCGAAGGTCTGGGCTGCCTTTTGGCCGTGGGGCAGGGGTCTGCGCGTGCGCCACGGCTCATCGTGCTGGAACACGCGCCCACTGGCCATGAGGAAGAGCGCCCCATCGTCTTCGTGGGCAAGGGCATCACCTTCGACTCTGGCGGTCTTTGCCTCAAGCCGTCGGCTAACATGGCCCAGATGAAGGGCGACATGGCCGGCGCAGCCGTAGTGCTGGCCACTCTGGCCGCAGTGGCCAAGGAAGGCATTGCGCGCCGCGTGCTGGGCCTGCTGCCCTGCGCTGACAACATGCCCGGCGGTGCGGCCATGCGACCTGGCGATGTGGTGTGCGCTGCCAATGGCGACAGCGTGGAAATCGTGAATACGGATGCCGAAGGCCGCCTGGCCCTTTGCGATGCCCTTGTGTACGCCCAGAAACATTGGAATCTCAGTGCCCTGGTTGATATTGTCACGCTCACCGGAGCCTGTGCCGTGGCACTGGGGCCGGAACTTGCAGGGCTGTTCACCGACGACAACTCCTTGGCCGAGCGCATCCGCGCTGCGGGGGGCAGCGCGGGGGAAGAATATTGGCCTTTGCCGCTCTGGAAGCCGTATGCCAAAATTCTCAAGAGCGAGGTGGCTGACATCTGTCACACCGGCCCGCGCGAGGGTGGCGCCATCAATGCCGCGCTTTTTTTGCAGCATTTTGTGCGTGAAGACGTGCGTTGGGCGCATCTGGACATTGCCGGCGTGGATTGGACTGACAAGGCCGAAAGTCTCACAGGCGTCGGACCCACTGGCTTTGGCGTGCGCACCTTGATCAATCTGGCTGCGGGAGGTGTGGAATGAAGGTCGTTCTCATCGGCGCTGGCCCTGGTGATCCTGGTCTGCTCACGCTCAAGGGCCGCGATGTCCTGGCCCTAGCTGACGTGGTGGTTTACGACGCCCTGGCTAACGAGTGTCTCCTTCGGTATGTGCGGCCAGACGCAGAAAAAATATATGTGGGAAAGGTAGCTGGCAATCACGCCATGCCTCAGGAGGAGATCAATGCCTTGCTCGTGCGCAAGGCCAGGGAAGGCAAGCTGGTTGCGCGTCTCAAGGGAGGCGATCCCTATATTTTTGGGCGCGGCGGCGAAGAGGCCAGTGCCTTGGCGGCCAGCAATGTGCCCTTCGAGGTAGTACCGGGCATCAGCAGCACGGTTGCCGCGCCGGCCTATGCTGGCATACCTCTCACGCACAGGGACCTTGCCTCCTCAGTGACCATTGTCACGGGCCACGAACACCCAGGTAAATCGAGTTCCGTACACAACTGGAAAGCGCTTGCCGCTAGCGGCGCCACGCTCGTCTTTGTCATGGGTATGAAAAATCTGCCCCACATCGTGAGCCATCTCTTGGATGCGGGCCTGGCGGCAGACACACCCTCCGCCCTTGTCTATCGCGGCAGTACGCCTGCCCAGCGCAGCCTCACGGCCCCCCTGTCCGAGCTGCCGGTCGCCGCCAAAGAGGCCGGTTTTGCCAATCCCTCCGTCATTGTGGTGGGCAAGGTTGCGGGGCTGCGCGCCACGCTGAACTGGTTTGAAAACAGGCCCTTGTTTGGCCGCTGCATTGTGGTCACTCGGGCCAGGGAGCAAGCCAGCGGCCTTGCGCAAAGCCTGGAAGCGTTGGGCGCTGAGGTCATCCAGTGCCCGAGCATCGAAATCCGTCCCCTGACCGACTACAGCGCCCTGGACACTGCTGTGGCCGGATTGCATAGCTATCATTGGTGCATTTTCACATCGGTCAATGGCGTCACTCATTTCTGGCAACGCCTGCGTCATGCCGGGCTGGATAGTCGCGCCTTTGCCAGCTGTAAGATCGCTGCCATTGGCCCGGCCACAGCCCAGGCCCTGTATGCGCGCGGTATTGCAGCGGACTTCGTCCCCGAGCGCTATGTGGCCGAGGGCGTTGTGGATGGCCTCTTGGCCCGCGAGCAGAGTGAGCTTAACGGCCAGCGGATACTCTTGCCGCGTGCGGCCAAGGCGCGCGAGGTTTTACCAGATGCATTGCGCAAGGCAGGCGCCACGGTGGAGGTCATCTCGGCCTATGAAACCAGTCCAGGACTTGGGAACAAGGACGAAGTTTTGGAACGTTTGCGCACAGGCACGCTTTCCTGCGTCACCTTTGGCTCTTCATCCACGGTGGAAAATTTCCTGACCATCTTGCCTGCGTCCACGCTTTTGGCGCATCCGGAAACCAAACTGGCCGCCATTGGACCCATCACAGCGCAAACCCTACACAAGCACGGTTTGCCTTGCCATATCATGCCAGCTGAATACACCATTCCAGCGCTCGTGGGCGCGCTGCAATCCTACTTTACGAGGTAGAAATGGCCTGTACCATTGCCATTTTGGCTTCGGGCAACGGAACCAATGCCCAGGCCATGATCGACAAAATCGCCTTTGGCGCTCTGGACGCCACGATCGCCCTGATTATCTGCAACCGGCCAGGCGCAGGTGTCATCCAACGCGCAGCAAAAGCGGGCATCCCCTGCCTGGTGTTGGATCACAGACAATTTGCGGACAGAGAGAGCTTCGACATGCGTATGGCCGAAGAACTGCGCGCTGCCCGGGTGCAATGGATTGTGTTGGCCGGATACATGCGTCTGCTTTCCCCGGCCTTTTTGCAAGCGTTTCGGGGCAGGGTCATTAATATTCATCCAGCCCTGTTGCCAAGCTTTCCCGGACTGCACGGGGGTGCGGACGCCCTGGCCTACGGGGTTAAAATTTCAGGTTGCACCGTGCATTTCGTTGAAGAGCAGGTTGACAGTGGTCCGGTGATCATACAGGCTGCCGTGCCCGTCCATGCCCAGGAGAGTGTGGACGAACTTATGCAGCGCATCCACGCTATGGAACACCGCATCTATCCGCAGGCTGTGCAATGGCTGGCAGAGGGACGCATTGCGGTGGTCGGACGCCAGGTATGCCTGACCCCAGGCAGCAAAAAACCAGCCAGCCGCAGTGGCGACTGGCTGGTCTGGCCCCCGCTGGAAGAGGGCTTTTGAAGGAGAGTTGGAGAGCCGTCGGCGTATCAGTAGACGACGCTATAAGACATGACTTCCGGGCGATGGAAGAAGAATTCTACACGCCGATTTTTAGCTCGGCTCTGTTCGTCAATGCCTGGCTTCAGCGGACGTGTGTCGCCGTAGCCCACGGCGCGCATACGCGTAGGTTTGATGCTGTGGTCTGCCAGGTAGTGAACTATGGCCGAGGCTCTGGCCCCGGATAACTCCCAGGCAGAAGGGTAGGGCGGCTTGACTTCATTGCTGTCCGCATGGCCGCGGACAACGAGGTACAGATTGTATTCCCGCATGAGCTGCAAGACGGACTCCATGACTTGCACTCCCTGCGATTGCAAGTCGATGCTGCCGGGGGCGAACATGACGTCGGAATTGACCCGCAGTTGGATGCCCACGTCGTCCGCGCTGATGCCCGAAGAGCTTTGGGGGACGGCGTCTGCCATGAGCATTTGCTTGATTTTCTGGGCAATGGCGTAGTGGGATTTCTCTACTTCACTGATTTTTAAATCTCGGGCGTCGATTTTGTCAGTATTCTGGATAAAAGGATTGTTGGATACCGGCGATGTGGCGCTGGAGTCGAAGTTCCTTTCGCCGCGGAAATAGGCTGCAAGTCCGGCCTTGGTTTCCGGGGGAACCATGTTCAAAATCCACATGAGCAGAAAAAACGCCATCATGGCCGTTACGAAGTCAGCATAGGCAACTTTCCATGCGCCGCCCATAGCGTACCTCCTTACACTTGTGCAGGGCGCTAAAAGACGCCCTGCCGTTGGAACATTGGTCGTAATAGCTCAGGGCTTAACCGCTCTTGAGCTTTTCTTCCATTTCCGCAAAGGACGGTCGGAAGGGGTAGGGGATGGCACGGCGACCGTACTCAACGGCAATGAGCGGTGTGGAACCACGAATGGCAGCGGCCACGGCCTCCTTGATGGCGTGGTAGTAAAAATGCTCTTCTGCGGCATAGTTTTCGAGCTTGGAACCCATAGGCCCGAAGAAGCCGTAGCAACACAGAATGCCCAAGAACGTACCGACCATGGCCGCGCCAATGTGGTGGCCCAAAACTTCGGGCGGCTCGTTGATCTTGCCCATGGTCACCACGACACCGATGACGCAGGCCACGATGCCCAGACCAGGCAGGGATTCGGCCATGTGCGACACGGAATGTGCGGGCAGCATGCTTTCTTCATGGATGGTGTCGATGTCCAGATCCATGAGGCTGTCAATGTCGTGTGGATCGCCCGTGGTCAGATAGACGCGCAGGGTGTCTCCGATAAAATTGACAACCGTGGTGTTCTTGGAGACATTGGGATACTTGGTGAAGATGGGGCTGGAATCGGGTTTTTCCACGTCGCCTTCAATGCTGATGACGCCATCGCGGTGCATCTTTGTAAAGAGGGCGTAGAGGAGGGCCAAAGTTTCTAAATAGCGGGATTTGCTGGAACCCGGGTCGGCGCAGAGGCGTTTCAGGTTTTTCATAATAAGGCCGAAGGTATACTTGGTCTGACCGGCCAGGAATGCCCCCAAGCCGCTGCCCAGAATGATGAGCAGCTCTGCAGGCTGCAGGAGTACGCCCCAGTCGCCGTGGGACATGGTGTAGCCCCCGGCTACGCAGCCGCAGACGATGACGATACCGATGAGTAAATACATTGCCGACCAGTTCCTGTTGCCGTCCGCTGCCATTCCATGACCTGGCTACGGACGACGCGTCCGTTGAGGTTTGAATGGCTGCCTCATTGATGTCCGGGCGCAACCAAGCCCGAGCTGAAAAAGCATTGCAGCGTAAAGGCCCAGGCGGGGCCTTGCGCTGCATGTCCTTCTTGATATATACCACGACAATTCTTGAACCGCAACGCCACAGGAGGGCATTGACTGACAAAAATGGACAAATTCCAGAAAAAAATGGACAAAAACTCCGGCTTGCCGCCAGCCCTGATGTTGCAAGGCACTTGTTCCAATGCCGGAAAGAGTCTGCTCACCGCAGCGCTGTGCCGTCTGTTGACGCGCCAGGGGCTGCGCGTTGCCCCGTTCAAGGCCCAGAACATGGCGCTCAACTCCTTTGTGACGCCGCAGGGCGGGGAAATAGGACGGGCACAGGCGCTTCAAGCTTGGGCTTGTGGACTTGAAGCGGACGTACGCATGAATCCGGTCTTACTCAAGCCCACGTCGACCACGGGTTCGCAGGTCATCCTGCTCGGCCAGCCTGTGGGCTGTATGCGCTTCGATGCCTATCTGCGCTTTAAGCCCGTGGCCTGGAAGGCCGTACGCCGTGCCTACAGCAGCCTGGCTGTCGGCATGGACGCCATGCTTTTGGAGGGCGCTGGCAGTCCGGCGGAAATCAACCTGCGCCGTCACGACATCGTCAACATGCGCATGGCGAGCTACGCCAAGGCCCAGGTGCTTCTCGTCGCTGACATCGACAGGGGCGGAGCTTTTGCCGCCATCGTGGGCACCATGTGCCTGCTCACGCGGGCCGAACGGGCCAGGGTAGTCGGTTTTCTGCTCAACAAATTTCGCGGCGACGCAGCCTTGCTCCAGCCGGCGCTGGATGTCGTTGCCCGGCGCACAGGTAAGCCCTTTCTGGGCGTCATCCCCATGCTCGAGGGACTTTGCCTCCCGGAAGAGGATTCCGTGAGCTTCAAGGCCGGGCATACGCCGGGTCTTCATCCCGAGCAGGCCATATCTGCCGCTGCAAAGCTGGACATTGTCGTACCCGACCTGCCACATATCTGCAATATTAGCGATCTGGACGCCCTGCGCGCTGAACCCGGCGTGTGCGTGCGCATTGTACGCCACGCCGAACACTGGGGCTTGCCGCACATGGTCATCCTGCCAGGCAGCCGCAACTCGGCGGAAGATATGCGCTGGCTTCGCCGTACGGGGCTTGCGAGTTGCCTCATGGCCTTTGCCGCCAATTGTCTTACACAAAGACGCGGCCTGTTGACGGGTATTTGCGGCGGCCTGCAAATGCTTGGCCTGGGCATTGACGACCCTCTCTCCCTGGAATCCGGCGGCAGCGAGCCAGGGCTTGGGCTGCTTCCTCTACTGTCGTCCCTGCAAGCGGGGAAACGCCTCTGCCGCACAGAGGGCATGGCAGACGCTGCCCTGGCGGATGCCCCCTTGGCCGTGTCTGGCTATGAGATTCATCACGGCATGAGTGTGCCAGAATCCGAACACGCAGCCCTGCGTGTGCTTCTGCGCCACAACAGTGGCAGTCCCCTTGGCTGGGGACTTTGCGACAGCCAGGGGCAGGCCCGCATTTGGGGCACCTATCTACACGGTCTGTTTGACGCGGACGGCTTTCGCCATGCCCTGCTGGCCAGAACCAGAAGGGAGGCAGGGCTGCCCCCGGTGCCTGGCGTGGCCTATAGCCTGGGTCCGGAACTTGACCGCCTTGCCGACGCCGTGGAGCAGGCACTAAACATGCCGACCATTCTGGCCTTGCTCGGCAAGGCATAATTGACGAAGCCCGTCTGTTCAGCCCTCGCTGACTGGACGGAAGGATTTTTTGCTCGCACCGCAGACAGGGCAGCGCCAATCATCGGGCAGATCCTCAAACTTTGTCCCTGCGGGAATCTTGCGCCTTTTGTCACCCCGGGCCGGGTCGTACACATAGCCGCAATTGACCATTTGACAGCGCCACATTTCGGTGGTTTCACTCATGTCATTCTCTCCTGTGTTTTTTCCCTGAGCCATTGAACCCGATCATCGCACTGTGTAGGACAACCCTTTCCGTCTCCGCTAATGCTCTCCGGTAATGGTCTCCAGGAGCTTGATGGCGTCCACATACTGGGCAATGCCTTCGACGACCTTCTTGGCATTTTGCATGGCATGCACCACGGTGGCCGTGTGATTGACTACGTCCCCGCCGGCAAAGACACCCTTGCGCGTGGTCATGCCATAGGGCTTTTCGCGCGTCAGCAAATAGCCGCGGCCATCAACCTCAAGTCCTCTGGTGGTGGAGACAATGCGGCTAGCCGGCATCTGGCCCACAGCCATGATCACCGCGTCCGCCTGTTCTTCACGCCTTTGGCCCGCATGTTCGATGACAAGGGAGCGCACATGGCCATCCTGGCCGCAAATTTCCACGATGTTGGACTGCCAGTGGAAGCGGACGCCTTCGGCCAGGGCATCGTTGTATTCTGCGCGGAGCGCGCTCATTTCGTTCATGGTGCGGTGATAGATGACCTGCACGCTGGCGGCACCCATACGCAGTGCCGTGCGTGCCGCATCCATGGCCGTGTTGCCGCAGCCAATGACAAACACGCGCTGCCCTTGGGTCAGGGGCACTTCCTGGCGTTGCACATTGCCGGCTTGAAACAGGCTGACCAAGCGCAGCAGATAGATGGCCTGGCGGACTTCCTGGAGTTCCACGCCCGGTATGTCCAGTGTGCGCGGCTTGCCCGTGCCCGTGCCAATGAAGATGGCGTCAAAGCCCAGGTCAAAAAGATCGTCGAGGGTGTAGTCCTTGCCGATGGTGGTGTTGCAGCGCACGACGACGCCCAACTCCTCAATGCGCCGAATTTCCCGGCGCACCACGTCCTTGGGCAGGCGGTATTCAGGTATGCCGAACATGAGTACACCGCCGGCCACGGGTTCCATTTCAAAAATCTCCACCATGAAGCCCATGCGCGCCAAATCGCCCGCAGCAGTCAAGCCCGAGGGGCCGGAACCGATGACCGCGACCTTGCCCCGTGTCTTGGGCGCTACGGCTTCGCGAATCAATCCCATTTGGCTGTCGAAATCCGCAATGAAGCGTTCCAGCTTGCCAATGTGCAGGGCCTGCTCTTTCTTGCCCAGTATGCAGTGGCCCTCGCATTGCCTTTCGTGCGCACACACGCGACCACAGACTGCCGGCAGGTTGCTGCGACCATTGATGATGCGCATGGCATTGCCGAGATTGCCCATGGAAAGCTCGTGAATCCATTGCGGAATGTCGTTTTCAATGGGGCAGCCCGTCCGGCACTGCGGCGTCTTGCAGCGCAGGCAGCGCTTGGCTTCGGCAATGGCTTCGCGCATGCCATAACTGGAACTGGCTTCCTGAAAGGACTGCACAACTTCTTTGTTCATCAAATATTCGGCGCGGAAACCTCGGCATTCATGCCGAGGAGGAAGCGCCGCCTCCAAAGTTTTTCCTTGACTGCCAAGTTGTTACACACTATTTTTTCCCATATGAAGCGTACCATCTCAATTAAGCTCCTCACAACAGCGG
>JAFTCE010000021.1 GCA_017454855.1 Desulfovibrio sp.
ACAGCGTTGCCAGCAACGTCAAGCCGACACTGCCATACTTCCATGCTGTCCTTTAAAATCTCCTCATTTTGAGGATATTTGCACATTTTTAGACATATTTCGAAAAAAATGTTCAAACCCCTTGTGCGCAGGCAACACAGATCGTCCCATGAGGCGAAATCTTCCGGCTGAATGGGGCACAAGCCTCTAGTCTGCGCACTTGCATTGTGATACTGTGGACAAATGATTGACTATGCGCATGCATTGAACGAGGCCCAGTATACGGCGGTCACCATTGGCGATGGCCCGGTACTCATTATTGCCGGTGCGGGCAGCGGCAAAACCCGCACCATTGTCTACCGCCTGGCCTGGTTGGTGGAACACGGGCTGGAGCCAGACGCCATGCTTCTGCTCACCTTTACGCGCAAGGCTGCGCACGAAATGCTGCACCGGGCCGGCATCCTTTTGCAACAGGGTCTGGTTGGTATTCAGGGCGGCACCTTCCACTCCTTTGCCTTTAGCACCTTGCGTCGTTGGAAACCGGCCTGGCTGGGAGAGCGCCCCTTCACGCTCATGGATGCTGCTGACATCGTCGCAGCGGTCAAGCACTGTCGGGACACGCTCAAGCTGGGCAAGGGGGATCGCTCCTTTCCTAAGACACAAAGCATCGTGGGGCTTTTGAGCAAGAGTCGCAACAAGGAATTGCCCCTGGACGAGCTGTTGCGACGCGAAGCCTATCATCTCCTGCCCCACGCTACGGCCCTGGCGCAACTGCAAATGGCCTATGCCGACTATCGGCGTGACAAGGGCCTCCTGGACTATGACGATCTGCTCTTCGAGCTGGAAGCCCTGTTGCGCACCAATGCCGCAGCAATGGCCGCCATCCGGCAACGCTACAAGCATGTGCTGGTGGACGAATATCAGGACACAAACCTCGTCCAGGCGCGCATAGTGCGCCTGCTGGCAGGGGCAGATGAGGGGCAGCCCGGCAATGTCATGGTTGTCGGCGACGAAGCGCAATCCATCTATGCGTTTCGCGGCGCCAATGTGCGCAACATTTTGGATTTTCCCTCCCTCTTTCCCGGCTGTGCCATTATTCACCTGGAGGAAAACTATCGTTCCACCAAGGCCGTGCTGGACGTGGCCAACTGCCTCTTGGCCCACGCTGCGGAATCCTTTCACAAGCGGCTCTTCACCAGGCAGCAGGGGGGCGCGGCTGTGCGCCTGATCACTGCCCACAGCGACATGAGTCAGGCCCAACTGGTAACGCAGCGCATCCGCGAACTCCTGGACGAATATCAGCCCCAGGAGATTGCCGTTCTCTTTCGGGCGGGCTTTCATTCCTACCATGTGGAACTGGCCCTGCAGCAGGCAGGCATTCCGTTTCGCAAGTACGGAGGCTTGCGCTATAGCGAGGCGGCCCACATCAAGGACGTCATGGCCTACGTACGCCTGATCCTCAACCCCCTTGATCTGCCCGCCTTTGCCCGCCTGGCAGTGCAGCACAGTGGCATCGGTCCCAAGACCGTGGAACGACTGTACGCAGCAGCCCAAACAGGCGATGCCGCGCTCAAGGTTTTCGCCAAATTTCCCGGCTTCCTGGATGACATGCGCTTTATTGATGAACTGCGGGCCAAAGGCTGCGACCCTGCCGCCACGTTGGACGCCGTGCTGGAGCGCTATCGCCCCCGCCTGGAGGCATTGTATCCCGAAGACTGGCCCCGGCGGCAGCAGGGGCTGGATGAAATCGCGCACATGGCTTCGGCCTATGCCGATTTGGATTTTTTTGTGGCCGATCTCGCCCTGGAGACCCCTGAAGACGATGCCCCCACTGCCGAGGAAGCACGCATTACCCTGTCTACCGTACACTCGGCCAAGGGCCTGGAGTGGAACGCCGTCCTGATCATCGACCTCGTGGAAGACCGCTTCCCTTCGCGTCACGCCCTTGCCCGTCCCGAAAATTTTGAAGAAGAGCGCCGCCTTATGTATGTGGCCTGCACCCGCGCTCGTCAGCGTCTGGAACTCTATGTCCCGTCTTCCCTGTACAATCGCGCCGCGCAGGGCAATGAGCATGTGTGCGCCAGCCCCTTTGTGCGCGAGCTGACTTCGGATATTGTGGAAGAATGGGAGGAAGGCCCGGACGGCATCCTCTTTAAGAGAGACGACCGGAGCAGGGCAAGCACGAGAGAACAGGGCGATTGCCAGCTTCCCGAGGATGAGGTTGACAGCGAACCCCTTGCCCCAGGAGGGCAAGGCGGCACAGAGGAAAGGAACGAGGCTCGTGCCGGTCTGGGATATTGCCGACACCGTATTTTCGGGCGTGGGAAAATCGTCCGTCAGCTTCCGCCCGACAAGGTTCAAGTCCATTTTCCCGGTTTTGGCCTCAAAGTTATCCTGAGCGAATATCTGCTTCTGGAGTGATTGATCATGGTCGCGCTCTGTCCTGACGAAAAAAATGCTCCCTGCGATACACGTGCTGGCAAAGATGCTGACTCATGTTCTGCAGAGCTTTCCGGCAATGTTTGCGAGAATTTTTCCGAAGATGGCATTCTGGCTCTGCTGGATCGGCACTTTCCGACAACGCATCCCGCACTGAAGCTCGGACGTGGCGACGATTGCGCGGTTCTGGCCGAAAAGGGCCCGCTTGCCGTCAGCAGCGATCTTTTTTTGGAAGACGTGCATTTCCGTCGCAGCTATTTTCGTCCTGAAGACATTGGCTACAAGGCATTGGCCGTCAATATCAGCGATCTGGCTGCCTGCGGTGCGCGCCCCAGGGGCTTTGAACTCTGTCTGGGACTGCCCGAAAGTATCACTATCGCCTGGCTGGAAGCATTTTTTTCCGGCATGGCTGGCCTGGCCAGACAACATGCCATGGTTCTGGCCGGCGGCGACCTGTCACGTAGTCCGAGCCTACACATTTCCCTCACTGTCTGGGGAGATTCCGCAGGCCATGAAGGTTTTCTTGTGCGCGGCGGCAGCATGCCTGGCGACGTCCTCTTCGTGGTTGGCAGGCTCGGGCTGGCGCGTGTTGGCCTGCACATACTGGAAGAACGTGGTCGCGAGGCCCTGCGTGACTGGCCAGATGCCTGCGCCGCCCACCTCAGGCCCCAACCGCAGGTGGATGCGGGACGTATGCTGGCGCGCGCCGGCTTCAATGCCCGACCGCCGGCGCTTATGGACATTTCTGACGGCCTCATGCAGGATTTGCCGCGCCTGCTGGGCCAGACTGGCGGCCTGCGGGCCTCAGGACATGGCGTGGGCTTTGGTGCGGAAATCGTCCTCGCCCGGGGCCAGCTCCATCCCGAAGTCCTGCGCCATGCTGCGCACTATGGACGCGATCCCGTGCGCGAAACCCTGCTCGGTGGTGAGGACTATGCCTTGCTCGGCTCCTGCGCGCCTGACATGCTTCCCGCGTTGAATGCGGCCATTCCTGGCCTGTTCAGCCTGGGCGTGGTAACCGACTCTGGCAGCATCGTCTGCAATAACGAAACGCTGGACGGTCTGCGTGGCTTTGATCATTTTGCTTTCGGACGTTGCTGATGCGTGCGCATATCGGCGTACTCACCTGGAATCGGCTGGCCTTGACGCGTCTGTGTCTGGAAAGTCTTCTGACAAAGACTCCAGAGGGCTATGGCCTGACCGTGGTTGACAATGGCAGCCAGGACGGCACGCAGGCATATCTGCGCGAGCTGGCCAGCGCACATCCCTTCATGCGTGTGCATCTTTTGCGTCGCAACATGGGCGTGGCCGTTGCTTCCAACCTCGCTTGGGCTGATGCCGCCAGCGCAGATTGCTTTGTCAAGCTGGATAACGACGTGGAGATCCTCGACGGCCATTGGCTGCAACGGTTGACATGTCTGCTGGAAACATATCCGCACGTGGGCATGGCTGCCTACAGGCTGTGTGACTGGCATCAATTGACGCGGGACACATTGCCCCTGACGGACGGCGGCTATGCCGAAATAACCACGGTTTGCGGCGGAGCCTGCACGGCCATTGGCCGGGAGGCGCACGAAAAGATTGGCTTCTGGAATGAGGGCTACGGTCGCTATGGCCATGAGGATCAGGACTATAGCTGGCGTATCACCAAGGCCGGATATGCCCTGGCGGCCTTGGACGCGACGGACATGGTGGCGCACAGGGGCTATGCACCCGGGCAGGTTGACGAGTCCTTGGAGGCAGCCAAGCAACAGAGCAACGGCGCTCTGCTTTCCGGCGACGCGGCCTACCATTTGTATACGTTTTTGTTCGACGAAGGACTCTTGCCGCTCAAGATGCCGCGCAAGTATGTGCCACGACTTGAGGGCGAGGTCTGGACTTTTGCCTTCAACCCAGCCTTTCGTCCGCTACAACGCCTGCTCAACGAATTGGTCAAAACCGTGCCAGTGGACGCCAAGGGGCGTCTGACCACGGTGGATTTACGCGCCTGGCGCAAGGCGCAGGGAGGCACATATGGCTGATTGCCCGGATACCTGTTTTGTACTGTCCAAGGATGGCGAGTGCTTGCCCACAGCCCTGCTGGCTGCGGTCTGTCGTGATGCCTGGATGCAGGGACTGCTCTCTGGGGCCAATGGCAATGCCAGCCAGCGCCTGGCAGGGCGGCCCAAAGAAATTTGCATTACCCGCTCTGGCGCGGCCAAGGGACGGCTCACGGAGCAGGATTGTTGCCTCGTCCATCTGGAGGACGGGCGGCTGCTGGCCGGAGGCCCTGCGTCCACGGAGACGGCCATGCATCTGGCGGTATACCGCGCTTGTCCCCATTGTCAGGCCATTTTGCACAGCCATCCGCGCCACTTGCTGGCCCTGAGCCTGCGCCTGGCCAAGGCTGATTTCCTGCGTTTACCCTTGTTCGAGGCCGAAGTTTGGGCCGCCAGACTGGGCTTTGTGCCGATGCTGCCCCCGGGGTCGCAGGAACTGGCTGCAGCCGTGGCCCTTGCGGCCCAAGACAAGGCCGCCGTATGGATGGCGGGCCACGGACTGTGCGCCACCGGCGCTGACCTGCCAGAAGCTCTCTGCCTCACAGAAGAATTGGAGCATCTGGCCCATGTGCAGCTCTTGAGTCTAAGTTGATTCCTGCCCATCTTCTGTGAAAAGCAGAGGCAGGACTGGCTCACGGACGACTACAATAGGAAAAGCGTCGCCAGGCCGAGAAAGATGAAAAAACCCGCGCCGTCGGTGATGGTGGTCAAAAAAATGCTGGATGCCTGGGCTGGGTCACGGCCAAGGGCTCGAAACACGAGGGGGATGGAGCCGCCAGCCATAGCGCCCAACAGCATGTCGCAAAGCAGCGCACCGGCCATGACCAGGCCCACTGCAGGCAGCCCCGTAAACACCCACGCGCCGCAAAAGGCCGTCACGGCCATGGCCAGGCCGGTGACAAGGCCGATCTTGCCCTCGCGCCATACGGCCAGCCAGGCTTTTTTCTGGTCAAAGCGGTCTGTGGCCAGCTGACGGATCATGACGGCCAGGGCCTGCTGTCCGGTATTGCCAGCCTGATTGGCGACCATGGGCATGAGTACGGCCAAGACGGCCATTTGGGCAATGGAACCTTCGAACATGTAGACGACAGAGGCTGACAGGGCGGAATTGACCATGTTCACAAAAAGCCAGGGCAGGCGGCGGCGGACACTTTCCGGCCAGGGTGTGTCCACGCTTTCCTCGGGGTCTGCGCCGACCATGCCCAGCAGGTCCGCGCTGGCCTCTTCGTGGATGATGTCCATGATGTCGTCATAGGTGACGACGCCGAGGATGTGCCCTTCCTTGTCAACCACGGGCAGGGCTAAGAAATTGTAGTGCGAGAGCAGGCCGGCTACTTCGCGCTGATCCATGTCATAACGGACGGTGACAACGTTCTGGCCTTGCACGGCGTCGCCCACGATGACGCCAGGTCTGGCCAGCATGAGATCGCGCAGGGAGAGGACGCCGACGAGAACATGGCGCGCGTCCACAATGTAGGCATAATACGGGCTTTCCTTGTCCGCCATTTCCGAGCGGATGTAGACAATGGCCTCGTCAACCGTGAGGCTCCTGTCCAGCAGGATGAGTTCCGTATTCATCACGCCGCCGGCCGTATCCGGATCAAAGGTGAGCAGATTGCGCAGCTCTTCGGAATCCTCACGATCCAGCTTGTCCAGCAGGGCGTCACGGTGTTCCTCGTCCAATTCATCCAGGACGTCGGCGGCGTCGTCGGGCGCCATTTCGGCAATGATCTGGGCGGCCACGTCGTCGTCCAGATTTTCCAACACGTCCACGGCCGTTGTTTCGTCCAGCTCGGCCAGAGCCTCGGCAGCGTCTTCCTTGGGCAGGCGGGTGAAGGCGCTGACCTGCTTTTCCAGGGTCAGATTTTCCAGATGGTCGGCTAGGTCGGCCGGATGCAGATTCTCCGCATCCGCAGGGTTCATGCCAGGCGTCTGCGGCGCTGGCTGCGTGAACCCGTCATCGCGCGAAGACTTCCCAGGAGAGTTCGTGTGTTGGAGTTCGGTCATGGAATGCTCCTGTGCGCCATCCGTAGGGGTCGCTGTTCGACAATATAAGCGAGGCTGTGGGGAACGTCCTTGTGAAAAAACACGCGTTCAGACTGCTGCTTGACGCAGAAGGCTAGTCATTCTATAGAGCGTTGGCAGTGGTGCGCCAGGCCGCCGTCTGCCACGCAGGGGCAGGGCTTGGCCCGGACGGACGTGAACGAAGTTTCAGTAGCACGCACAAGAAAGGGGGACAAGCCCTATGTTCACTCCCTGGTCCGCTTTTTTTTCTTCCCAAGGACTTGACCTCTTGCGCAAATCCATTGCCCTTGCCCTGGAAGAAGACGGCCCGGAGCTGACGGCCTTGGCTATTTTCCCCCCGTCCGCTACGCTCACGGCTCGGATTCGCGCCAAGGAAGATACGCTGGTGGTGGGGCTGCCGATCATCGACCTGGTCTTTGCGGCCCTGGGAACGCCCTGTACCTGGCAGGCCCTGGCAGAAGAGGCCAGCGCTGTGACGGCCATGACGGACGTAGCACGCATCACGGCCCCGGCCACGGCACTGCTCAAGGCTGAAAGGGTCATTCTCAATTATCTCAGCCGCCTTTCGGGCATCGCCAACCTGACGGCCCGCTATGTGCGCGCCCTAGAGGGCACGGGGGTGCGCCTTTTGGACACGCGCAAGACAACGCCCTGCCTGCGCTGGCCGGAAAAGTATGCGGTGCAGGCTGCAGGCGGGTGCAATCACCGTAAAGATCTTACCGAAATGCTCATGCTCAAGGATAATCACATCGACGCCGCAGGCTCCATCACTGCGGCCGTGACTGCCCTGAGGCAACGCTATGCGCCCTGTCCGCCCATTGAAGTGGAATGCCGCACGCTGCAGCATGTGCGCGAGGCCGTGGCCGTCAAGGTCGAACGCATCATGATGGACAACATGTCCAGCCCCCTGCTGGATCAGGCATTGGCCCTGGTGCCCCGTTCCATCGAAACCGAGGTGAGTGGCGGCGTACGACTGGAAACCATCCGCGCCTTGGCCTGCACACAACCGCGCAGGCCCGATTTCATTTCCGTGGGACGCCTCACCCATTCCGCCCTTGCGGCGGACTTCAGCATGACGGTGGAGACCATCTGACCCGCGCCTTGTGCGCAAGGAGATCTCATGCCCAAGGACATCAGTGCAGAAATCACGTCCTTGAAACAGCGCTTTGGCTCGCGGCTGTGCATCATGGGCCATCACTATCAGCACGATATGGTGGTGCAGCATTGTGACATCACCGGGGATTCCTTGGAACTGGCCCGACGTGTGGCCCAAGTGCAGGCTGAACACATCGTCTTTTGCGGCGTCTGGTTCATGGGGGAATCCGCAGCCCTGCTCGCCGGACATAACCAGCGCGTTTACCTGCCCAACCCAGATGCGGATTGCCTCATGTCGCGCATGACTCCGGCCCGGCTGGTACGCACGGTACTCGAACAGTTGGCCGCCGCCGGCCATCCTGCCATTCCCCTGGCCTATGTCAACACTGACGTGGAACTCAAGGCCGTGGTGGGCGAATACGGCGGGGCAGTCTGCACCTCGGCCAATGCCCGCACCATGTTGCGTTGGGCCTTGGGGCAGGGCGAGCGCGTCCTCTTTTTGCCGGACAGACATCTGGGGGACAACACGGCCACGCAACTGGGCATTGATCCAGAGGAACGCCATGTGCTGCGCGTAGGCGCACGCGGTCTCGTGCAGCCGGAAACCCAAGCCCTGAACCGCCGCCTGCTCCTGTGGCCAGGCTGCTGCGCCATCCACGCGCGTTTTTCCCCCGACGATGTGGCCGCCGCACGCGCCACGCATCCGGGCTGCCGGATCGTAGCCCACCCGGAATGCCGTGAGGAAGTCATCGCTGCCTGTGACGCCGCAGGTTCCACCGCCTTCCTCATCAAGGAGGCAGAACGCCTGGCTGCCGAGACACCTGGGTGTACACTCGTCGTGGGCACGGAGAACAATTTGGTCAACCGCCTGGCCGCCCGACATGCTAAACAATGCCGCATCGTCCCTCTGGGTCACGCCATCTGCGGTAATATGGCAAAAGTTACTGAAAAGAGGCTATGGCAAACGCTCACAGCTCTGGATTGCGGCACGGCGATACCTGTGACTGTGGACGAAAATGTGCAAAAGCCTGCGCGTCTGGCCTTAACCCGCATGCTTGCCGCATGCGGCCAATGAGGTTCTGCTCTGTGGAATCCTCCCGCCGCCATGTTCCCGTACTTGTCATCGGCTCGGGTGTAGCCGGTTGCGCCGCCGCGCTCACACTGGCCGACGCTGGCTGCGAAGTTCTGCTTATCAATGCCGGCGACACACTGGCCGACGGCAATTCCGATCTGGCCCAGGGCGGCATCATCTACCAGGCCCGCGAGACGCCCGATGCCCCGCCCGACGCCCAAGCCTTGGAAAAGGACATCCTGGAGGCTGGCCATGATTACAATTATCTCCAGGCCGTGCGCCATCTGTGTCAGCAAGGGCCACGCTGCGTGGAGTCCATGCTCTTGGAGCGTGCCCCTGTTCCCTTTGACCGCAATGAAGACGGGAGTTTCAATCTCACACGCGAGGGGGGACATTCCGCCCCGCGCATCCTGCACTGCGCCGATTATACCGGTCATGCCATCATGCAGGCCCTGTCCGCCCAGGTGCAGCATCATGGCAACATCAGTCGTTTGCAAGGGCGCACGGCCATTGATCTGCTCACCAGCCGTCACCAGGCCCGCAACTCGCAATACCGCTATGCGGTGAAAAACCGCTGTCTTGGGGCCTATGTCCTCAACAATGACACTGGCGAGACGGAAACCATATTGGCAGATTGGACGGTGCTGGCCACCGGCGGCGTGGGCCGCATCTTCCTGCACTCCACCAACGCCCCTGGTTGCGTGGGCAGCGGCGTGGCCATGGCCTGTCGGGCAGGCGTGGCCCTGGCCAACATGGAGTTCATGCAGTTCCATCCCACGGCGCTCTATGAGGAACGCAGCCACCGCCGATCCCTGATCACCGAGGCCATGCGTGGCGAAGGGGCACGCCTTCTCGATCACAAGGGCCGCAGCTTCATGCGCGATTACGATCCGCGTGGCGACCTGGCCCCGCGCGACGTGGTGGCCCAAGCCATGATGAATGAAATGCTGCACAGCGGTTCGCCCTGCCTCTTTCTCGATGTCAGCGGCGTCAGGCAGGATTTGGCCACACGCTTCCCCACAGTCTGTCGCAACTGCCGCGAAGCGGGCGTGGACATCCTGCACGAACCCATTCCCGTCGTGCCCGCTGCCCATTATTTCTGCGGCGGCATCCTCACTGACTTGGCCGGTCGCACATCCCTGCACGGCCTGTACGCCATTGGCGAATGTTCTTGTACCGGCTTGCACGGCGCCAACCGCCTTGCCAGCACCTCCCTCTTGGAGGCATTGGTCTGGGGCATGAGCTGCGGGCAGGATATTGTCCAACGCCTGCACACAGAAGCAGAATTGCCCCACGACTTGCTCGATGCCATTCCCGACTGGCGGCACGAAGGCAACGAGAAGCTGGATGACCCGGCCTTGGTCGCCCAAGATTGGGCCACTATCCGCCATACCATGTGGAATTACGTAGGCATTGCGCGTACGGAGGCGCGTTTGCGCCGGGCTTTCGAAGATATGCGCGACCTTGTGCGCCATATCCACGACTTTTACAAACGCACACGCATTACGCGACGCTTGGTGGAATTGTTCCATGGCGCGCAGACAGCGTACAGCATCACCCAGGCTGCCCTGCGCAATCGCAAGGGCATTGGTTGCCATTACCGCATAGATGCTTCGACCCCATCCGCCGACTGAATCTGCCGCTGGTGGAGAAGAGCCTTCCTGAAGGGAAGGAGGGCTTGCACAGGCTTCGTTCAGGTGAAATGGATACGGCAATTTCCCCTTGTCCGCCAAGCGCAGGTACCGCATGGGGATGTTTCAAACCATAAAGGGTTTTTTTCATGAAAAAGAAATCAATGCTCCTTGTCCTCGTGGTCTTGGTTGGTCTCCTGGGCCTGCAGCAGTGGTTGCAAGCCATTGTGGAGAATCTCGCACGTGAAACCGTGGCCAGCGTTTCGCTCTCGCCCGACGGGAAACCGGCCAAGGGCAGCGTGGAAGTCGTGGATTTCTCGCCACTATCGCGCACGTTGCTCATGCAGGGTATCCGTATTGAAGAAGAGAACGCGGACATGCATGCCTCGGTGGAAAGTGTGACCATGCGCCTGTCCATGCGCTTCATGCTGGCCATGACCCCGCTGCGCTCGCTGGTTTTGTCCGAACAGTCCGAGGCCATGTTGCTCGTGGCCGAAGACGTCCGCGCCGAGGGCTTGGAGTGGAAGATACCACAACAGACATGTGCCATCAAAACGCATGAGACAAAGCACTTCTGCGCCACTCAAAGCCTTGTCCAGCACATGCTGGCCGGGAAGGGCGTGGATGCCCTGGATATCATCTACGAGTCCGGAGCCGAGTCCATACGCATTACGGACATGCGCATCAAAACCAGGGACAATGCCACGGAATTAGACACGCAGGTGCAGGGATCGGCCCTGGAGGGCTGGGAGGGCAGCCATATCCGTTCCCTAAGTCTGGATGCCATGTCGGCCCGGACAGGGGGTATCGAGGATTTCACCCTGCGAAGCATGACGTACGCCGACATACACCTGCCCAAGAAGGAGCTGGTGCGGCAGCTTTGGCAGGCACTTCTCAAACACGGTCAGGACAGCGATGCCCTTGTGACGGCTTGCCGTCCCCTCTTGGAAAAGATGATGGCTGCTGGCCCCTTGGTGGAAAAAATCCGTCTTGGTGCCCTGCGTATGAAGGTCGAAGGGCAGGACGTGCGCTTGGGAGAAGCCGGATTTGACCACAGCGGGGGAGAAAAGGGGCGCATTGCCGGCTTTTTCCAGGGACTTGAGCTGCCGCGCGGCCTGTTTAAGGATACGGGACTCCTTCTGCCCGACCTCAAGCTGGATTTTCGCGGCTCTCTGGAACACCCCAAGGCCGATGAAGAAAAACACAGCTACACCTTGTCGGCAGCCGGTCTGGCCGATGTCTCCTGCGCCCTGACCCTGCACGGCAATGCCTCGCTCCTGGATGAGCAGGCCCTTTTGCTCCGCAGCGTGAGCGATGTGCGCCTGGATGTTCTTGACAAGGGCGCCCTCGCCTGGATCGGGCGCAACATGGGCGGCGAAGCCCGCGCCGTGTCCCAACGCCTGGAACATTTTCTGAACGATCTGGCTTTGAACGACCTTGGCTGGCGGGACTCGCCGCAAAATCGTAAGATGCTGGAAGATTTGCGGACTTTTGTGCGCACTCCTGGCCGTCTGGAACTGCGCTCACAGCCTGGAGAGCGCATTGGCTTGCTCAGGCTGAGCGAGTTGGCAGGCAATCCCGGCGCCCTGCTGACCCTGCGCGTTACGCCGGGCAGCGTCCCCCTGGACAGGGCTATTCTCTCCCTGCCCGGGGCAGAGTAGAGTGCGTCGTCTGGCGCAAAGCCAACGAATTGCGGCGTCTGCGTGCAGGCGCTGCAAACATGCTTGACGCAGGCCGCCGTCGGGCGCAAACTCCATGCTTGCTTTGCGTCGGGGGACAGGAGATCGCCCGGTACACGCGGCCATGCCCGAAACGGCCTATCACCCAGGCTTTATTGCCCACATGGACGGCTAGTCCAAAAGGATGTGTCATGCTCAACAAACTCCGCTTGCTCACTCCCGGCCCCACGCCCTTGCCTGAACGCGTACGCCTGGCCTTGGCCAGGGACATGATCCATCACCGTAAAAAGACCTTCATGGATATGATGGGCCAGGTTCAGGAACGTCTGCGCGTACTCTTTGGGACGCAGGATACGGTCTTGCCGCTGTCCTGTTCTGGCACTGGCGCCATGACGGCTGCTGTACACAGTCTTTTCCAGCCCGGGCAGCGCGTCCTCGTGGTGGATGGGGGCAAGTTTGGTCAGCGTTGGCGTCAGATAGCAGAAGAGCGTGGATTGCAGGTCACGACCCTGGCAGTACCCTGGGGACAGGCAGTGGACGTTGCGGCCATAGCCGAAGCCCTCAAGGCAGAACCTGCGGGCGTACTCATCCAGTATTCCGAAACCTCCACTGGTGTCCTGCATCCGGTTCAGGAAGTGGCGGCCTTGACCAGGGAAAGCCAGGCTTTGCTCGTTGTGGATGGGATTTCAGCCGTGGGCCTGGTTCCCTGCCCCATGGACGACTGGGGCATTGACTGCCTGCTCACTGGCTCGCAAAAAGGACTCATGCTGCCGCCAGGTCTGGCCCTGCTGGCCTTGTCTCCACGCGCCTGGAAGGTCGCCGAGACCAATGACAGCGGCTGTTTCTATTTCAACCTGCCAGCAGAGAAGGCCAAGCTGGCCAAGGGCCAAACGCTGTTCACCAGCGCTGTCAACCTCATTGCTGGCTTGAACGAAAGCCTGGACATGCTCCTGGAAAACGGCCTGGACGCCGTGTATGCCAAGCAGTGGGCGCTGACCATGCTCAACCGTGCGGGCCTGACCGCCATGGGACTCACCCTCCTTGCCCCCCAGCATTTTGCCTGGGGCATCACCAGCGTCCTTTTGCCGACAGGCATTGACGGCACGGAAGTGCTGCGCATTGCCCTGGACAAGCACGGCGTCTGCATGGCAGGCGGTCAAGATCAGCTCAAAGGCAAGATCGTCCGCCTCGGACACATGGGCTGGGTCGACTGGGCCGACTCCTTGGCCGGGCTGCATGCCCTGAACAAGAGCATTATTGAGGCAGGCGGCTACTGCGCTTCCCGGGATTATCTGGAATCCGCCATGGCAGCGTACCATGCGGCCCTGCAAGGCCGCCCCGGGCAGCCCCTGCCCAATACGCATAGTTGACCCTGCAACCGCTCTGCCATCGCGAGGTATTCATGGAGAACAGATCACAAGACGGAAACGCCATGCCGGAAGTGACGTTTTCCACGTTTATACTTTCCCTGGCCTCGTCGGCGCTGCTGCACCTGGGGGAAGTGCCCAATCCGGAAACCGGCCAAAAGCAGCCCAATCTGCCCTTGGCCAGGCACACCATTGATGTCCTGGAAATGCTCCGCAGCAAGACGGAAAAGGGACTTGACGCGCAGGAACGCGCCATGCTGGAAAGCATCCTCTATGAATTGCGCATGAAGTTCGTGATGCACAGCGAACAGGCCAGCACACAATAATATGGTGCCCCCCCTGAAGCGTAGCCTTGGGGGGGCAAAGCACAAAGGAATGTTCATGCAGACAATCAATGTGGGCCTTGTGGGCATCACCGGATACGCTGGCATGGAACTGACGCGGCTCTTGGCCGGACATCTCTGTATGCGGCTGAGTATGGCCTGTTCCCGTGCCGAATCCGGCAGGCGTCTGGGAGACTACTATCCCTTTTTACACGGTATGCCGGGTGCGGACGTCGTCATCAGCGTCTTTGACGCGCACGAGGCGGCCCAGCAGTGTGATCTGGTCTTTCTGGCCGTCCCGGCGGGCACGGCCATGGGCATGGCCGATGCGCTCTTGCGGGCAGGCGTGAAGGTGGTTGACTTTTCAGCCGACTTCCGCCTGCGCGACCCTGGTGTGTATGCCCAATGGTACAAGCGAGAACACACCTGTCCCGAACTGCTCCCGCAGGCCGTTTACGGCCTGCCGGAACTCTATGCCCACGACATAGCCAAGGCCAAGCTCATCGCCAACCCCGGCTGCTACCCCACGTCAGTCATCCTTGGACTCCATGCCGCGCTCCAGCACGACCTTATCCTTTGCGAGGACATTGTGGTGGATTCCAAATCCGGTGCCACTGGCGCTGGCCGCAAGCCCAGTGTGCCCACGCTGTTCTGCGAAGTGGCAGACAACTTCCGGGCCTATGGCCTGCCCAGCCACCGCCACACGCCGGAAATCGAGCAGGAAATCTCCATGCTCGCCGGGCGGGAGGTTCGCATTTCCTTCAACACCCATCTCTTGCCCACCAACAGGGGCATTCTCTCCACCATCTACACCAAACTTCGCAGGCCGGAAAGCACCTTGGACGAGGTACATGCCGCCTATGCCGACACCTGGAAAGACAGCCGCTGGATACGCCTCCTGCCCAAGGGCAGCCTGCCCGAAACCCGCTTCGTGCGGGGCAGCATGTTCTGCGACATTGGCCTGGTGGTGGACAAGCGCACACAACGATTGATCGTCCTGTCAACCATCGACAATCTTTGCCGTGGAGCCTCAGGACAGGCCCTGGCCAATGCCAATCTGCTCTGCGGCCTGCCCGTGGAAACCGGGCTGGAGACCCTTGCCCCCTTGCCCTGAACAGGCAAGCCAGTATGCCTTGGAGATGACCGTGCATAGTGAAAAAGCCTATCAGGATCCTGATCTCTGCCGCGCCCTGCTGCAACGCCTCAAGAATACCCTGGATGGCCGCAGTCTGCGCTTCATGGAAGTTTGTGGCACGCATACCGTGGCCATTTTTCAAAGCGGCTTGCGTTCCCTACTGCCCACAGAGGTCACCCATCTTTCAGGCCCGGGCTGTCCTGTTTGTGTGACGCATGACGCAGAGGTGGCGGCCTTCCTCGATCTGGCCGAGCGCGATTCCCTCATTCTGGCCACGTTTGGCGATCTGTTGCGCGTGCCAGGCCCAGGAGGACGCAGCCTCAAGCATGCCAAGGCCATGGGGGCGCGCGTGGAAATGGTCTATTCCCCCCTGGATGCCCTGCGCCTGGCTATGGCACATCCTGGAGACATGGTGGTTTTTCTGGGTATCGGCTTTGAAACCACGGCTCCAGCCGTTGCCGCCACACTGCGTACGGCTCGTGAGCGCGGCATTGGCAATTTCTGCGTTTTTTCACTGCACAAATTGGTGCCGCCGGCCCTGCGCACCCTCCTGGAGGACACGGAGAACAATATTGAGGCATTTCTTCTGCCAGGACATGTCTCGACCATCCTTGGCGTGGAGCCATATGCATTTTTGGCGCAAGAATACCACGTTCCCGGGGTGATCGGCGGCTTTGAGCCGGCGGACATCCTCCTGGCGCTCTGTCGCATGGCCGAATGTCTGCAGAAGCCGAGCGTTGTCAATGCCTATCCGCGCGCCGTGGACAACGCTGGCAATTCACGCGCCCGCGCCTTGCTGGAAGAGGTTTTTCAACCCAGCGATGCCCTGTGGCGCGGCTTGGGCCGCATAGCCCAGAGCGGCCTGGCCCTGCGCCCGCAGTATGCGGACATGGATGCCGTCCAACGACTGGGCATCAGCCTGCCCCATGTGCCCCCTCTGCCGGGTTGCCGCTGTGGGGATGTCCTCAAAGGGCGCATTGCTCCGCCGCAATGTCCGCTTTTTGCCAAGAAATGCACGCCTTCCGAACCCGTTGGACCGTGCATGGTCTCCACCGAAGGCAGTTGCGCCGCCTATTACAAATACACGGAGCGATGATGGAATCGTGTCTTCTGCTCGATGCCGGTAGTGGCGGTCGGGCCTCCCAAAGGCTGGTGAAGCAGTGTTTTTTGCAGCAGTTTGCCAATCCTCTGCTGGAACGCATGGACGATGCCGCCTTGCTAGCCGATCTCAAAGGTGCGCTGGCCATGAGTACGGATTCCTATACGGTCACGCCCCTGTTCTTTGCCGGGGGCAGCATCGGCAGCCTTGCCGTGCATGGCACGGTCAATGACGTGTCCATGCTCGGAGCGCGCCCGCGCTATCTTTCTTGCGGCTTCATCCTCGAAGAAGGCTTGCCCCTGGAAACCCTGGAACAGGTTGTGGCTGATATGGCCGTTGCATCTCGCAAGGCCAACGTCCCCATTGTCACCGGGGACACCAAGGTCGTGCCGCGCGGCGCCTGTGACAAGATGTTCATCAACACCACGGGCATAGGAGAAATTTTCACCGCCAATCCCCCTTCGGGCCACAATGCCCGTCCTGGGGATGCCGTCCTCGTCAGCGGGGCCGTGGGCGATCACGGCCTCACCATCATGGGCAGCCGAGAGGGCCTTTCCTTCCTTACGGACGTCGCCACGGACTCCGCCCCTCTCAACCACATGGTCGCAGAGATCCTGGCTGCTGTGGGGGACGTGCATGTCCTCCGTGACCCCACACGCGGCGGTCTGGCCACCACGCTCACGGAAATCGCCGAACAATCGCAAGTGGGCATAGAACTGGACGAAACGAGCATCCCTGTCCATGAAGCCGTGCGCAATGGCTGTTCCTTTCTTGGCCTGGATCCTCTCTATCTTGCCAACGAAGGCAAATGTATCTGCATCTTGCCAGAAGCAAAGGCCGCAGACGCCCTTGCTGCCATGCGCCGCTCCCCCTATGGGCAAGAAGCTGTGTGCGTGGGAAGGGTCGTCGCCGGACGTCCCCAGGTGACTCTGCGCACACGCATTGGCGGCCAACGCTTGCTGGGCATGCTGGAAGGTGCGCAGCTGCCACGCATCTGCTGAGAAGGTGGAATGTTAGGTTACAGGGACAAGGAAGGCGTGATCCCAAAGACATAGAGAAGGTCGTGCATGACGCGTTCATTCGAGCCGGAAGGCAGTGGGCAAGTTGTCCTGCGGCCCGGCAGCACCTTCCATGTACCGCTTGTCGTAGACGGCATAGGCGTGCAGCTTGCCGTTGCTGACGACATGGACGACGCCTTCGTCAAATTCGCTGGGATACCAGCTCAAATCCGCACGTTCCTGCCCAGTGGCAAAATAGCCCTTGCCATTGGCTTGCAGCACTAAGTAGCGATCCTTGTGGCGTTTGCCGCAAGCCCGACGCACGTCATCGTAGCCGTGTGCCTTGTCGGATACGGTTCCGCGACAGGCATAGGCCCTGATTTCGGTTTTGTTTGCAAAGGCATCGACAATGTTGGTCAATGCGCCACCGTCTCCGCGGTTGGCGTCTGCCTGCTCGCCTTGGCAAAAAAAGTTGGCGGTGATGTCCATGCCCTCAATGTGCAAGACACGTCGCTCAAAGGTCACACGTACATAGTCGCCGCTGATCGGCTGTCTGCCGTTTTCCCGACGCAGCGCACGGCTCATGGCGTCTCTGTCAGCGACGATGGTCCAGGCCGAACGTCCGTTCTTGACGACAATAAGACAACGGTTCCTCTTGGTATGGCCTCCGAGAAAGAGCGTGCCTTCAACTGTCTGCTTGCGGAGAACTTTGGTGGCATAGCCCTTGGCCTGCGCCGTGTTCGGAACCTCTGGCAGAAAGGGGAAACAGAGCAAACATGCGCTCAGCGCGCTCAGAAGAATTGCCTTGAGGCACATTAGGGTCTCCATCAAAAAAGGATTTGCAAAGGCGATTGAGGGCACACCTCGGCTGTTTCGCCGACCCTACCTTGCAGCATTACCCACTCGCTGGCGTCAGGCTTGACGTCACCGCGTGTGGGAGTTCGGGCACATCCCCTTTCCCTCGCTATGGGCGAGGCTCCCTTGCTGGCATCTGAACCCATTAAGTTGACACAGGCCCATCGCAGTGGGTCGGGGCACTGATTCTGTGCTGTAGCCATGATCCTGGGACGTACACAGGGTCACACCTGACGTATTCGTACAGGGGACATTTGGCACGTCATGGGGCTTCATAGTCTTTATCTACGGGCTTAGCAAGGGCATTTTTTGCGCCGTGGGAACCCCTGGCAGTCGAAGGAAGCCCGTTCAACGCAAAAGCCAAGAGCATAGGAAAATCAGCGCGGTGCGAGCAGGACTCTGCGTCAGTGATTTTTTGACAAACGCAGAGGCGAATTTCCGGCAACTCAGGGCCAAAATACGGGAACAACAGAGGGCAGTTTCAGTGGGTGACTATAAATGTGGTCGAAAAAAAGGCGGGGCGGTTTCGAGGGGGAAAAAGATGTTTATTCAATGATTTTAGGACGTTAATGATAACATTTGTGTACAGAAAAAAATTTTTTGTATGACAGAAATTTTAGGGTCAAAAAATTGATAACATACTGATTTTATTGATGAAATTTGACTATAAAAGTATCAGGAAAAGTATAGGTTTCTCGATAGGCGCTTTTTCCGTTTTTGTCAACTATGGTCATTAAAAATATATTATAATTTTAAGTACTTATATTTTCAATATTTTCAGACTTTGATTATCGAGAAACCTATACTTTTTTCGACACATACTAATCAAATTTCTTCAATGATTTTGGTTGGTTTCAAATGACAATACACCAACTTCTGAAAACAGAAACACTAACTAATACAGAAGATGCAGCGGGACAATGGTGGCAGGAGACCATGGACGCTATCGAACGCGAGCTGCGCACAACGGGCACATATGTGCCGGAGCTGACGGGCACGGAGAAGGAAGCCGTTATCGTGCCCCTGCACAATGGCGGATGCCTTTTGCTGCCAAGTCTTGGAGAGATGCTGCACATCGTCGTGACGTATCTGGTGGATGCCAAGCGTCAGGCCCAACAGCGCTTGCAGCGTCAGGGCATTGAAGCGGCCAAGGCACGTGGGGTTCGGTTTGGGCGTACGCCCATTGTCCCGGATAAGAGTTTTCAGAAGGCGTATGAGCTTTGGCGCAATGGAAGCATCAATACCACGGAAGCCGCGCGCATGTGTGGCATGTGCCGCTCCACATTCCATGTGAAGGCCAAGGCAGAAAAACGCCAGGCAGCAGTGCAGGAAGCCGGTCAGTAGGGCGAGAAGGATGGAACAAGGGCAAGCCATAGATATTTTTCGATTTCTGGACAGGAATCGAAGCGAAGCGCCTCAAGAGGAGGCGCAGCCCTGTGATTTTGTCTGGCAGGGAGATGCCTTGTATCTCCCCCAAGGCAAAGTTTTCTGGCTGGATACCATCCAATTTTCCCCTTTGAATGTAAAATCTTTGAAAAAATCCTTTGGGGATACACTCACCCTCGCAGTACACTTTGCCGGAAAAATCCTGGTCAAGGCAGGTGTGGACGCCGACGGCAAGTCCTTTGCCTGGTGCGGAGAACAGGTGCTTACGGCTTCGCCCCAGGGATTTGGAACAGTCGCTATTGATTTGAGCAGAGTTGAAGATGGTATTCTAAAAATCAGAATAAGTGCATTAGAAGAAAGCATCATTTATCGTCAGCTCCTCAATGCCGAAGAAAGAGCAGTTGAGCAGAGCAAGATTCTCTACGATTTCTTATTTCCTACCTATAAGCTTTGCTGTGAGGAACCTTTATATTACAAACTAAGCAATGAAACGTCGTTTGTTTCCTTTGAGGAGAAATGCGTTCATTTGCAGCCCAAGAGTAGCGTAGATTGCATCACCTATTTCAATGCCTTCAGCGCCTGTAAATGGAAAAAATACACCAATGTTGAACATCTCACTGTGTACGTTGATTTCCAAGGCAAGGGCATAGCGGAAATTTTCCATTTCCACGAACACGGACAAGAGATCTTGGGTTCATGGAAGGTTCATGCCGCACAACGCACGACCTTTGTCCTGCCCTTGGGTTCCTATCCTGAAGACGGCATCTTGGGCCTGCGTGTCCATGCTGAAGAGGAGAGTACGCTCTATGGCGGTGGCTATCTCACGGACGATCCTGTGACACAGCCCGTGCGCCTGGGCATCGCCATCACCACCTTCAAGCGAGAGAAAGCCGTTACTGCGGCCATAGCGCGTTTGGGTCAGGCCATTGCTGGGCATCCGCTGTACCATGACAAGATTGCCCTGACTGTCGTGGACAATGGGCAAACCCTCGAAGCCAAGGACGTGCCCTGCGCTACGCTTTTGCCCAACCGCAATTTGGGTGGCACGGGCGGCTTCATGCGCGGGATGATCCACTATCAGGATGCCGGGGACTTTACCCACTGTCTGTTCATGGACGACGACGCCAGTTGCGAAGCCGGATCCATTTTCAGGACAC
>JAFTCE010000131.1 GCA_017454855.1 Desulfovibrio sp.
TCCTCAAGGGCAAAAAACTTGGCAAGAAGCTCGGCAAGAAGGAAGGCTTGGAGCTGGGCAAGAAGCAAGGTCTGGAGCTGGGTGAAAAGCGCGGCGAAAGGCTTGGCAAGAAGTTAGGCTTTGATCTGGGCAAGAGGCAAGGCGTGGAAAAGGGCCTCAAAAAGGCCGAGGCTGGTATTATCGCCGATATGAAGGATCTTCTGTTTTCCATGCTGCGTGAACGCTTTTCGCGTGTTTCCAGAAGCACGTCCAAAGCCATACGCTCACTGCAGCAACGCTCTACGTTAAAAGACCTCATCAGTGCCGTGTATCGCGTCCAGGACATGGCGGCTTTTAACGCCTTGCTGGAAAGCAAGCTCACGCCACCAAGCTGATTTGGGGATTGAGCGCCATTTGGTTCTGGCCAGAGCAAAGCATCCTTGCAAGAGGATACAGGCGCTATCCTAGATAGCCCAATCCTCAGCTAGGTATGCGCTTGTCGTCCAATCTCCTTCCCTTGGCTGACATGTCAAGGGAAGGAGTTTCGTTAGTTCAGCAATCCGAGCAAACGTTCTACGCGTTGCTCATTTAGACCGCTGTGTGCACGCAGCAGCTCTTGAGTATGTTGTTCGGCTTCCTGCTCTACAAGCGCGATGGCCTGTTGCATTTCCTGCGAGTTGAGCATACGTGGGGTAGCTGGTTTCTGCGTTTCCAGCACAGGCGCAGCGGATTCAGACAAAAAAGATCGAGATGGGGAGGAAGCTGCAGAGGCAATGTTGTCAGCGGGCAGCATTGTATTGACGCGTTCCTGAAATGTGGGGAAGACGGGACCCATGTCGTTGTTGCGAGAGCGGAATTCCAGTTCCATGAGGCATCTCCTGTATATCTCGTCAAAGTATGCGTAAAATTTGACTGACATGTCCAATGCTCTGTATTAAGCAAAAATAATGCCAAACGTGGCATGTATGCAGGCTGCACGGCGGCATGCTGTCAATTTGCCATTGACGCCCAAGGGTATCACGCGCTAGTTTTACTAGCAGTTGCATATTTTGCCACAGGTACGTTGTCAATACGTTGTCAAACTGAGCGCGTCGGTGCAGGAGGAGCAAGGAATTGGCGAAAAATCGCGCATTGCAACAATGGCGTGTCGAGGATTCCATAGAATTGTATGGCATCCGCAATTGGGGAGCGGGATATTTTGATGTTTCCGCTAAGGGCGAGGTTGTCATCTGCCCGCAGGGGGCAGGGGGACCGCAGGTGTCCATTCCGGAAATTATTGCCGGTCTGCGCGAGCGTGGCTACGACATGCCCGTACTCCTGCGTGTGGAAAATATTCTGGACTCGCGCATAACCAACATCCACGAATCATTCCGCAAGGCCATCAGCACACTGCAGTATCACGGCACCTACAGGGGAGTCTTCCCTGTCAAGGTAAATCAACAGCAGCAAGTTATAGAAATGATAGCGCGTTTTGGCCCAACCTACCATCATGGCCTGGAAGTGGGTTCCAAGGCCGAACTCATTGCCGCCCTATCACTCATGCGCGACCGTGAGGCATGCATTATCTGCAACGGGTACAAAGACGGTGAATTCATGGATTTGGGCTTGCAGGCCCTGCGTCTTGGTTTCAACGTGTTTTTTGTTTTGGAGATGCCCAGCGAATTGCAAGAGCTGCTGGAGCGCTGCAAGGCACTTGGCGTGCGACCCAATATCGGCGTACGAGCGAAGCTGGCCGTCAAGGCCAGTGGCCATTGGACGGATTCCGGCGGCGAACGCTCCACATTTGGTCTCTCGCCGGCGCAAATTGTGGACGTGGTTGACACGCTCAAGGCCCATGACATGTTGGACTGCTTCCGTCTGCTGCATTATCATCTCGGCTCGCAGGTCTCCAATATCCGCGACATCCGCACAGGCGTCATGGAGGGGGCACGACTCTATGTGGGACTCGTCCAGGAGGGCGCGCCCATGGGCTATCTGGATTTGGGGGGCGGCCTGGCCGTGGACTACGATGGCTCGCATACCAACTACATTTCCTCGCGCAATTATACCCTGGACGAATATTGCACGGACGTCGTGGAAGCCATTATGAGCATCTTGGATGAGCAGAACATAGCCCATCCCCATATTATCACGGAATCCGGTCGTGCGACAGTAGCCTATTACTCAGTGCTGCTGTTCAATGTGCTGGACGTGAGCATGGTCGAAGAGGTGCATCTGCCAGAGACGCTTCCTGAGACCACGCCAGAACCGGTGATGAATCTGAAGGAAACTTTGGGCAATATCAGTTTGAGAAATTTACAGGAATGCTATAACGACGCCGTGTATTACCGCGATGAAGTGCGTCAGCTTTTTTCCACCGGACGGGTAACCTTGCGTCAGCGCACCTTGGCGGAACGGTTTTTCTGGGCCATTATCATGCGCATTGCCCAAGAGAAGACGCGCCTCAAGACCGTGCCCCGAGATCTGGAGGACATTGATGTCAGCCTAGCTGATATCTATTACGGGAATTTCAGCGTATTTCAGTCTTTGCCGGATTCCTGGGCCATTGATCAACTCTTTCCGATCATGCCCGTGCATCGTCTGGGAGAATTTCCCTCGCGCCAGGGGATCATATCCGATATTACCTGTGATTCGGACGGTCGTATTGATCAATTCATTGATCCGCAGGGCATGAAAGCTACGCTGGAACTTCATCCTCTGCGTGACGGCGAGGAATACTATCTTGGCGTATTTCTTGTGGGCGCCTATCAGGAAACCTTGAGTGATTTGCACAATCTCATGGGGGATACCAATGTCGTTTCCATCCGTGTCGGCGAGGATGGTACCTACGAATATGTGCGGGAAATACGCGGTGATTCCGTGGCCGATATTTTGAGTTATGTGGAATATGATCCGCGACGCATTCTGGAGGATCTGCGCAGCACGGCAGAACAGGCCGTGCGTCAGGGACGCATTTCCCCCAGCGATCGTTTTGCCATTATGCAGGCATTTGAGAACGGCTTGCGCGGGTATACCTATTTTGAACGTTGAGGCAGATGACAGAGAGAAGTCTAGGAGACATTGCAGAGGCAGGGCACCTTGCTCTGCCACTGCACGAAAGAAAAATGGTGATCACAAGCCCAGTTGCGAGAGCATGTCGTCAATGGCATTTTGCGACACGGCCTTGTGGTCTGGCCCCTTGAGTTCGCTCTGAATCTGTTTGCCCTTGCGAAAGTCCTGCATGGCCTGTTGTGCTTCAGACTGTAATAGGTTTACGTCCTTTTGGGGATCCTTTTCCGCTCCCTCCATCATGAGACCGGACGCCACATAGAGTTCCACGACGCTGGCTTCAATCTGTTGCAGCGCAGACACCACGCGCTTGATGCGCTGTCCAGTGATATCCTGAAAGCTCAATGTGGTCAGCAGGGAAGTCAGGTCAGCGCCGAGTTTCTGGTTGTTCTCAATGAGGGTTTCCATGTGCAAGCCCGTGTTGTCTCCGGCGCGCAGCTTTTCCAGCACTTGGGCATTGTGTTCCTGCAGATCCAAGTTGCGCTCGACGATTTCCATGATGTGCATGGTTGCGGATTCCGTGGCTTTCAGCACTTCCGTCAATTGGCTGGAAGCCTCCAGAAAGAGTTCTTTGGGGCGCTGTCCGCTGGGCTGTGGCTGATCCCTGGATGCCGTTGATATTTGTTGGTAAATTTCCTTCAAACCGCTACGGATGTTGGCGCTGACGTGCTTGTATACCGTAGTTTCTTTTTGATCCTCGCCCATGATATGGTCTCCCTTGTAGTAGCTCGCAAATCGTCTGCAAACAAGTCATTTGTTATTTTTGAGAAATGCCTTGGCTCGGCCAGCTTCCGGCGCGTTGGGGTATTTTTTGATGAGTTCCTGCATGCGCGCCTTGGCTGCTGCGCTTTGGTTGAGTTTGCTAAAGCTGATGGCTTGTTTCAAATATGCGCCAGGTGCACTGGAAGATGACGGATATTTTTTGATGACCGTATCATACTCAAGGGCGGCATCGGCAAATTGATTGCGCTGAAAATAGCATTCAGCCAGATAGTAGTGGGCCTCGGGGACTTGACTGTGAGATTTGTAGTTTTTGAGAAAATCTGAAAAAGAACGTTGCGCCTCGGTATACTTGCGCGCGTTGTAGGCATTGACACCAGCGTCAAACAAGGCCAGGGAAATATCTTTTTGCGGTTTTTGCACTTGCGGCTTGGCTTGCGGTGTGGCTTGTCCCCACGTGCTTGCACTGGGGGCGGTGGACGATTGCGAGGACTTGGGAGCTGTGGAACCATAGCCTTGACCAGCGGCAGTAGCCGGACTCACCGATGCCACTGGCGCTTGCCCATAGGTGGGCGTTGCCTCCGGTGAAGTCGCTGACGAGGCTTGTCTTGCAGTGCTGGTTAGGGGGTCTCCAAGATTCAGGTTAAGCGCCATGCTGCGTTCAACCTGTCGCAACGCCTCGTCATGCGTTTTGAGTCGGGAAGCCAGATTCCGAGCGCCACCGGCATTTTGCAGGTCGTCTAACTGTCCCTTGAGGGCATTGACTTCTTGGCGCAGGGCCTGAATTTGGTTCCAGGCGTCAGCTTGGGCCGGTTGCAGTTGTCGTAACTGCATGTCTTGTTGTTGCACCTGCTCTTCGAGACGCAGACCATCGTTGCTGGCCATGCAGCCAGTCAAGGGCACGGTGGCAGTCAGTGTCAAAAGGCACAAAGAACGGAATGTACGCATGATGTCCTCGTTAAATGGTGTCCTCGAAACGCAGCACTTTCTTCACCGACTAAGTTCACAGTCTGCGCAGGGCTTTTTTTCGTCCGCTAACAAGATACACGAGACCGCCCAGAACCGGCAGGAAAACGACCAGCACAAGCCAGAGCGCTCGTTCTTGTGGCGTGGCAAATTCGTGCTTCCAGACATGCAAGATACTCCAGAATGTCGGGAGCATGGGCAGCAAGGCCACAAGGATGTGCCACCAATGAAAGGTCATGCCTGGCCTCCATCGCTAGGCTGGCCTGTGCTGCGCCTCGTCTGGGAAGATGGTGTGCGCCAGAGGATCACACATGCCAGAATTGTGCCGATGCAAATGGCCGAGTCGGCGATATTGAAGGCAGGCCAGTGCCAGTCACGGCAGTAAAAATCCAGAAAATCCACAACAGCTCGATAGCGTAGGCGATCAACCAGATTGCCAAGCGCCCCCCCCATCACCAGTCCCAGTCCCGTAAACAGGCAAGGGGATTCCTGCGCACTGCGGACAAGAGCGATAATGGCGCACACGGCAACTATGGTAGCCGCGAGAAAAAGCCAGAATTGCCATTCTATGTCCGAGCGATTGAGAAAGCCGAAGGCCGCGCCACGATTGCGTATGTTCACAAGATCAAACATGCCGACAATGACGGTTACGGACGTATCTTCCGGAATACTGCGCAGCACAAGAGCCTTGCTCACCTGATCCAGAAGCAAAGCAAGCAATGCCATGCTGCCAACTATGCGATAGCGCCGTTTCACTGGTTTACGCTTCCAATTCCTTCAAGACCTCTGTACAGCGTGGACATATTGTGGGGTGTTCGGGATTTGTCCCTAATTCCGTACTGTATATCCAGCAGCGTTCGCATTTTTCACCTTGGGCCTTGGCCACGTCGATGGCAAGCCCTGGGACATCTTCGGCCTGCTGGGCTGTCTGCGGGGCCAAGGAACTCTCTCGCAGCGTTATTTGGGAGACGATGCAGAAGGCACGCACGTCAGTATGCAGACCTTCCAATCTGTGCCGCAATTCGTCCGTGACGTAGAGCGTGACTGTTGTATCCAGAGAATGTCCTATGATGCCGCTACGACGCATGGGTTCAATGGCTTTCGTTATGGCGCTGCGCACGTCCAGCATGACCTTCCAGTCGTCACGGACACCATCTTCCAAAAAAAAGGTACTGGTTTCCAGTGGTTGGAGGGCAAAGACAGTGCTTTCACCGTTCAGCAATTCTGCTGGCAAATACGTGAAGATTTCCTCAGCGGTAAAAGAGAGTATGGGCGCCATGTCTCGGAGCAAAAGTTGGAGAATATGCCACAGCGCCGTTTGGGCCGAGCGTCGCTCCAGGCTAGCTGGAGCCGATGTGTACAAGCGATCCTTGAGGATGTCCAGATACACAGCCGAGAGGTCTGTTACGCAGTAGTTATGCAGCATATGGTAGACCTTGTGAAAGTCAAAGGCCGTATATGCCTGCTGTATCTTTTCGTGGATACAGGCAGCCGCATCGAGGGCATAACGATCCAACGGCAGAAGATTGCTTGGGTCGAGGAGTTCATTCTTTCCTAGGCCATGCAGATTGCCTAGCATGAAGCGGCAAGTATTGCGAATGCGGCGGTAGGCGTCTACAAGACGACCGAGTATTTCGTCGGAAAGGCGGATGTCTTCGCGATAGTCCACGGAAGAAACCCACAAGCGCACGATCTCTGCCCCGAATTTTTCGATCAGTTCCTGCGGTGCAATGACATTGCCTACGGATTTAGACATCTTCCGGCCTTCGCCGTCAACGACGTAGCCGTGTGTCAGCACGGATTTGTAGGGTGCGCAGTCGTGCGTGGCTTCGCTGACAAGCAGCGAGCTGTGGAACCATCCGCGGTGTTGATCTGAGCCTTCAAGATAGAGATCAGCCGGTGTGTGCAGTTCCGGACGTTGTTCCAGCACAGCAGCAAAGCTTGTGCCGGAGTCAAACCAAACGTCAAGGATGTCCAGTTCTTTTTTCCACTGTTTGCCGCCACAATGCGGGCAGACAAGTCCTTGGGGCACAATATCGTCCATGTTCGCGTCATACCAGTAGTCACACCCGCTTGGGTGTCTGGCAATGCGCTCGCACAGTTCATGCATCCAACTGGCGTCATTCCATGCCTCGCCGCAATGTTCACAGATAAGGGCCATGATGGGTACGCCCCATTGCCGCTGCCGGGAAATGCACCAGTCTGGCCGTTGTTCTATCATGTTGTGGATGCGCTCCTGCCCCCAGGCGGGAATCCAGCGCACATCCTCGTCAATGGCCTTGAGGGCACGTTCGCGCAAGGCATTTTTTTCCATGCTGATAAACCACTGTGTCGTGGCCCGGAAAATAACTGGCTGCTTGCAGCGCCAGCAATGTGGATATGAATGCTTGATGGAACCCTTGGCCAGGAGAGCATTATTTTCTTCAAGTTTTTCTATAACTTTAGGATTGGCCTCAAAGACATTGAGTCCTGCAAAAAATTGCACATCAGGCAGGAATCGACCGGCGTCATCCAGGGGAGAGTAGACGTCCAGATCGAATTTGAGACCGACATCATAGTCTTCTCTGCCGTGCCCCGGAGCTGTGTGGACGCAGCCTGTACCGGCATCTAAGGTGACATGCTGCCCCAGAATAAGGACGGAATCGCGATCATAGAAGGGATGTCGTGCTTTAAGGCCGACAAGATTCGCTCCTTTGGATTCGCCCAAAATGGAATACTCTTTCCAACCGAGTCGTGTGGCACAGGCAGTCAGGAGTTCCTCGGCCAGGAGATATTGAGCGTCATTGGCTTCCACAAGGACATAATTGAATTCCGGATGCAGACATATACCCATGTTGTCGGGCAGTGTCCAGGGGGTCGTCGTCCAGATGACCACATAGCTACGCTGCACGTCGGCCTTGGGAAATACCTGTGTGATCTGCGCGTCGGGCAGGCGGAAGCGAACATAGATGGAGGGCGAGGTGTGGTCGGCGTATTCTACTTCGGCTTCGGCCAGAGCCGTATGGCATGAACAGCACCAGTAAATTGGTTTCTTGGAGCGCACAACGCCGCCTTTTTCCACAACTTTGGCCAGCTCATGCGCTGTGGCAGCTTCATATGCTGGATCCATGCTGCGATAGGGATGTTCCCAATCGCCAAATACTCCCAGACGTATGAATTCTTTACGCTGTATTTCCAACCATTTGGCTGCATATTCACGGCAGAGCTTGCGTACCATCGAAGCAGGCAGGATTTTCTTTTTTTCTTTCAGTTCCTGCTCTACCTTATGTTCAATGGGCAGACCGTGACAGTCCCAGCCAGGCACATAGTGCGCTGCATAGCCCTGCATGTTGCGCGATTTAATAATAATGTCCTTGAGAATTTTGTTCAGCGCATGACCCATATGGATATGTCCGTTGGCATAGGGCGGACCATCGTGCAACATGTAGGTTCCCTGACTGCCTGAAGCGTCGAGCATGGCCTTGTAGGCATTGAGAGATGCCCATTTTTTTAAAGTTTCAGGTTCACGTTGTGCCAAGTTTGCCTTCATGGGGAAAGCTGTTTTGGGCAGGTTCAAAGTTTTTTTGTAGTCGCTCATGCTGACTCCCAACGCTTCGCGAAAAAAGGTATCGATGATTTTTTAAGCGCAAAGTATGTCCGACGATGTCGAGAAAGTCAAGGAAAGTGGAAAGCTTGCTCATCTCATACCGGAAGAGGAAGAGCAGTTTCACGTTTACGTAAAACTGCTCTCGAAAGGGACAGAGACAATGCGTTGCACATGTCTGCAGGGCCAACATTGGCTCGTGCCTAAGGGGGGAAAGGGCTGCTAAAAGTTTGCCGGTGTCTTGTAGGCCGCTTCAGCAAATTCACGTAATGCTTTAAGACTTTCCTCGGCCTCTTTGGGGGGCAGGGTATGCAGGGCAAAGCCTGCATGGACGATGACATAGTCGCCTACCTTGGGTGGTTCTGGCAATAACATGACAGAAGCCGTCAAAAAAGTATTGCTGTTGCCCACACGAACTCGAGCCATGTCCGCTTCTTGCAATTCTTCTATGCGAGCTGGTATGGCAAGACACATAGTGTTTCTTTCTCCAGAAGCAAGGTTGTTTGGAAGGTTATTTTGTGCCGTATGCTTGGCTACAGATAAATAACCTTATCGTCTTGTGTAGAAGGCTTTACAGCCATGTAAACCATTGTTTCCAAGAACCTTCACGTTGCTCCCTGACTTCCCGTGACTGATCTTCACGGTAATGATGGTAGGCAGAAAGGGATTTTTCTTTGGCATGGGCAGCAACATCAGGGACATCTTTGAACGCCTTGGCCACATACTCATAACGATGCCAGGCTGGTCCATATTTATTCATGTGCCAGAATACGTCGGCTATGTAGAGTTCGTGTTCAGCCATCAGTTTACGGCATGTCAGCATGTGTTCTTCCGCACTGGGAACGTATGGCGAATCCGGAAACGTTTGCCGCAAACGGTCAAAACAATCATAGGCTTCCTGTAATTCTGTTGTCGCCCTGTCAATAGAACGAAATTGTTTTAAGAGAGACATGCCTGTCTGATACAAAACATAGGGTATAGCTTCGTTTCGTGGATGAAGAGATTCAAAATCTTTATACGATTCAGCCGCTAGCACATATTCTTCATCAAGATAATACGCATCGGCAAGAGAAAGTTCTGCATCCATTGTATACGGACTGAATGGATAGGCATCACGCAATTTGTTATACAGCTCAACGGCACGCACATAGTTTTTTTCACTCATGGCGTCATTGGCGGCTTCGAAAATTTCCTGTGCGGTATCCTCGGCTGGAGGCAAATAAATCATGTCAATAATGCCACAGCCAGACAAAGTCGCTATCCAGGCAAACAAAAGAAGGGAGGAAAATTTTTTACGCATGGAGCTGTTCCAAATGGAGCTGTTCCAAAAAGACGAAAGCGGCTTGCGCTGCTGTCGCGCCATCTCCTGCGGCAGTGATGACCTGGCGGCAGAGTTTGGATCGGATGTCGCCTGCCGCAAAGATTCCAGGAATGTTGGTGCGCATTTCTGTATCTGTCACAAGGAACCCTTGGGGATCACGTTCTATCTCAGGGGGTAAAAAATCCGTGGAAGGCGCAAAACCTACATAGACAAACAGTCCGTCGACTGGAAGATAGTATTCCTCATTGTTTTTGAGATTTTTTATCGTCAGACCCTCCAGGGCATTGCCACCGTGTAGTTGTGTGACGATAGAAGAAAGCATGAGCCTGATATTGGTATCAGGCACTACAAGCTTTTCTTGATAGACCTTGTTTCCTCGAAATGCATCGCGCCGGTGAATCAGGTATACTTCCTTGACCAATTTTGACAGATACAGAGATTCCTCCATGGCGGCATTGCCGCCGCCAACCACAGCCACCGTTTGACCGCGAAAGAAATTTCCGTCGCAGAGGGCGCAGTAGGATAGGCCATGTCCAAGCAAGCGGTCTTCTCCGTCGAGACCCAAGGTACGATGGTGCGCCCCTGAGCAAACGATAATGGTTTGCGCACGTACGTTCGTACCGTCAATGCTGACAAGAAAATTTCCAGCAGTGCCGCTGACAGCGTGAACTTTGCCGCTTGGCCGTTCCACTGCGAACCCGTCAAGATGCTTTACGAGCAGATCTGCCAATTCATAGCCCTTGATACCTTCTGGAAAACCAGGATAATTTTCCAAAGCGGCCGTTTGGAGAATCTGTCCGCCAGCTGCTAGTTGCTCGGGCATACAGACCGAGCAACCGGAACGTGCGAGATACAGGGCGGCCGTTATGCCGGCCGGTCCACTGCCAATGACAACGGCGTTAAACGATTTCATGCAAGAGCCTTTGTATCCAAAATGTCTTTCAATGCTGCCTTGGTTACCGCACCTGTAATTTGCTCCACTGTTTCGCCATTTTTGAAAATCATCAGGGTAGGAATGGCACGAATCCCAAATTTCGTCGGCGTAGCAGGATTTTCGTCAACATTCATTTTGCATATACGCACTTTACCCGCGTATTCTGTGGCAAGTTCATCAATGATGGGTCCGACGGCACGGCACGGGCCGCACCAGGGTGCCCAGAAATCCAACAGAACAGGAAGGTCAGCTTTCAACACCTCGGTTTCAAATGTGGCGTCAGTAATTTGTTCAGCCATAAGATGCTCCTCGCGTCAGGAGTCATGCAGTGAGCCTTGTGCCAGAAAATCACCGCAAGACTGTGTGAGAGTTTCATGATAAAGATTAGATAGGTTGCAATCTACATTCGACCCCATCCGCCGACTGACTCCATCATCGTGCGGATAGGAGCCGTACGGATTGTCCCTCCCTGAAGAAAAGGGTACTGAAAAGAATGCCATCGGCTGCGCCGTCCGTCAATAGCCTTTTTCCCCTTAAAGAGGGGAGGGTTCATACCACAAAGGATTTTTTGATCAATGTTTGCTCTGTCAAGTGAAGTTCAGGCCGCGTGTTCAAACATGGGCCACAGAAGACAAAATCATGTCATCGGGAATGATTTCGCCTCTAGGAATCGTCTTCAACATCAGGTTGTGAACATATCCTTTACGCCCCAATAGCCATCCGGTATAGGCTATCATGGCCGCATTATCCGTGCAGAGCGCTGTTGATGGTATGATTGTTTTTCCCCCTCTTTTTTCCATGACATAGTGTACGCGTTCTCGCAGTAAGGAATTGGCTGCCACGCCCCCTGCAAGCACCAGCGTTTTCAGGTCGGCATTGCCGTCAAGCGCTCGGTTGATTTTGACGCAAAGTGTGTCCACAAGAGCCTGCGTAAAGGAAGCGCAAAAATCTAAAAGTCTTTGGGGGGCATCCTGTACGTTGTGCAAGGGATGCGGCCACTGCACTCCCTTGAGATAGTGTGCTACATACTGTGCTGCTGCTGTTTTCAGGCCACTGAAACTGAAATTAAGATTGTCGTTGTTCAGGTAGGGCCGGGGAAAAAGATCATCATCAGCATGTCCCAAACACGCCAGCTTGTCTATGAATGCGCCACAGGGATATGCACATCCAAGCAATTTGCCGATCTTGTCAAGAGCTTCTCCGGCAGCGTCATCCAATGTGCGGCCCAGTTGCACAAAATGCCACGGTTGCTCAATGCGATATATATTGGTATGACCGCCGGAAGCAAGAATCCCGAGGGCTGGATAGGTGATTTCATGCTCTAGGCCCGCTGCCAAAAGGTGCGCATGCAGATGGTTTACCCCTAGGAGGCTTTTGTCAAGTCCCAGCGCAAGACCTTTGGCAAAAGCCACACCCACCAGCAGGCTGCCCAAAAGCCCCGGGCCACGGGTTACGGCTATGAGACCAATATCCTGTTGCGATATACCAGCGCGCCGGATGAGTTCATCATACAGGGTGCTGAGATAACGATAATGTTCACGCGAAGCCAGTTCGGGGACAACGCCGCCGAACAGGGCATGCATTTCAGCTTGACTGGATAAAACGGCATCAACGAGCTTGCCGTCCTCGACAAGAGCTAATGCCGTTTCATCGCAGGAGCTTTCAATACCAAGACATAGCATGGGTATGCCTGTTCAAAGATCTGGTGGAAGCATGTCAGCACTGGTTATGCCCTATGACGTGCGTAAATCTTTTCAACGGCTTCAACATCCTTGACCGAACCGATGAAGAGAGGGGTGCGGGCATGCAGTTTATCGGGCACACGTTCCAGAATTCTGCCATACCCATCACTAGCTTTGCCCCCAGCCTGCTCTGCAAGGAAGGCTAGAGGGTTTGCCTCGCACATGAGACGCAATTTGCCGTTAGGCTTTTTGGCATCCGGCGGGTACATGTAGATGCCGCCATAAATGAGGGTGCGGTGAAAGTCAGCGACGAGCGCGCCAACATAACGCGCTGAATACGGTTTGCCAGCAGGTGTTTCACTTGTCCTGAACCAGGAAACGGCCTCGCGTGTCGCTTCATCCCAGTATTTCCAGTTGCCGCCGTTGACAGAATACATGTGGCCCTGTTCAGGTATCCGCATATCAGGGTGCGAGAGCAAAAATTCACCTACGCCAGGATCTAACGTGAAACCATGTACACCCTGCCCTGTACTGAGTACCAGCATTGTGGCCGGCCCGTATAAAATATATCCTGCGCCGACCTGTTTGAGACCAGGCTGAAGCACTTCGTCCATGGACACTTCCCCGCTTCTGCCCTCGGGGCGGCGCAGTATGGAAAAAATAGTGCCTACGTTGATATTCACGTCGATGTTTGAGGAACCATCAAGCGGATCAAAAATGAGAATGTAATCGCCACGCGGAAATTCTGACCGTACACGGACGAGATCAGCTTCTTCCTCTGAACCCATGGCACAGAGGGCTCCACAGCGTTCCATGCGATAGAGCATGATACGATTGGCAATGCTGTCGAGTTTTTGTACATTTTCGCCTTGTACATTCACTTCTCCAGTGCCGCCGAGAATATCCAGCAATCCAGCCTTGTTAATGCGTCTGGAAATGCTTTTCCCAGAAAGGATGAGATCATAGAGTAAGCCGGTAAACTGTCCTGTTGCCTGCGGGGTGCGTTTTTGGTGGAGCAGCAGGTGTTCGGTCACTGTGATGTCAGCCATAATCAAACTCCTTGGTCGCTTTTTACGTGCATTGGTGTATGCTCGCTGCCGATAAGCAGCCCAAGCAAGTCACTGATAGCTATGGTTCCCGTGGGCCAAAGGGACTGGGACGACCTCCAGGCAGCGTCGCTGGACGTTTTTCCGGATTAGCCGTTGTTCCTTCCCGTTGTGGTGCCGTGACAGGGGCATGTTGACCATCGGCACTGCTTTCAGAAACTGGAGCGTGGCCTTGAATCTCTTTTGCTGCCGGAATGTTTTCGGGAGACGATGACGTCGTTAATGACGGTGCTGTTCCGCTGTCTCCATTCGCCGCGTCTCCTGTCTTGGCAGGTTGCGATTCTGACTGATCTTGAGAATTTTGCGTTCCATCGCTCGTTTGCGGAGAAGAGCCATTGTGCGGACCAAATGGGCTTGGACGTCCGCCAGGCAGGGTAGGCGCGTCCATATCTTTCGAGAGTTCCAGACCGGTTGGAGGCGGCAGGGCTTTGTCCTCTCGGCGGGTCTGCACTTGGCGAGGAGGTTCAAGAGAGATATTTTCCCCCTCAAGATAGCGTTCTTGTACACGAGAGCGCCGTTCTGCCTGCTTGCGCCGCAGAAGAACGCTACGTCGGCTGCCGGGCTGGATGTCTGTTTCTGCCTTGCGTGAAGCCTCAGGAGTTTCGTGTACAGCATCGCTTTCAGAGGATGCTGTCTCTGGCGCAGGCGCTTCCACAGTCAAACCTTGGGCAAAATTGGGGCGATTTTTCTTTTCTTCATGCGGTGGTGGAGGTAACTGGGGGCGTTCCTTGGGAAAGAAGGCCAAGCCTTGGGCCACATCGCCATTACCTTCAGGAAATGTTCCGGATGCCGCGACAGCAAAAACCAAGGGGAGATTGCCCAAATAACGAATATTATAATAAAAGGTACCTGTGGCATTGGTGCAGGTTCCTGCCGTACTTTTTTTGACGGTCTCCTCCCAATTAACCCCGGCAAGCGGTGTGGCGGCAAAATCGTATTTGCCAGGCCACAACAGACCCAACGGGGAAAGGATAACGACATCTTGAGGCGTTTGTGAATACTGCATGAGAGAACGCATATCAAAGTTTGCGGCCACGATACCAAGAAAATCTGTGCCATCATACACAGGAGCGGCTATCAAGACTTCAGGGCCAAGCGGGGTATTTTGAACGTCGGCGCGTAAGGCACGCGAGCTTTGTTTCTTGTCCTCATAGAGCAAAGGTATGTAGTCCAGCTTTTTGAGCGCTGTTGCAGGTTCTTGTCCCAGAATGGTTCCGTCATATTTTACTCCGGCAAAGCCATTAATCCAAGGGAAAGAAGCTAAAAACGAAGATAGCCATTCGCGGGTTGGCGGTCTGTCGGCATTAAGCATGGTTCTTTCTAGACGCGAAAGTTCAACGTCGATGCCCATCATGCTCTGCGTCAAGGCCAAAGCCCTGGGGGAAAGAGTGCCCTTTTCCTCATAATCCACCGAGGAAGGAGGACTCATATAGGTGTACCACAGGTTTTTTGTGGTTTTCCAGACATCCTTGGTCGGCTGATAGGCATTGCATCCTGCGAGAATACTCACTGCGAGCGACATCAGCACGACAAAAAAATACGCCCTCGGTATGCCCACGATACGTTCTCCATCAATTATCTGTAAAGAACTTCACAGTTCGTTCGCATGACATTAGCCATAGTCTGCGCGAGATGTTCACGGGATGAGACTCTCTGCATGGGGATGTGAAGCAGTTAGCTATGTTGCGCCCTAGCTTCAACACGTTCTGCCAAGGCTTCAAGCATGCTAATCAAAGTATCCTTGCCTCGTATTGTTTCAGCAGGAGCAGTGAATGGTTGCACATTGCCTAAACGTGTATTCAAGGTTGCTATGCGTTTGTTCAGGTCTGCGCTTTCTTCCATATCTATGGCTGCCGCTGCAAGCTCATGGTAAATATCAAGCGCGCCTTGAACATCCCCCTGTTCCGCCAATACTTCGGCCATGGAGCGTGTGCGTACGGAAAAATGCTCTTTCCTTTCATCAATGTCAGTCATTGCGCTGGCAATGAAAGGCTGTTTTGAGGTAGGGAATAGCAGGCTTTCCGTGACATGGGCTGAATCTTCGTCTTTTTCGCTTGGTACATCGACACTTTGTAACGTCTCATCGTCTGTCGACAAGTCGTCAGAATCCCCCACAAGAACAGAAGAAGTTCGACTTTCCTGCGCGTATGCATCACGAAGAGCGTCTGCTGGCAAGGCCATAGAGCTGGTAACGGAAACCTCTGGCGTTATTTCCTGAACGTCGGGCACTAGGCAGTTGGGCATTGCAGTGTCTTGGGCCTGATGTTGGTCTTGGCCAACTTCCGTAAGGTGTTCATCTGTTGCGAGGGTTTCTTCCGCTGGGTTGTCGTGAGAAACAGGCGGTTCAGAGAAAGACTGGGGGGCGTGTACTGGATGTGCGACATTTCCTGAAAGATGCATTTGACTCTTGTCGGCATCACAAGGTGTACTATCAACGCACTGAGGTATGTCTTCGTGAACCGATGTTGACGTCATTGTTCCATAAGAGGACAGTCCGCGCGTGAAAATATCAAGGAGTGAGACATCGCCTCTGGAAAAAAACAGAGCGAGAAAACGTAAGGCAGCCGCAGTGTCTTTCCCCGTGCCGGAATTATCAAGGCAGGTTGCCCAAGCTTGCCAAAAGCTTGCATATGTGGATAATTTTTGTGCTAATTTCATGACTTGCTGCTCGCAAGCCGTAACTTTGCCAGATGTATGGAGCAATTCAATAAGCAAGAGCCTGGCTTCTAAAAATTCATCGTGACGTTGAAGGCCACGTTGCAAAACATCAATGGCTTCGTCCAGACGATGGTCTTCAACGAGCAAACGAGCAAGAGGGAAAAAGAGTTTTGAGCCTGGATCAAGCTCGAATACTTCCTTATACCATTCAATTTTTTCCGTCATGGCTATGCCTCTGTTTCATTTCATCGTCAAAGAGGTAGAGTATCTCGTTGTCATGGACATAATGCAGACGTTGCCGGATAACTTTTTCCATATAGCTATTGTCAGATTGTAAAAGACGTATCTCTCGACTCAATGCCAGATTTTCAGAATCAATATTGGCAATCTGTTCTTCGATGTTGGTATACTCTCTTTTGAGTTCTCGATACTCGACGAGACCTGTAGGACCCCAGATCATACGCACAAAAAGGACACAATTGACAAGTGCGACAATCACTAAGATAAAAGTTCGCCCGAACATTACTGCAATATCCGTTTTGGCTGCGGCGTCTTCAAGAAAAATTTCAATTCGTCTAAAAACGTAGCAGTCGCCTTTTCCATGTGCAGCACATCCTCCTCTGCCAGGGACATGTGGTCAACATGTGCAAGGTATGCTTTCAATATGTCAAGTTCCTTGGAGAAATGCAGCCCCAGAGTACAGGTGCGCATGCCCGGCTCGAAATCTAGAATCGTCTGGATACAATTCTTGAGTCGTAGCTGTAACGTACTCATAATTCTGTCCCGTTCATTGCCCCGGAAGGTCGTTCACGGGTTTTTCGGTAAAAGTCGTAGCAGTAATTGGTACCTGAGATAATTGCCATAACTAGGGCAAGATACAAAAGAACAATTCCCAGAGAAGGCCAATCAATACCCCACATGGGGTAGTGCAGTGTCAGGGGGACAATGGCAAAAATTTGCAATATTGTTTTGGCCTTGCCAAACTTGTCTGCCGCAAGCACTATACCCTCGTCAATGGCAATGGCGCGCAATCCCGTAACGATCAGCTCTCGACAGACGATAATAATCACAATCCATGCTGGCGCCCAACCCAGTTTGACGAACATGATCAAGACGGAACAAATCAACACTTTATCAGCCAAAGGATCAAGAAATTTTCCCATCCGAGTGACCATATTGGATCGACGGGCAATGTAGCCGTCAGCCCAGTCTGTGATGGAGGCAAAGATAAACGCAAAAGTTGCAAATTTGCACAAAATAGGACCCTCAAAATAGAGCAGCAGGATAACTAGCGGGGTCATGAGGATACGTAAGAGGGTTATTTTATTGGCGAGATTTAGCATTTCTCTGGCGCTCCATAAAATTTCTTCATTTATATCATAAAAGGCTTTGAGAGAAAAGAAGAAAAAAATCCCGAAAACATGTACGTTTTCGGGGTAAAGATGGCTGTACGCTCTCGCCCGGCGGATCCCTCGAAGAAGTTTACTCCGCTAGTCACGAATGTTTGCCTTGCCAACGTGGCTGAACCAGGGCTTCAAGACTGTTGGCAGCGGCAGCGGCGATTGCGTCAGCTAAACGCAGAAAGGCCGTCTTAGCGCAGCTTTCTTCCTCCAAAAAAATCAGCGGTGTGCCCTTGTCTGCGGCGATGACGGCTACCGGATCTAAAGGAATGGCTCCTAAAAATTTGAGGCCGTACTTTTGAGCCAGTTTTTCACCGCCACCTTTTTTGAAGAGATCGATTTTTTTGTGACAATGAGGACAAACAAGGCCACTCATGTTCTCAATGACCCCAAGGATGTTGGCATTAGCGTACTGAAGAAAATTGATTGTCTTGCGCACGTCGGCAAGCGATATTTCTTGAGGAGTGGTGACAACAACGCAGAGGGCATCGGGAATGGTCTGCATGACTGTCATATGTTCGTCACCCGTGCCGGGAGGTGAATCAATGAGCAGAAAATCCAGTGTGCCCCATTTTACGTCAGCAATGAATTGACGGATGGCAGAATTTTTTTTGGGACCCCGCCAGAGAACCGCCTGATCCTTGTCTTGCAGCAACGTGTCCATGGATATGACAGAAAGATTGTCACTGTAGGTGGCCGGCACCATGAGTTTGGTAGCTTCATCAATTTCTATACCTTTGTGCAAAGCAAGGAGATTGGGCACACTCGGGCCATGCATGTCGACATCAAGGATGCCTACCTTGAAGCCATGTTGGGCAAGTGCAGCTGCAATATTGACCGTGACGGAACTTTTGCCTACGCCTCCCTTGCCGCTCATGATAAAAACTTTATACTGGATGTGTGACAAACGTTCAGCGATGGCACGTTCTTGAACGGCCATAATGTCACTGCATTTACCGGCGCCCCCATTGCTTGTTGACGATGGGCAGGACGAAGACTTGGAACAGGAGTTACAGGATGTCATGAGAGCTCCTTGTTATGTACGTTGCAACCAGTTGCCTGCCATCCGTGATCCCCGATGAGATCGACAAAAACAACTGGCCCAAGATCTTCTTTAAGCATACCTTGAAACGTTTTGCGAATGCGTACAAGGCGCTGTAAACGTGGTTTGTCACCGACGGGTATGAGCAAAATACCTCCGGTGTCAAGTTGTTCTAAAAGAGGACGGGGAATTTCTGGTCCGCCGGCTGTTACTATGATGCGGTCAAAAGGAGCAGCTTCGGGCAAGCCCAATGTACCGTCGCGTCTTTGCATGTGGATATTGCGGATACCCAGTTGTCGCAAAAGCATGGAAGTAGATTGATACAGTTCACGCAAGCGTTCAATCGTAAAAACGGTACAGCCCAGAGCGGCAAGTATAGCGGCCTGGTAGCCGGAGCCGGTACCTACTTCAAGAATGCGCATACCGGGGCTTGTTTCAAGCTCTTGGCTCATCAGGGCGACAATAAAGGGTTGTGAAATTGTTTGGTTACAACCAATGGGTAGGGAAGCGTCTTCATATGCCTGGGTTCGCCATGCTTCCTGCACGAAGAGATGACGCGGCACCTCAACCATGGCTTGCAGTACGGCGGGGTCGGTTATGCCACGTACTTTCAGCTCGTTCACCATGCGACGGCGCAGTCTTTTGGGATCAATGACGGGCGAGGGATTGCGCAATCCGTGATCCTTTGGAGATAAAGAGTTGTGGTACATCTTGCGTAAAGCAGAACAGATTTTTTTGCACAAGTCAAATGCTCTCTGTCGGAAGTAGCGCAAATCCAGAGTTCAGTCAGCAGTATATATGTTAATACATTGAATTTATTATATGAATTCTTTTGAAACCCTGGAAATGGGCTGCGCAAAACAGAGATTCGACCCATGTGAAGAGGATTACAAGTTCTTGTTATGGAAAGTGGGTGTACCTTGGTGGGCTGAATGGATGTAAAGACAATCTTCTTGAAAAAATTGGACAAAGAATGTAGCCAGTGCCCCAGGGCACTTGACAGGGGCGAACGGGGAAGCTATCCAATCCAAAAGCGGCTGAGGCCGTGAAAACTTCACAAGCGTGATAACGCTTAAATTTGGAGGAAAAACATGGGCTACAATGTGACTGTCGACACGGAAAAATGTGTGGGCTGTGGCGAGTGTGTGGACGTTTGCCCCGTTGAAGTTTACGAATTGAAGGATGAAAAATCGAATCCCGTAAATTCCGATGAGTGCCTTGGGTGTGAATCCTGTGTTGAAGTGTGTGAATCCAATGCCATAACTGTCGAGGAGATGTAGTATCGGCATTGTGCGCAACAAGCTGAAAACTGCTGATTTCTGAATATTTTTTTCATTATGTGCCGTCCGATGTGTAAACGTCGGACGGCATTTGCAACGGTCTGCATGAGGGTAAGAGGAAAGAGATGACTTCCGAACTTGATGGCATTTTTGCACGTTACGAGATGTTACGTTCTGAGGCTGACACTCTTTTCAACCATGTGAGTCATGCCTTTCCTCAATGCGTATCCTGTAACAATGGATGTAGTGACTGCTGCCATGCCCTCTTCGACCTTTCTCTCGTTGAGGCCATGTATGTACACAAAGCGTTTGAGGCTGCCTTTGGGTATGGTTCTGTACGTTCAACCATCTTGCAACGTGCATCCGATGTCGATCGGAGCGCTACACGCTTGAAACGGGATCTTTTTCGAGAAGAAAAAGACGGAGAAAACCTGGATACGATCATGGAACACGCAGCTCAGTTGCGGTTGCGATGTCCTTTGCTAGATGAGCAGAACAGGTGTTTGCTTTACGACGCACGCCCCATTACCTGCCGCGTATATGGAGTGCCTACAGCTATTGCAGGACATGGACATGTTTGCGGCCTTTCGCATTTTGAAAAGGGTGTAGCGTATCCTACCATATATATGGACAAGATTCAGGATCGTTTGCAGGAACTTAGCCGTGAAATTGTCGAAGTTTTACACAGTCGCTTCAATGAGTTGCACACGGTATATGTACCGCTTTCCATGGCCTTATTGACGCACTATGACGATGTGTATCTGGGCGTTGCTCCAGCTAAAAAAGAAGACCCTTGGCGTTGATTCTTGAGATACTCTGGGGAGGTAGGCTGCATGTTTGGCAGTATTCCTGCAACGGTTTTTCGCGATGGTTCACCGCAGCCGCTCACTGAGGAGCAAAAAGCTCTCAAGCGTGAAATTTATGAGAAAATGAAGCCACGCCGACGCAAATTTGTGGATCGTATTGGTTATGATAATTGGGATCCATTTCAAAAACCAAATGATCCTCTTGATCTGCGCACGGATGTCACGCAACGGACTACGCAACAGCTTGTCAACGAATTTCTCCGTGATGCGGCACAAAAGGGTACACATGGACAGGATTACAACAAAGGGGCTGTGGAATGCGCCTTGGGCGTTGTCAATAGAGATGAAAAGTATTTGGGTATTTTTGATTTCTGCAAATGGTATTGCGAACTCTTAAAAAAAGAGGGGCATATGGCATGAAAGAGCGTTATGATAATCTGGACGAATATATTACCGACCTCAAGGCAGAAATTGAAAAAAATGATCAATGCGCCACGCATTACTACAATCTCGGTCTGGCTCTGTTGACAAAACGCGACTTCAGTGCTGCGGAAGAGGCATTTCTCGAAGCTGTGCGCAATTCTCCGCATTTGGCCGAAGCCTACGTTCAGTTGGGAGGCATTTGCCTTGAGCGGGGAGATCTTGATGGCTGCTTGCGTTACAACGAGGAAGCCGCCAACTGCCGTGCGAAATTTCCCGTTCCTTTAAGCAATATTGCCTTCGTTTACCTGCAACGTGGTGAACCGGACAAGGCAATGACTGTTTTGCAAAAAGCGCTTAAATGGGATCCCCAATTTGTCCAAGCGAAGAATGCCTTGGCAACCGCCTTATATATGAAGGGGGAATACCTAGAGAGTGAACGTGTTTGTCGCGAGGCGCTCCAGCTAGAGCCATGTTTTGCTCCGGCTTGGAATAATTTGGCTTTGGCCCTGTTTGAACTGGAACGGTATCAAGAGGCTGAGAATGCCGTAGCCAAGGCTAAAGAGTTGGGCTTTGATGTACCTGAAGGTTTTGTGGAAGAACTTGCCATTCGCGCACACCGACAGGCGTGAGTGGAATTTCGTTCATAAACCAGTACTTTCAAATTGGCTAACGCAAAATTACGGCTTCCCATCAACGTGATCCACAAACAATGTCTGGGCATTTACAGCATCAGCAACATAACGGTTCTTGACATGGTGTAACCTTTGGATTGAGCAAGAAGACGTTCATGCCTAGCCAGTTCAAAAAAGACACATAATGTATCCATACGTTTTTTATATGTCTGCTATACATTGCCGTGAACGGGAGAGAAACATTCATGCAGTTGAAAACCGATGGCATTATTGGTCAGAGTACTTCACTGGTGGAGGTTTTCAAAATTCTCGGCAAGGTTGCACCTACAGACAGCACAGTGCTTGTAACTGGAGAGTCTGGCACAGGGAAGGAATTGCTGGTACGAGCCCTGCACGCCAATAGCAATCGCGCAGGGAAACCTTTTGTTCCCATTAATTGTGGCGCTATTCCTAAAGAACTCCTTGAAAGTGAACTTTTTGGACATGAAAAGGGCGCCTTCACACACGCCATTCGATCATGGCCCGGACGATTCGAGCTTGCCGATGGAGGGACAATTTTTCTGGACGAAATTGGCGAGATGGACTTGAGCCTCCAGGTGAAGATACTTCGGGTTTTGCAGGAAAAAGAAATTGAACGCGTTGGAGGCTCCGGGAGTAAAAAGGTAGATGTGCGCATAGTGGCTGCGACAAATAGAAATCTCGAAGCGGAAGTTGCTGCCGGGCATTTTCGTGAGGATTTGTACTACCGGCTCAATGTGATTCCATTGCATTTGCCGCCACTTCGCGAAAGAGGGCGTGATGCTTTGCTTTTAGCACGCCATTTTCTTGACCATTTTTGTGCCAAAAAGTCTCGTACACCGTTGAAGCTCGATGATACGACACGCCGTATTTTGGCGGCGTATGCCTGGCCAGGCAATGTCCGTGAACTTGAAAACTTCATGGAACGCTTGAGTATCCTTGTGGATGGCGATGTCGTACACATGACCGATTTGCCGTCAAAGATACTTGATAGCGTAGGCGATGTCACAACCTTGCCGCCTGTAGAGGAAGTGTGCGCTGGGGTCAGGGCAACGGTCATGGTGGATGTGGAACCTGAGCCACAAGAGTTTGTGTCAGACATGCTCGTGGATTCTGAGAATGCTTCGTCTGGCGTCTCAGTTGCAGAAGCTGCTGCGCAGACCACATCTGGAGGAGACAGAGGGGTATTTCATTGGCCTGATTTGCGAGTTTTAGAGACGCTAGGCATGAATTTGAAAGATTTCCTTGATGCCGTGGAAAGCCGTCTTGTGGACGAGGCATTGAGAAAGGCCGAAGGTGTAAAAAACCAGGCAGCCGAATACTTGGGCATCAAGCGCACGACGTTGATTGAAAAATTGAAAAAACGCTCCATGTAGCGGTATGGGGAAAAATGCTATTGACGGACGACGAAGCCGATGGCATCCTTTTCCGTAACCCCTTCCTTCATGGATGGGCAATCCGTACGGCTCCTCACCGCACGGTGACGGAGTCAGTCGGCGGATGAAGTCTATTGTGGATTGAAACATTCGCGAAGCACTGTAGTGGATACATACCTTTTTACCGTTATCCGGCATTTGCTTTTTTCCATGTGCTTGATGCTTGCCCTGCTGTGCGGGAATATCGTTCCTACACAGTGGACAGGCAATACTTTTTTCTTCTCAGCGGTAACATTTGCGGCTGAAGCGCCGTCGGGGCGAGTGGGCAGCAGACAAAGTCTTTTCGGCAAGGTAAATCGTGGTGGACCCGAAGATTGGCCCGAAGAAGAGGGGCTATCCACGACGAGGAGTCCTGTGCAGCCTTCCACGACGATGTCAGAACCCGCAGCTCCCCCGCCCTCCCGAGATACTGGCATAGCGCCATCTGGAGATGCTGACAATGCGCCTGCATCACCGCAAGCCCCTGCGCCCATAGAAGCTGCTACCCAGGCAAGACCATCTCGTCCCGGCGGCGCTGTCGAGGCTGAAGCTGTGCGCGATGCATCTGCATTGCAGCAACCATCTGCTCCGCAACAAGAATCCAGCACACCAACATCGCCTCTTTCGCCGCATGGAGATACCAACCTGCCTGCCCAAAGCAGGGAAGCGGATTCTGCTGCAGGGTATGCTCCAATGCCGTCGGCACAAGGAGAAAAACATGTCTCCGGCCCGGTGAACGAAGCTGTCGTTGGTGTGCCTGGAAAAAAAGAGCCAGAAGCGACGCCAGAGCAGCAACGTCCTGTGATTTATGTGGACGAACAAGGCAATACCATCGAAAAACCCACAGATCCAGCAGCGCTTCTTGCAGAGGCTGAACGTCTTATAGAAGAACGCAAGTATGAGGAAGCGATTCCACGATTGGAAGAATTGAAGGGGGATGCGAGACTCACTCCCCAGCAGCACGAAAACGTTCTCTATGCCATCAGCGATTGCCTTTGGTCACAGTATCTTAACAATCCCGTGGCCGGTTTTGAACCCATCGTTGCCTCCACCAGCGAGGCCATGAACGCAAACCTGCGTTCTGCGCGCGTACCGGACGCCTTGTTACGTTTGGGTTTGGCCAACGTCAATGTGGGCAATCTCGCCGATGCCGCTGGGTACATTGTAGCTCTATATCGGCGCTATCCCGATTACCCTGGAGTAGCGCAAGGCTTTACTGCTTTGGGCAAGGAGCAATCTAGGCAGAACTTGGACGCCAAAGCCGAACAATCTTTCAGCATCGTTTTGGACAAGTATCCAGAATCCTCTTTTTTGCAGGAAGCATCTGTCGGTTTGGCCTACTCGCTCATTGAGCAAAAGAAATATGATAAAGCGCACGTTATTCTTGATTTTATAAGTAAACGTTGGCCTCGTTATTACATTGATGATCCCTCTTTTATTTTATTGCAGGCACGGAACGAAGAAGCGCGAAACAATGCGCAATCAGCGCTTAATTTCTATTGGCTTTATTACAACCTTGTACCACAGCAAGAAGGTAATGATGCAAGGCTCTTCAACATGGCTGATATGTACAATCGTGCAGGCAACAAGAGGGGGGCTGATTTTCTGTATGCTTTTGTAAAACGCCGTTACCCCGATACAGCCTTGTCCTTGCGATCCGAACTGCGTCTCGCAGAGGGAGGAATATACGATTCTCCTCTGGAATATGAAACAATGAGCCATGTATTTGCAACCGTGGCCAATACCAAGTTGTTGAACGTATATGAATCGCTGGTTGCGGCATCCAAGACAGCGCCGGATTCTGTACTTGCCCGCTTGAAAGAGGCTATGTGGCTGTATTGGAGCAAAAGGTATACTGAGTCTATGGGCAAGGCCGCAGACTTTATTGACAATTATCCCGAAAATCCCAATATCTCTCAGGCTCGTGATATAGTCTGGCTGGCCTTTCAAAAGGAACTCGCCAATTCCATGGCTGAAAAAAACTATGGACGCATCCTCATCCTATGGAACGGTTTTCCTCTTGTGCGAGAACGTTATGGCACCATTGATCCTGCCCTGCGTTATGCCCTGGCACAAGGTTTGATGGAGCGAGGGGAGGAGAGTGGTGCGCTTTCCATGCTTGCAGGTTTTCTCACGCCAGTGATGGATCCGAATTATGGGGAGTTGGCCTTTACAGAATTTTTCAACCGTTACCTCAAGACTGGACAATGGGGAAAAATACTTGACTTGGGCAAGCTGGTCACTGCCTGGCCCATGAATTCGCAATTGCGTGGCCAACTGGATTATGCCATGGCCTTGTCGGCACAGAATCTCAATCTTAATGGGCCTGCGCTTGCCATGTGGCGCAAGCTAGCCAATGACAGGCAAATCCCCTTGTATCAACGTGCCTATGCCGTGTATTTTCTTGCTCGTGATGCCGAAATGCGCAAAGATATCCGTGAGGCATACAATCTCAATCTCCAGGTTATAGAACACTTTACCAAGTTGCAGGAAGAGCGTTCGGACAAAGCAGACCCGCAACGTATCAAGGATGCCATGGTTGCCCTGATGGATATTTGTGAAGTGGGTAATCGCGTACCCGAAGCCTTGGATTGGGTGCATAAATACAGCGAGTACCTGCAGCAAGATTCACCGGAATATCCAGGCTTGCGTTTTCGCGAAGCCCGCTTGTACCGCAAGCTTGGGGATAGCATGAAAGCTCATGCATTACTTGAAGACTTGGCAAGTCGATTCCCTGATTCTCCATTTGGGAAAGCCGCCGTTGCTGAATTGCGCACCTTTGAAGTCTCCCGTGATTTGCAGAATTATTTGCCAGGAGGCACTGGAGGCGCTTCATCGCAAACGCCGCAGAGTGGAACAAATGCAGCGCCATAGGCGGGCGATAGCTGATGGGCAAGGGGGAAAGCGAATAAGATGAAAGTACTTCCACAACGCACTTGTGTATTTTCTTGTGATGCTATGAGCAGAAAATTGCCAATGTTGTGCGTTTTGCTCTTGGCGCTGGCCTTGGTTGCTTGCCTGGCGGGGACACAGCGCGGCATCCAGGGGAATGCGTATGTGTCCACAGCACGACCAGCCATTGTGATGCAAGCGAAGAATTTGCCCATGTTGACTGGTGGGGAGGGTAGCTGCAATCTGGCTTGGGCTGGGGGCTTGTCAGGTGTGCCCGTACGGGTGTGGCTTGCAGTCTATGGCAGCGGAAAATTTGCTGATGCCTTGGCCATTGTTGCCCAGGCCGATGTCATTCATGGCTGGTATTGGGATGATGACTTTGACCGTCCTTTCAGCGTGGACAATGAAGACGAAATTATGGGTACGGTGAAATTTCATGCCAGCACGTATATTGTGGAGAGTGGGCATGATCCTTTTTCAGGCATCGTTGGTATATCCGAGTCTTCGTCTCCTGTTCGCTGGATTGTCCGCAGTTATGCTGCTCGCTGCAATTTTAATGAAAGCAAGATTATTCTCCAATATCGTGAACCCTTGCCCGAGCATTTGGCTGCATCACAACCACTTATGGGTCAAACAGATTGGATGCGGGCTTTTGCCCAGCGTGCGCGAAATGCCTTTACACTCGAGACTACTTCAGAAAATCGGCTGGGGATAGTCCGTTGCTATGCCGATACAGTGCGCTGGCGGTATATGGATCAACGTTTTCTTGGCACAATTTCACGCTATGATCCTTTGGTCAGTTTTTGAAATTTGCTTCTTTCTAGATATCAAATCACTACTGTCGATGTATCAAGCATTACTGGAAGTTTTTCCAGGGCATACCTACCTTCCCAAGGGGGAAGACAGGAAAAGATGTGACCGTTGGGTAACATGACACATGCTGCATGCAGAAACAGGTTGAGACGGTGGTCTTGAGAACCATACTTGCTGTCCCCAAGCACTGGATGCCCAAAAGCTGCTAGCTGCACTCGAATTTGATGTGTACGTCCTGTCAACAGTCGTATTTGCAGCAGGCTTTCACGCGCACAGATGCGTAGGGGACGTGCAATGCAAAGCGCCTCACGCCCTTCAGCGGCGCTGGGGGCAATTCTGACCTTTTCATACCCATGTTTACTGGTTTTATGGAGATGATGCCGCAAAAGACGAACATCTGGATACGGCCAGCATCCGTGTACCCAAACGATATATTCCTTGGCGATGTTTCCGTGCCGCAGAGCTTCTTGAGCAAAAATTAGGGATTGATAGCTGAACGCCGTCAAAAGGATGCCGGAGGTATCTTTGTCCAACCTGTGTACCGGGGTAGGGGAAAAATGTGCAAGGGGAAATCGCGCAGCCAAACGTGTACTTATGCAATCGTCATGACCGCTACCAGGTTGGACAGGCAAGCCAGCAGGCTTGTTCAAGGCCCATAAGTTCCCATCTTTGCCAATAATGGGGGGGAGGTCATCATCTGTCGTGCAGTGAAAGTCCTTCGTGGGGATTGCGGTATCCGGCGACAGTGAGCGCGCAAATGGCGGCAGACGTATGACATCATCGGTTTCTATGCGTTCAAAGGGCTTACATCGACTCGCATTGCGGCGAATTTGTCCGCTGCGTATCCAGCGGTGCAGCAAAGTTGAGGGCAAATGTAGCCTCCGCTGGAGGAACTGCAGCAGCTTTTGGCCGCTTTCTTCGTTATGCACCCGTACACAAGGGGATAATTCAGGGGAGTGATGATGCCTGTGAGGAAACGATAGATCATTTGTCATGGGAGTTTTTTGCTGGAGTGACAATCTGCATGAAGCGCGTCTCGCCAGACTATTCCTTTGCTAGGCATGTATTTTTTGGCTGGAATCACGCAATGCCGCTTGCAATGCCTGTTTGTCAAGATTTTTGCCGATAAAAACGGCTTGGGGCAGCAGTGTTTTGCTGTCCACATCGTTTTGCTTGTCCATTCCAGTCACACAATACTGTCCGCCAGCCAGATCAAAGCGCAATACCTCTTTGCCTGCTAATATGCTTCCTTTGGCCCGCACAATCCCGCCATATTTCCCATGGAGTAAATCTTCTAGAAAAACAACAAGATAAGATATCGAAGGGAGGAATGTCTCTGTCAGACTGCACATGTCAAGATTTGGATTCACGACAGGAGCAGGTTCGGAATTCAAGAGACTGCCGTCTAGCCCCTTGAACCACAATTTGTCCCACCATTCGCAGGATTGTTCAGCATAGGGATTGGCAACAATTTCAGCTCTGGGAGTATAGCGCCGAACCATGGTTTTTATGGCTGAACGCTCCTCTATGGAAATATTCTCGGCCTTGGAAAAAACGATGGTTCCTGAAGATGCGATCTGGTCGGCAAAAATATCAGGAAAATCGCGTTCGGAGACGTGACAGTTCAGAGTGTCAACTATTGTTACGGGAGCAAGGAGTTGGATGCGCTCGTAGGCAATTTTGCGCAAATTGTCCATAATTCTGCTGAGCATACCAACTCCTGTAGGCTCAACGAGCAGGCATTCAGGATCCAAAGAATTTGCAATGGTGAGGACGCTAGAAGCAAAATCAGATTTCATGGAGCAGCAGATACAGCCTTCCGTCAATTCGTAGATATCTATATTTTTCCCAAGAGTGGAAGAAAGGAGACCGCCGTCAACGCCGACGGCCCCCATTTCGTTTTCCATGACCACAAATTTTTGACGGCATCTTTGAGACATGACTGTTATGAAGGTAGTCTTTCCAGCTCCAAGAAATCCCGAAACGACAAGTACCTTCATTAACAAATCCTTTATGGCTTGCAACTTCAGTCTTCAGAGGGTGTGGTAATCCGCATGACTCTTCTGCGCCGTCGACGTGGCCGTGCCGCGCAGAGGAGTCGATTGCGGAATTGCAACATGCTTAATCAGCAAGTTTGACTACGGGCTTGATCAGATCCGCTGGTTTGTCGCGCATTAAAAATAACGCTTTTTCAAGATCGTTGAAATCCGTGAACACATGCGTTGACATGGGGGCCAGATCAAGCTTGCCACTGGCTACCAAAGCGCCGAGTTTTTCCATGCGCAGACGACCGCCTGGCATTAGTCCGCCATTGATCTGTTTGTGGCCCATGCCGACACCCCATTCAGGGCGAGGGATGTTGATATAGGTGCCTTTGCCCAGATAGTTGACGTTGCCGATTTTGCCGCCTGGCTTCAAAGCTTTCACTGCTGATTCAAATGTATCGCAGTTGCCGCCTGCGATGACAACTCTGTCCACGCCCTTGCCGTTGGTCATGGCGAGAGCCTGCTCCTCAATGCTGCCATCTTTATAACTGATAAACTCATCTGCACCGTACTGCTTTGCTGCCTCGCGGCAAACTTTGCGTGTGCCCACTGCAATAATGCGCGAAGCCCCTCGGAAGTGTGCGCCAGCAACCGCCATCAAACCAACCGGGCCAATACCGATGACAAGCACGGTATCCCCAAACTGGATGTCGGCAAGTTCCACGCCATGAAATCCCGTGGGCACCATGTCTGAGAGCATGCAGGCGTCAACAGTGTTTATGTTTTTGGGCAACAGCGCAAGGTTGCCGTCCGCATCGTTGACGTGGAAAAATTCGCTGAAGACACCATCTTTAAAGTTGGAAAATTTCCAACCAGCAAGCATGCCGCCAGAATGCATGGAATATCCGGCTTGGGCTTCCAGAGAATTCCAATCAGGGGTAATGGCCGGAACAAGCACACGGTCGCCAGGTTTGAAGTCTTTGACCAATGAGCCGACCTCGACGACTTCAGCGCATCCCTCGTGCCCGAGAATCATGTTGTGACGCTCTCCAATAGCGCCTTCCCAGAGCGTATGTACGTCGGATGTGCAGATAGCGAGGGCCAATGGTTTGCAAATGGCATCCATTGGTCCGCAGGCCGGGCGTTCTTTTTCAATCCATCCCGACTCGCCGATCTTGAGCATGGCATAACCTTTCATAGAGACCTCCCGAGCAATAATTGGGTTGGAAATCGTCGTCTGTCACAAGGCCATTGACACAGAGTGGCGCAAAATTGCGCTATGTATTTTTACTCCACGAATCGTTTTGCGTCAATCGTCATTTCGCAAAAGGGTGAGGTACTCCCCAAAAGTTGGACATGTATGATAGCTTGGACATGTCGCAAGGAGGAGCGTAAAATGCAGAAGCGTAGAACTCATGCACCGGCCTTCAAGGCCAAGGTCGCGTTGGCCGCGCTGAGCGGCAACAAGACGA
>JAFTCE010000132.1 GCA_017454855.1 Desulfovibrio sp.
AGCGCCGACACAGCGTTGGATTCTGCATGACACGGGCAAACATGAAATGCTCCTTGAGTGTCAGCTCTTCCCAGGTTTTTCTTTTGCGCATGCGCCAAATCCTTACACAAGGTGTACGCAAAACACTGCTGATTGTACCTAAGTCTGCACGATTGTGCAAGTTGACGTTAGTGCGCAAGCATGTGCAACGGCAGCCTTGGTACACATCGACTCAACGCTGGATTTCCCACACTTGCCCTACAGTGTCGGGGGCTTCCTATGGGCACACGAAATCAGCGCACGCAACAAGGGACTGTGCGACACTATCCATGTGTAGAAGGAAAGGTTCCTTTCGTTGGTGACAGCAAGGACTCAGATGTATTCATACATTGGCAGAACGTGCCGAGCTACCTTTTTCTCCTCCTGGAATTTCAGAGCAGCATTGATCCCTTCATGCCCGTACGGATTTTGGTCTATGCGGCCCTACTGTGGTTGTATTTGATTGAGCAGGGGGAAATCAAGCCCGGCGATACCTTGCCGCCGATCTTCCCCATTGTGTTGTACAATGACAGAACAAAGTGGCAGGCCGCTCGGGACATAAAGTCCTTATTGCCGCCCATGCCCAAGGGTTTGCAGGTCTATCAGCCAGCGCAGAAATTCTTTCTTGTGGACGAAAACGCCCTGTCGCAAGAGATGCTGGACGCCGCCAGGGGCGTGTCTGCGCATCTTTTTCGCCTGGAACGTCTGCGCATGGGCGATCCCTTTGTCAGCCTCTTGCAGAGACTCAATGCGGATTTACAGCGCTATCCGGCATCCCTGCGGCAAAAATACGAGGACTGGATCTACATTTTTCTCAAGGAACGGAAGATCATCACCAGTGAAGCCGACTACCAGCGAATCAAAGGAGACAGTTCCATGTTTGGCGAAGCGCTCAAGGAATGGGAAGATGACTTGATCCTCAAGGGCAAAAAGCTTGGCAAGAAGCTTGGCAAGAAGGAAGGCTTGAATCCGGGCAAAAAGCTCGGCATGGAGCTGGGCGAAAAGCGCGGCGAAAAGCGTGGCGAAAAGCGCGGCGAAAAGATGGGCAAGAAACAAGGCGAGGAACAAGGCATCAAAAAGGCCGAGACCAGTATTCTTGCTGACATGAAGGATATTCTCTTTTCCATGCTGCGCGAACGTTTTTCGCAAGTTTCCAGAAGCACGTCCAAGGCTATCCGCAGCCTGCAGCAACGCTCCACGGTAAAAGAACGTATCAGCGCCGTCTATCGCGTCCAGGACATGGCGGCGTTCCCCTTTTGGAGAGAAAGGTTTCAACACAGGAATAGCGCGAAAGGAGCGCTTACTGTTGACGGTGGCTATGGACGGTTTCAGAATGCGTCTCCCACAAACGCTGCCTTGTTGGGAGAATTGAGAAAGGGCGGGGAGGCATCCAGAGATCGGCGCTCCGTAGTTAGGCGCGTATCCTGCGCCATAAAATCCAAGGTCTCCAATGGGAAACCTGTCGGGCGCTACATATTTTTAGCGGAGAGATGTGGAAAGCAGGCGATGGGCAAAAAGGGGATTTGTGGCGCAGCAGCGGCTTTGGAGGAAGAACACAGGCTGTTTTTGTGCAAACCAACAAAAGCGCCCGACAGAAAATCTTCCCTGCCGGGCAGAACTACAAGGTAAAAGGAGGTAAACCTTGTAGTCAATTCCTTATAGCTCGAAGGAGCCGTAAAAGCAAGCATTGATTTTTTAGATTATGTAATAACAATTACAATATTCACCAGAGGCGAAAGCCTTCCCCAAAGCCTTCGGACAACCTTCCCCTAATCAGGAACAGGAACAGGAACAGGATTTTGGCGATGCACCCGAAGCGGGCATCGCCGCATCGGCATGCCTGCTTGCGTCACCCCGGGAAGCCTGCCCCCCTTGCTCCGGCTGCCGTGCTGGTCAAGCTGGCGTGGGGGCATTGACAGTCCGGCGCACATGGCCTAGATTCACGGCGAGCTGCCCAAGTTGCGCAAGACCGCACGGCCAAAGCAGGGACTCGTCGTCAATGGGGCTTGCCAAGCCCCAAGCTGAAATCGCCCATATTTCGTTTCTAAGACGCGAAATGCAAAAATATGATAGTTATACTGCGCGGAAGGCTGAAAGCGCCTTAGAACCCCAATTCCGGGCCAAAAAATGGCATCTCTGCAATGCCAAGGCTTCCACTTCCGGGCAAGGATGCATAAAGGGACTTGGGTTCGTCCTGGTGTGGGGGGCTGGAAAGGCAGTCTTTGCTTTTCTGCCTCTGGCAGTCAGGCGATGTTTCCCCAGGGAAAAGTCAGCTTCCAGCCCGGAAAACTCCTGTGGGGACGGCGCGACATTCAGCGGGAAGTCAGCCCGATGTACGCGGATGCTTTCGGGTTTGGGCGGGCTTTTGTGCGCAAAGTACAGCCCTTGACGGGACAGGCAGCGCCGACTGAAGATTGGCAACATGGGCAATGGTGATACCAGCGCATTTTTGGCAACGAGTTCTGCCAGCGAGCATCCCGGGAAGGGGCGTCCATGCGCCTTTGATCGCGGTCATGCCCTGCGCCAGGCCCTGCGTGTCTTCTGGCGCAAGGGCTACGCACCTACCACCGTTGCGGAATTGTGCCGCGATATGGGCATCAATCCCCCCAGCCTCTATGCCAGCTTTGGCAACAAGGCTTCGCTGTTCATCGAAGCCGTTCAGTTCTACGAACGCGCCTACTGGGAGGCCCCGGCAAGGCGTTTTCTGGCCCAGGCTGACGTGTACAAGGCGGTCGCCGATTTTTTCGACGAAGCAGCCCGCATCTTGCTTTGCCCGGAAACGCCCTGCGGCTGCATGGTCGTCCTCGCCGCCGTCAACATCCCCGAACAGGAAACCCGGGTCATTGCGGCCATCCGCAAGCTGCGCAGGGCGACCAAGGCGATGTTCACGGAACGTCTGCGTCGCGCCATTGCCGACGGGCAGATTCCGGTCGATGCCGACGTGCCCGCACTGGCCGGTGCCCTGAACACCCTCTTGGAGGGCATGTCCTTCCAGGCCCGCGACGGCCTCTTCCAATGCGAACTCAAGGCCATTGCCGCCCATGCCGTGCGCCTGCTCCCTGCTCCGCAGGCCTGAGCCAGACAGCGCCCGACATTGCCGACACCTGCGGCTTTGCCCATGAATCCGCAGGCATGTCCCAACCTCTCGTGCCGCCCCACACGTTCCCCCACTCCTGTCCTCTTGCGCAGAAATTTTGTTTGACTATTTTTGTAGCGTTCATTAAGTTATTAGCCAGCAGAGAGGAGGGAGATATGGAATTCACCGAACCAGCCATGCGCCCGCCGCAAGAAGCCCATTCCCTGCTGCTCAGGGCCACCCAGGGCTGCACCTACAATGCGTGCCATTTTTGCTATGTGTCGCGTGGGTACCCCTTCATGGCCGTTACAGCGGAGCAGTTAGAGCAAGAAGCCCTGGCCCAAAAACCTTTTTTCCCTGCGGATACCAACATCTATCTCACGGGTTCCAATCCTTTTGCCTTGCCCTCAGCAACCTTGCGGCACTATCTGGCCGTACTGCGTCGGCATTTCCCCTTGTTCAGGGAATTGAGCGTGCAGAGCCGTATTGACGACATTGCCCGCAAAAGCCTGGATGAGCTGCGGGAATTACGGCATCTGGGGCTGGCGCAGCTCTATATCGGCGTGGAAAATGGGCATGACGCCGTATTGTCGCTCATGCACAAGGGCTACACTGCCGCGCAGGCCGTGGAACAACTGCAGCGTCTGGACGAGGCGGGCATTGCCTACACGACCTTCTATGTCCTCGGCTTGGGCGGCAAGGGCATGGGCAGGGCATGCGCTGCGGCCACGGCAGCCATGCTCAATCAAACGCATCCACGCCGCATCACCACCACGGGCATGACGATTTTCCCGGAAACGCCGCTGGCGGACATGGTGCGGCAGGGCCAGTTCACCGAGGCAAGCGAACGAGAGAAGATTGAAGAGCTGCTGGCTTTTTTGGAAGATCTGACGGCAGACACGTTTTACGATGGCATCCACTATCTCAATCCCCTCAATTACCGCTTTGCCAACACGAATGCCGCAGACAAACGCAGGGTTTTAGATGACATCCGCGACACCTTGCGGACGTATTCCGACGAAGAGCTAGAACTCATGGTCGACCGCAAGCAGATGCGCTCGCTGTAATGGCCAGGAAAAAACATCACGAAAAACCACAAGGAGCAAGAATTATGGGCAAGAACATTCTCATACTCAACGGCAGTCCCCGCAAGAAGGGCAATACCGCCCTGCTTTGCGATGCCTTCACTGCGGGCGCGGAAAGTGTCGGTCATGTGCTGACGCGCTTTGATTTGCAGAACATGGACATCCACGGCTGTCTCGGCTGCATGAAGGGCGGCAAGGACAAGGCCAGCCCCTGTGTGCAGAAAGACGACATGGAGAAAATCTATCCGGCCTACGTCCAGGCTGACATCGTGGTTCTGGCCTCGCCCCTGTACTACTGGTGCTTTTCCGGCCAGCTCAAAACGGCCTTTGACCGTCTGTTTGCCGTGGCCGAAACCGATCCGGCCTACGCCAATCCCCGCAAGGACTGTGTCCTGATCATGGCTGCCGAAGGCGACACGGAGGAAAACTGGAAGCCCGTGCTGGATTACTACGCCGCACTGGTGGGCTTCATGGGCTGGCACGATCTGGGCCGCGTGCTGGCTGGCGGCGTGCTGCAGGCCGGTGCCGTTGCCGGACGGCCTGTTCTGGACGATGCCCGGCATTTGGGCGCATCCCTGTAAGGAGATAGCCGCATGTCCCAAGAAAAGGGCACCGGAGACGGGCGCGTTTCGCGGCGCAAGCTGCTGTCCTGGGCCGGACTGACCGCTGCCCTGGCGGCTGTGGCCGGACTGGCCTACAGGCATTTTTCCGCAACGTCTGCCGTCAAGGTGGAATCTTTCATGACCAGGGGCCAGGGCCAGGCCAAGAACATCCTCGTGCTGACCGGCAGCGGAAGGGTGCAGGGCAACAGCGATCGTCTGGCCGAGGCATTTGCCAAGGGCGCACGCGAAGCCGGGCATACGGTGAACGTCTTCCCGACAGGACGCCACAATCTGCGCGCCTGCATGCACTGCGAAGGCTGTTGGAGCAAGGGCAAACCCTGCGTTCTGGCGGACGATTTCGACACGCTGTTTCCCCTGCTGGAGCAGGCCGAACTGCTCGTGTTTTGCAGTCCGCTCTACTGGTACAATTTCAGCGGGCATATCAAAGCCGCCATGGACAGGATGTATCCCTACTCCAAAAAAGAACGCTTGCGCGACATGCGCGTCCATGAGACCATGCTCCTCATGTGCGGGCAAAGCCATTTTCTGCGTTCCTTTGCCGGTCCGGCGGAAGCCTACCGCCAGATGCTGGGCTACAAGCGATGGAAGGATAGGGGGCGTCTGTTCGTGACCGGCGTGGACGAGTTCGGAGAAATTGCCGGCAACAGGGCTTTGCGCACAGCAGAAGATATGGGGCGCAATGCCTAGGAACACCTTGCCAAACACGGGAGGAGTTTTTTATGGACGATATTAAGAGCCTGCATGTGGACAGTTTTCGCATTTTTGACAATGACTGGGCCTTGCTCACCGCCGGAACCATGAGCGACCACAATGCCATGACCATCAGCTGGGGGCAGCTAGGCTCCTTGTGGGGTATGCCCGGCAAGGCCAAAAACATCGTCACGGTCTTTGTCAAGCCCGTGCGCCACACCTTTTCCTTCATGGAGCGGCATGACGTGTTCACGGTCTGCTGGTTCCCGCAGGAATTCCGCAAGGATCTCGGCATACTCGGCAGCAAGTCGGGCAGGGACGGGGACAAGCTGGCCTTGACCAGGCTCACGGCCAAGGCCGTGGGCGATGGCGTTGGCTACGAACAGGCCACGCGCACCCTGGTCTGCAAAAAAATCTACTGCGAGCAGCTCAAGAAGGAGCGCATCCCCGCAGAAGCCGTGGCCACCTTCTATAGCGGTGATGACGGCCTGGAACCGCACTACATGTATATCGGCGAAGTCCTTCAGTTGGAGACAAAGGCATAAAAACACAGGCAGCATGCAGCAGCAAGCCAACGCCCGCCACGGCAAAAGCCAAGGCGGGCGTTTTGTCTCACATCTTCACCAGCCCGATTTGGCGCAGAATGGCGATCATGCCTTCGGCGGCAATGTCATTGATGATCCTTCCGTCTTCGTTAAAGTAATAGAAATTCATCACCGTTGCGGTAAAGCGCTTGCCCGTAGGCTTGTGCCCCAGGAAGGTTCCGTCGTGGGTGCCGCTGCATGTCCAGCGCACAGCGACCACGTTGCCTTGGGCGACCATTTCTTCCAATTTCCACTGCACATCGGAGAATCCCCGACGCATGAAGCGCACAATGTCCAAATAGCCCTTACCGCCGTAGACGGGCGTCTTAGATGCCGGCGTGGAGAAGGGGGCCTTGGGATCCACGAGTTCGGCAGCCAATGCCTCGTCGCAGGTATTGATCATGGTCTCAAAGCGCTGCATGGCGGCCTTGTGGCGCGCTTCCGGGGTGGTGGTCGCGAGTGCAGGTACAGGCGTGGAATGTCCGGCCTGACAGGCGCAGAGCAGGCAGATCGTCGCGAGGAGAAGCAGAGCTTGATAACGGATGGCAGACATGAGAGGCTCCTTACAGGGTAGATGTGGTAGACACTGGCTAGGCAGGACGTACTTGCCCTGGGCAATGCCCCTAGGCCCGCCAGTTACTGACGTCCCGACGGGGGGGCTGGCCGAAGAGGCGCTTGTATTCACGGTTGAACTGATGGGGGCTTTCGTAACCCACGCGCAGGCTGGCATTGTTGGCGTCCAAGCGTTCGGTGACCATAAGGCGGTGTGCCTCTTGCAAGCGCAGATGCTTCTGGAACTGCAAGGGCGTGAGCGAGGTGACCTTTTTGAATTGCCGGAAAAGCATGGACTCTGAAAGATGGGCGCGCTGGGCCAACTCTTTGATATGCAGTGGGGCGGCGAAATTTTCCCGCAGCCAGGCAATGGTGGCGGCGATATGCCGCGAAGGCGTGCCGGGCAGGTAGAGCTGCCGGAGCTGCTCCCCCAGGGGACCGTGGAGCAGGCGGTAGTGCAGTTCCTTGCGGTAGAGCGGGGCCAGGATACGGGCGTCGTCCGGCATGGCAAGGAGTTCCGCCAGGCCATGGAACACGCGCCACAAATGCACATCGGCCTGGGCCACGCCCAGGGCCTTCTGCTCCGTGCCCGAGACTGGGGAGTTCTCCATTTCCATGAGCAGCTGGTCGAGTACACCCTTGTCCAGGGGCACTACCAGGGAGAAAAAGGGCTTGCCCGCTTCCACCTCCACGGCGCGGGCCTGGGCAGGCATGTCTACGCCCGTCAGCAGATACTGGCCTGGGCCATAGGCAAAACGCTGTCCGGCGACAATGGCGCTCTTTCTGCCATGAACGATGAAAATGATTTGCGGCCTGTAAACGCAGTTGGACACGCACTCGCTGGCGTCGCGGCGGTAGACGGTCAGACCAGTCCCTGGGTCGGGATAATCGCCCGGGGTCGGCATGCGCTGCCGGAGCAGTCGCCATGTGTCTTCTTGAAGCCATTTTTTTTCCCAAAATTCGTCCAACAGGAAACCCTCGCTGTCTTTTGTCCCTTGGGCAGAGTATGGGCCTGGTGGGGATTTTGCCAGTATCGGGCAAAAAAAAGCCAGTATTATGCAAACAATTTTGGCATGGTTGCCGCTATACTGCCAGCATGAAGCAAAAAGCACAAGCATCGTCAATGGAAGTGGGGATGTCCACAGGCAGCCTGGCCCAGGGGCCATTTTTTCTGCTTTCGGCGAGCTGCTATCTGATCCTCGCCAACATGTATTACGCCCAGCCCATCGTGGCGGACATGGCTCAGGACGCGGGCCTTGCGGCCAGTGCCAGTGGACTCATTGTGACCATGCTGCAGGTGGGCTACATGCTGGGCATCCTCTTTTGGGGTCCGCTGGGCGACGCTGTGGAGAACCGCAAGCTCATCGTCGGCATGACCCTGGGGGCGGGTGCTTTTTTGGCACTGGCGGCTTTGGCCCCTACAGCGCCGCCCTTTCTGGTCGCCCATCTGGGCCTGGGCATGTTTTCAGCCGTAACGCAGGTTGTGGTCGTCTTTGCGGTAAGCCTGGCCCCGCAGGCTGCGCACGGTCGTGCGCTGGGCATTGTCACGGCAGGACTGTTTGGCGGCATCGTCCTGTCCAGGCCCACATCGTCCCTCGTGTCCGGACTGCTGGGCTGGCGCGGGCTGTATGCCGTCAGTGCCGTCGTTATGGGATCGCTGGCCTGGACGCTCTGGCGGCGACTGCCCGCAGTGCGGCCTTGCGGCATGAGCTATGTGGCCACACTACGTTCCCTGGGCACTGTGGCGCGCCTTGTGCGGCATTTTCCTCTGTGGCTGCTGATTTCCTCCCTCTCCTTTGGATCCGTGACCCTATTCTGGACAGCGACGCCCGTGTTTCTCGTGCGAAATATGGGGTGTAGCCACGCGGAAGTGGCCCTCTTTTCTCTAGCAGGACTGGCAACGCCGCCCTGCGTCGTCCTGGCGGGCCGCTTGCTGGACAAGGGCTGCGGCTTCGAGCTGCGCCTGTGGGGCACGGGATTGGCCACAGTCGCTTGGCTCTTGGCCTGCTTTGCGCCAGGCGTGGCGCTTCTCGCCCTAGCAGCCTTCCTGCTGGATCCAGGTGTCAACGTGACAACCGTCAGTGTGCAGCAAGCCATCCTGGCGGCTCGGCCTGAAGCCCGTGCGCGCTGCAACGCCCTCAGCGTGGCTGCCAATTTCTGCGGCGGGGCGTTGGGTGCCGGGCTTGGGCCTTGGCTCTTGACGCGACACGGCTGGCAGACGGTTGCCCTCACGGGAATGCTCCTGTTGGTCATTCCCTTCCTGCTGAATCTCCATCTGCATCACAAGGAGCGGTCATGACCCGTAAATTTGCTCCACGCTGGAAGGCCATGTTGGCATGGATGGGGTGCCTTCTGTGTACCTGTCTTGCGGCCTGCGACAGCACGACGCCGCCCCCGCCAGTGACGCCGCCCGCCGTATTGTACCAGGTAGTCAAGGCCGGGCCGGTGACCATCACAAGGGAAGTGCCAGGCCGTGTGGCCCCCCTGCGCATGGCCGAGGTGCGTCCCCAGGTGGGGGGCATCTTGCAGAAACGCCTGTTTGAGGAAGGCATGACGGTGCAGGCTGGGCAAACGCTCTATGCCATAGACCCCGCCCCCTACCGTGCGGCCCGCGACAATGCCCGTGCCAACCTGGCCAAGGCGCGGGCACGTGAGGATGCGGCCCGGCGGCACATGGAACGTTGCGTGCTGTTGGCCCAGAGCAATGCCGTGCGCAAGCAGGAGCGCGACGACGCCATTGCCGCCTACAAACAGGTGCAGGCTGAGATCGATGCCTGCGAGGAATTGCTGGCCACGGCGGAAATCAATCTTGGCTACACAGAGGTCAAGGCGCCTGTGGGCGGGCGCATCGGGCGCTCCCATGTGACAGAAGGGGCCTTACTCACGCCCAATCAGGCCCAGGTGCTGGCCGTCATCCGGCAGCTTGATCCTATCTATATTGACGTGACCCAGTCCAGCGCCGAGTTGGTGACCTTGCGGCAGGCATTCGCCAGTGGATCGTTGCAGCGCCCGGACATAGCCCGCGTCCGCTTGACATTGGAAAACGGCAGTCCCTACGTCAATCCGCGTAGTGGCGCGCCTGTGGACGGGGAGCTGCTCTTCTCCGAAATCGCCACGGATCCCGAGACGGGCACTGTCACCATCCGCGCACGTTTTGCCAATGCCGACGGTCTGCTTCTGCCCGGTATGTATGTGCGGGCCTTCTTGGTCGAGGGCAAGCTGGATCGCGCCATCTGCATTCCACAGCGCAGTGTGGGGCGAGACATGCGCAACCGCCCACAGGTCTATGTGCTGGAGCCGTCCGCAACCCCTGGCCTGTTTACGGCGCAACCGCGCTCCGTGATCATCGAACGCGACCATGCAGGGCAGTGGCTGGTACGCGAAGGACTCAAGGAAGGAGATCTGCTTGTGGTGGAGGGCCTGCTGAATATCCGCCCTGGCCAGAAGGTGCAGGGCGCACCGTTCACAACAGAAAAGGCCGCTGTCGGGCAGGAGGGCTAGGCGCATGTCCGATTTCTTCATCAGCCGACCGATCTTCACCTGGGTGCTGGCCATCATTGTCATGCTGGTGGGCGGATTCTCCTTTGTTGCCCTGCCCGTCGCCCAATTCCCTGAAATCGCCTCACCCCAGGTGGTGGTCACGGCGAAATTTCCGGGTGCGTCCGCCCGCAGCATGGAAGACACGGTGACGCAGGTCATTGAGCAGCAGATCAGCGGCATTGACGGTCTCTTGTACATGGCATCGGAAAGCGATGCCACGGGCACGTCCACGCTCACGTTCACCTTTGCCAACGGCACGGACATCGACATTGCCCAAGTGCAGATCCAGAACAAGCTGCAACTGGCCGCGCCCATGCTGCCGGAGGAAGTGCAGCGGCAGGGCTTGCGCGTCAGCAAGTCCTCGGCGGGCATCCTGCTCATCATGGCGCTCATTTCCACGGAGGGCATGGACGCCGGGGATCTGGGCGACTATTTGGCCAGCCATTTGCAAGAGCCGCTCAGCCGCGTGGCCGGCGTGGGTCAGCTGACCACGCTCAGCTCGCAATATGCCATGCGCATTTGGCTGGATCCGCTGCGCATGGCTCAATACCGCCTCAATCCCGCAGATGTGGCCCATGCCATACGGGAACAGAACAGTCAGACGCCGGGCGGGCAGGTGGGGGCCTGGCCCATTGCCGCCGGTCAGGACATCAACATCATGGTCAATGCCTCGTCGCGTCTGAGCAGCGTTGACGAATTTCAGCGCATCATACTCAAGAGGAACACGGACGGCTCGGTGCTGCGTCTCTCCCAGGTGGCCCGCGTGGAGTTGGCCGGAGAACGCTTTGACAATGTTATCCGCATCAACGGGCAGCCTGCGGCCTCGCTCATCTTCGGCCTGGCCCCGGGGGCCAATGCCATCGAAACGGCGCGGGCCGTCAAGGCGAAAATCGCTGAGTTGGCGGCGTTTTTCCCACCTGGCATGGAGTACGTCATTACGTATGACACCACGCCTTTCGTGGAAATCTCCATCCGGCAGGTCTACCGCACCCTGGTGGAGGCTGTGGTTCTGGTCTGTCTGGTCATGTTCCTCTTTCTCCAGAACTGGCGGGCCACATGCATCCCCATGGTCGCCATTCCCGTGGTACTGCTGGGCGTGTTCGCCGTGCTGGCGCTTTTTGGGGGCAGCGTCAACACGCTCACCATGTTTGGCATGGTGCTGGCTATTGGGCTTCTGGTGGACGACGCCATCGTGGTGGTGGAAAACGTCGCACGGCTCATGGCCGAGGAGGGGCTGTCACCGGTCGAGGCCACGCGTCACTCCATGCGCCAAATCAGCGGTGCGCTGGTGGGCGTGGCCATGGTTATTGCCTCCATCTTCGTGCCCATGGCCTTCATGCCCGGCTCTGTTGGCATCATTTACCGCCAATTTTCCCTCACCATCGTCACGGCCATGTTGCTTTCCGCCCTGGTGGCTTTGACGCTTTCCCCAGCGCTGTGCGCGGCCATGCTGCGTCCTCATGCGACGTGCAATCGTTACTTTATGGCCTTCAACCGTGGCTTTGAGCGCTGCGCCGCCCGTTATACGGCACAGGTGCGCGCTCTCTTGCGCCATCCCTGGCCGGTATTTGCCGTCTTCGTCCTGGCACTGATTGCCGCCGCATATCTTTTGTTCCGTTTGCCCACATCCTTTGTGCCGGAGGAAGACCAGGGGGCCTTGTATGGTTTCGTGCAACTGCCGCCAGGTGCCAGCATGGAGCGCACAGAGGCTGTGCTGACGCGCATCCGGGAACACATTCGTACGCATGAAAAGGACGTGGTGCGCAACCTGCTCACTGTGGCGGGCTATTCTTTCTTCGGCGCGGGGCAGAACGTGGGTCAGCTCTACATCGTGCTGCAGGACTGGGACGCACGGAAAGGGTCAGAGGCACAGGTAGTCGCCATACAGCAACGACTGCAGGCCAGCTTGGGCCATTTGCCGGAGGCCCGCGTCCTCTTTTTTCGACCAGCCACGATCAGGGAAATGGCGCGTTCGGCGGGCTTTGAATTCGAACTCATGGATCTGACCGGACGCGGGCACGAAGCACTCATGGCCGCACGCGATGATTTGCTGGCGCGGGCGCGGGCGCATCCCGGACTGATCCATGTCCGGGCTGCCGGTCTGGACGACGTGACCCAGGTCGATGTCACTGTAGACGTGGACAAGGCCATGGCCCACGGTCTGAACAAGGGCGATATTGACGCCGCCATTGCGGCCTACTGGGGCGGGGCCTACATCAACGATTTCAGCGACAGGGGACGCACCAAGCGCGTCTACATGCAGGCCGATGCCACCTACAGGGCCCAGGCCAGCGATTTTGCCAGCTACCGTGTACGCAATGCCACGGGCGGCATGGTGCCTTTTCCGACCTTCCTCAGCATCCGGGAGGGACTGGGGTCGCCACGGCTGGAACGCTACCAGGGCGCACCTGCCGTGAAAATCATGGGCGAGGCCGCGCCCGGGGGCAGCAGCGGCACGGCCATGACGGACATGGAAGCATTGGCTGCCGAACTGCCGGATGGCTTCGGCTTTGCCTGGACGGGCATGTCCTGGCAGGAGAAGCAGGCCGGTGCGCAAGTGGGCCTGCTCTATGCCCTTTCCCTGGCGGCGGTCTTCCTGTGCCTGGCGGCCCTGTACGAAAGCTGGAGCGTTCCCCTGGCCGTGTTGCTTGTGGTGCCCACTGGCATTCTGGGCGCTGTGGCCGGAACCTGGCTCGCGGGCATGAGCAATGGCGTGTATTTTCATATCGGCCTTCTGGCCGTCATGGGCCTTGCGGCCAAGAATGCCATCCTCATCATTGTTTTTGCCCGTCAACTGCGTGCCGAGGGCTTGGAACTAGAGGTCGCCATCCGCCGGGCCGTGCGTCAGCGCTTGCGGCCCATTGTCATGACCTCGCTGGCCTTTGCCCTGGGCGTGCTGCCCTTGGCCGTGAACAGCGGGGCCGGTTCCGGGGCGCAGAATGCCGTGGGCGTGACCGTCTTGGGCGGCGTTGTGGCGGCCACAGTGCTGGGGCTGTATTTGACGCCCTTGCTTTTCGCCGCAGTGAGTCGCGCTGGTAAGGCTGCGCAGGCAGTAGATATGGAAAAACATTGATTTCAAACGTCAAGGAGGCATCTGGCATGCAACATCGTATTCTCGGCACAGGCGGTCTGGAAGTTTCCGCCATCGGCTATGGCTGCATGGGCCTGTCCACGAGCTATCCGCCCTTCCCCACGAAGGCAGAGGCTGTGGGCGTCATCCACAAGGCCATTGCCATGGGCGTGACCTTTTTTGACACGGCGGAAGTGTACGGACCGCTGACCAATGAGGAGCTGGTGGGCGAGGCCCTCCAGCCATACCGGGATAAGGTGGTTTTGGCCACGAAATTCGGCTATGATCTGGACGGCGGCAAACGCGACGCCCTGGGCAAGACGCTGTGCCTGTGCAGTCGACCGGAGCATATGCGCAAGGCCCTGGAAGGCTCCCTGCGCCGTCTGCGCACGGATCATATTGATCTCTACTACCAGCACCGCGTGGATCCCGCCGTGCCCATCGAAGATGTGGCGGGCGCCATTGCCGAATTCATGAAGGAGGGCAAGGTGCTGCACTGGGGGCTTTCCGAGGCTGCTCCTGGCACTGTTCGCCGTGCCCATGCCGTGTGCCCTGTGGCTGCCGTGCAAAACGAATACTCCATGTGGTATCGGGAACCGGAAAAAGAACTGCTGCCGACCCTGGAGGAGTTGGGCATTGGCCTGGTCGCCTTCAGCCCCCTTGGCAAGGGCGTGTTGACAGGCCGCTTTGCCAGGGATGCCGTCTTTGACAAGAGCGACTTCCGCAGCACCATCCCTCGTTTTCAGCCCGAAAACTTTTCGGGCAACCTGGCCCTGGCGGAAATGGTGCAGGACTATGCCCGGGCCAAACAGACAAGTCCGGCCCGGTTGGCCTTGGCCTGGCTGCTGGCCCGCAAGCCCTGGATTGTGCCCATCCCCGGCACCAAGAGCCTCTCCCGCTTGGAGGAAAACATCGGTGCGGCAGAAATCACGCTTTCTGCTGCGGAGATGGCGGAACTGGAGGAAGCCATGACACATATCGTCATCGTGGGTGATCGTTACTCGCCAGGACAGGCCGCATTGACAGGAAAATGACAGGACGCCTTCAGGCGCACGCCCCGGGACCGTGGGACGGGAGAAGGCCAGGCCTACGCTTCCGGGGCGGAAGCCGTCATCGTTTCTCTTGAGCGATCAGGGCCGCCAGGCGCTGGCCGAGGGCAAAGGCATTGTCGAGATCCTTGGGAAATTGGTTGGCCTTCTGCACGGCTTTCTTTTCCTCCGAGAACATGTTGCACGCATATTTGCTGTAATCGGAGAACTGGTAGGTGTCACAGGAATAGAGCGTTTCGCAGTATCCGAACAGGCGCTTGAGGGCTGCTTCATTGGCACCCAGAATGGTCGGATAGTTGACTTTTTCCATATACCACTGCGGGCAATTCATGGTGTAGATCATGGCAGTGGGAATGGTGGTGTCGAGAACGCGCAGGCGTGACCCGTCGGCATCGACAAGATAGGTGTCCACTGGAAACAGCAGACGCTCCAAAAAGGCGCGTGTCTGGGCCGTGGGATAGTCGTAGTAGACAGGAGAGCCGATAATGAAGGCGTCAGCCTGGCGTGCTTTTACCAGAATGGGCGTCAGCGCGTCACGGTAGGCGCACAATCCCTTGGTCTGGCTTCCCTTGTGTTTGCAGGCAAAGCAGCTTGTGCAGCCCTTGAATGGCTCGGTACAGAGATGGACAAGTTCCGTTTCCGCACCGGCGCTGGCGGCGCCGTCTAAAGCCCGTTGTAAAAGCTGGGCCGTGTTCCATTTTTTGCGCGGACTGCCGTTGAAGGCGAGAATGTTCATAAGTGTACTCCTGTTGTTTTGCCATGCCCAGACGCCTCAATGTCCTTACAGGCTGGCCGTCAGAATGCGGATGACATCCTGCTGGTTGAGAGTCACAAAGCCGTGCATCACGCCGTTGCGGCAGGCAATGCGCGCCATTTCTTCGAACTTGTCCGTGTTGGCAATGCCGCAATCGCGCAAGCGGGA
>JAFTCE010000133.1 GCA_017454855.1 Desulfovibrio sp.
CTTGCGCCCTGACAGGCTATATTGTGGCCGGTCTGACATACAGCCTGATCTGCAGCCTGGGTACGGCCCTGCTGCTGCTCATCGCTTTGACGACCCTGCTCCATATCCGAAACAGGCAACGACAAAGCCAAGAAGTTTAGAGAACAATGTTCGCAATCCTGCACCAGGGCGGTTCTGCCCGCAACCATACATATGAAGGTCTGCCATGTCGTTTTTTTCCTCTCGCGATGCCGTGACAACCCACCTTTGCCCCCATTGCGGCGCGGCACTGCACATCGCCCGCACCTGCCATGAAGTCTATATGCGCTGCCCGGACTGCGGCAAAAGATTTCCCTTGTCCGAATATATCGAACGGGCGGATGAGGCCATGGAGCGTTTCTTGGAAAGTGTCTATCTGGATCGTATCTGACGCGACGCACAAAGCGCTTGACGACCTCCACTACGTCGAGGTCGCACGAAATTTTCCCTATACCCGCCCTAAAGGGCGAGTCTTTAGGTCGCGTTTGTTACATTCGCCGCAGACTGGCTAGGCATGCAAGAGCTTCTCAGCAAAAATCCAGAGCATGCGGTCGCGGTCGATGGCATACCGTTCCAGTTGGGACGGCATGTACTGCACGACAGTGAGAATTTCACACAGGATCATGGCCTGCACGCAGTGAGCGTACATTTCCTGTTCCGGGACTTGCCGTTCGGCAAGGTATGTTGCCAGAAAGGCAGCGGCTTCCTCCTGACACTGGCGGATTTTCCCTTCCAGAATGTCCACACCCTGCTGGCAGAGTCCAAAGGCCGTTGTCCTGTTTTCTTCCCAGGCTTCGGCAATGCCCTGCATGACTTTCACGTGGGTCACGTTGAGATAGAACGTGAGAAATTTTGTATAACAGTCACGCAAATGCGGATCAGGGTTGTTCTCCTCCATCCAGGCAGCAATGATCTGATCTGTATATTTTCTGGTGCTGACAAGGGGTTTTGGTTTCTGCGTCGGCTGCTGCTTTTGCATGGAAGGCTTCCCCCCTGCGGAATACGGCTGGCGTTTTTTTTGCCCCTGTCCGTGGAATTGATTGGCCATTGCAACATCCTCCAATAATGAAAATTCCAATGCTGGTTCTGCTTTGCACACTCCTCGCTGCGCCAAGCCCAACACGGCAACGGCGTCAACGTGTGTTCCGATTGTACATTGCACGTGCAAAAGCGGCAATCCCCCTGTTTTTTAGCGCATGCCATGCCCCTCTAGCAAGGGAAAGGACGATTGCTGGCCAGAACGCAAATCTTGCCTGCCACAAGAGTCTATGCTATCTCCGCGCCTAAAGATTTCCAAAGAACGGATACCAAGGACACGCGATATGATCTCTCTGGACGACCTTCTCCAAAAAAAATCAGCTATTGCCGTTGTAGGGCTGGGTTATGTGGGCCTGCCCTTGGCTGTAGCGCTTTCCCGCCATTTCGACGTCATCGGCTTTGACATCAACCACGCACGCGTGGCGGCGCTGCGCGCCGGTCACGACGCCACCAACGAAGTGGACGACGCGGAACTCGGGGCAAGCAGCGCCAGGCTTACTGCCGACCCCGCCGAACTCTCCCGTGCGGGCGTCATCATCGTGGCCGTGCCCACTCCAGTGGACAGCCACCGCCGCCCCGACCTCAGCCCGGTCATCAGCGCCAGCCGCACCGTAGGGCGTCACATGTCCCCTTCCTGCGTGGTGTGCTATGAGTCCACGGTCTACCCCGGCGTTACCGAGGACATATGCATCCCCATACTGGAACAGGAATCAGGGCTGCGCTTTCCCGACGACTTCAGCATGGGCTACTCGCCCGAGCGCATCAATCCAGGCGACAAGGTACATAGGCTGGAGAGCATCTGCAAAATCGTGTCCGGCTCCAACGAAGCCGCCTGCGACCTTTTGGCCAAAGTTTACGGCGCCGTGGTCAAGGCCGGTATACATCGGGCATCCAGCATCAAAGTGGCCGAAGCCGCCAAGGTCATCGAAAACACGCAGCGCGACATCAATATCGCCCTGATGAACGAACTGGCGATCATCTTCAACAAACTGGGCATTGACACGTTGGAGGTGCTGGAAGCCGCCGGCAGCAAATGGAACTTTCTGCCCTTCAGGCCAGGACTCGTGGGCGGCCACTGCATTGGCGTTGATCCTTACTACCTCACCTACAAGGCCGAAGAAATCGGTTGCCACCCGGAAGTCATCCTGGCGGGGCGGCGGATCAACGACGGCATGGGCAAGTATGTGGCTGAGACCTGCGTCAAACGCCTCATCAACGCCAACAAGCGTGTCAAGGGCGCACGCGTAGGCATCCTGGGCTTTACGTTCAAAGAAAACGTGCCGGACATCCGCAATACCCGTGTGCTGGACATTATCGCAGAACTCAAAGAGTATGGGGTATCGGCTCTTGTCCACGATCCCGAAGCAGATCCCAACGACGCCCTGCGCGAGTATGGCCAGCCCTTGCTCCCGCTGGACGGTCTCACCAACCTGGATGCCGTCATCTTGGCAGTGGCCCATGAAAGATTCCGGAAACTCGGCATGGAAGACATCCGCCGCATGTTTGCCGATGAGCGGGTGACCCTGCTGGATATCAAGGGCTTCTGGGACAAAAAGGCCGTACGCACGGCTGGTTTCGATCTCTGGCGGCTGTAGCGACGAAAATGGCAAAGGGCAGGCGCTTCGCAGCACGACCTGTCTTTCTGTACGCCACACACACTACTTGCCTCCATCCAGTTTGGCCTGCAAGGTCTTACGATTGATGCCCAGGCGGCGGGCGGCTTCGCTCTTGTTCCCCCCCACCTGGGCCAAGGTGTCCTGCACGGCCATGCGCTCAATTTCCTCCAACGTCATGTTGGCAAAATCATGCTGGCGGGGCGCGGCAGTTCCCCTTTCCGTCAATGTTGGCGGCAGTTCCCGCTCGCTGACGTACGCTCCCATCAGCAGAACCACGGCGCGCTCCACGACGTTTTCCAATTCACGCACATTGCCCGGCCAAACATGTTTCAGCAGACGATCCATTGCCGCTGGTGTAAAACCCTTGACGGTCTTGCCATTGCGCCGGGCAAAGCGCTGCAGGAAGTGCATGGCCAAAAGGGGAATGTCTTCGCGGCGCTCGCGCAGGGGCGGCAAATGCAAGGCCACGACATTCAGCCGGTAATACAGATCCTGACGGAAAAGCCCCTCTTCCACATCCCGGGCAAGATCCCTATTCGTGGCTGCCAGAATGCGCACATCTACCTTGTAGGTGCGGTCGCCGCCCACAGGCTGCAATTCCCGCTCCTGGATGACGCGCAGCAACTTCGCCTGCATGGCTACGGGAATTTCCCCGATTTCATCCAGGAAGATGGTTCCCTTGTGGGCGGCCTGAAAACGGCCTTCACGGCGTCTTTCCGCACCGGTAAACGCGCCTTTTTCGTGACCGAAAAGCTCGCTTTCCAGCAGGTTTTCCGCAAGTGCCGCGCAGTTGACCGCAACATACGGGCCGTCCCGACGCTTGCTGGATTCGTGGATGCTGCGGGCAATGACTTCCTTGCCCGTGCCAGATTCCCCGCTGATCAGCACCGTAGCCTCTGACGGTGCAATGGTGGCCACCATTTCCAGAAGTTGGCGCATGGCCGGACTTTGCCCGATGACAGTTCCCCCGGCCAGTTCGCGCCGCAAAACATGCACCTCGCGACGCAAACCGGCGTGATCCAAAGCTCGTTCCAGACTCAACTTGAGTGCGTCAAAGGCCAAGGGCTTGGTCAGATAGTCATACGCGCCAGCCTTGAGCGCCTCCACCGCCGTGGAAACATCCGAAAAGGCCGTCATGATCAGGATGGGAATGGCCGGATTATAGCCCTTGATGGCGCGCGTAGCGTCAATGCCGCTCATGCCGCGCATACGCATGTCCATCAGAACGAGATCAAAAGAACGCTGCCGACAAAGGGCCGCAGCTTCCTCGCCGCCTTCCGCCGTCGTGACGACATAGGTCCATTCCTCCAGAAGATCGCGTAGCATTTCGCGATGGTTGCGGTCATCGTCAACCACCAGCAGATGTATGTCTGATTCGGCCATCATACGTCCATCCCTGCAAAAGTCCCTCGTGCGCTTTGAGCAATCGTTTGTCACAATGGCGTTTGCGCCCCATTGCAAGTTCAGAGCAAAGGGCGATGAGCAAATCTTTCCCCGGCCTGCGGCAAAAAATGCCGCCTGTCATGCGCTGTCTCTCTGCTTTCCTTGCAGAGGAAGCGTCAGGGTAAACTCAGCGCCTCCACCCGGCGCATTGGCTGCCGTGATGCTCCCCCCATGCCCTTCTGCGATACGATGCACAAGAGCCAGCCCCAAACCTGTGCCCGACGTTTTTGTGCTGAAATAGGGGGTAAAGATGGAGGCAAGCAGTTCAGGAGCAATGCCTGATCCGCTGTCTGTCACCACAAGGCGAAAGGCATCCTCGCCGTGGAGATCCGCACGTACGCGCAGTGTGCCCCCCGGCTCCATGGCCTGCACGGCATTGAGGAAAAGATTGAGCAAGGCTTGCACCAGACGCTCGGCATTGACGCACACCAAGGGGAAATGGGGGGGAATGGTGCGCTCCACGGCGATGCTTTTAGCGCACAGGTCAGCCTCGGCAAGCAGCAGGGCATGATCAACAAGGGCTGACAGTTGCGTAGGGGCCGTCTCGAAGGCATCAGGCCGTGCAAATTCCAGTAGGGAGGAGACCACCCGATCCAGCCTGTCAACCTCATCTATCATGCGCATGGCGGCTTCCGCCTCGCGACCGCCCTCCGGCATGCGCCGAGCAATATACAGGGCCACGCCCTTGATTGTACTCAGCGGATTGCGAACTTCATGCGCAACGCCGGCAGCCAGATGTCCCAAGGCCGTCAATCTGTCATTGCGCTGGGCCTCGGCCTGCAGACGTTTCATCTCCGTGATGTCGCGCAGCACAAACACATGACCCAAAAGAACATTATCCTCATTGCGCACAGTGGCTGCGCCCAGGCTTACGTTCAGGGGAGCTGCGCCAGGCAGGCGCAACACAAGTTCATCCTCTGCCAAGCAGCCTTTTTCAGCCAGGCGCTTCAGAAGTCTCTCCCAATCCAAGCCAGGCAAGGAGCGCAACAGCGGTGGCCTGTGACTATGCTCGACTCCTGAAGCCGGAGTAACGTCCTGGCGGTTTTTGTGAAACATGGCCAAAGCCGTGTCATTGACAACGGCAATACGTCCAGCGGGATCGCTGGTGACCAGTCCCAAGGGCAAAGCGGCGATGACTGAGGCGGCAATGGCCCGTTCGTCGCGTAACATGCGCCGCCAGCGGCGGTACTGCTGCACCCAGGAAAGGGACACAAAACCGCCAAAGGCCAGAGTCACAGCCAGGGCTGCACAGAGAAGATTATTGCGCACATCCCGGCGCAGGGCTTCCTCAAATGGCCTGGCGTCAAAGCCCACCAGGGCCACGCCCACCACCTGGCGCTCCGGCGTGCCGATCAAGTTGGGCATGTCCGGATTTTGCTCTTTTATCCTTGCTCCTGCATCTCCCGGACAGCCTGCATGGCCGCCGCAAGCCGAAGCACTGGCCAGCTTCCCCTGCATGCCTGGCATTCCCCGTGGCCCATGATGCCGTCCCAGCGGGGCAAAGGCCCGGTAGACCTCAAAGACCTTGACGCCATCCGCACGTTCCCGCATGCGCCATTGCGTTTTGTCCGTCTCTACGGCCAACGCGGGCAGGACAGGCATCTCTGCGGCAACAGTCTGCAGGGCTGAGTCGGCTTTTTCGTCACCGTCCCCGCCCCAGCTGAACGCAAGCATGCGCCCTTGCGCATCGGAAACCGCCATGTACACAATGCCAGGCTGACGTGCCGTTTCCCTCAGCAAGGGTGACAGCCCCATGATCACGCTGTCCTTCATGCGCATGCCGGTACGCGTTCCGGCCTCCAGCGCCCAGATAAGCGCCTCGGCCCTATCGGTAAGATTGCGCACCATGAAGCTGCGTTCCCGCTCGTTGCTGCGTTGAGAAAGGCCCGCCATCACCACTATCAGAATGCAGGCCACGCCGATGAGCATCAGGGGGGAGAGTGCTGGCTTCCAATGACGCAAGGCAGGGTAAGGGCGAGTGTGCATGCCTATCCTTACTCATACGTTATAGATTACGACGCAAGGCCACTGGGTAAAAAACGGACACCCACGCCTACCCGCTGTGGCGAAAATGGACACATGGGTAGCGATGCCAAGGGCAGGTTTGCAAAGACGTTTCAAAAAGATATTCTTTTATGGCAACAAGTTACATAAAAAAAATCTCTTTTGGCACATTCCTTGCCTTTAGGGGCGCACATGGGTTCAAGGAGCACACCTCGCTGCGCTCCCGATATCGTCCAACAGAAGGCAACCGTGTTTCCTTCTAAACCAGCAGAGGAACTGTACCATGAAGACTTCCAGATTTGCTACCCTTTCCCGAGCCTTTACCCTTGTTGCCCTCCTGGCCATCCCCGGCCTGGCCGCCGCACAGCCTGGCTATGGCTGCGGCGACTTCACGGACATGAGCAATGAGCAAATGCTGGAGATGCGGCAGATACGCCAAAGCCACTGGGAAAAAACCCAGCCGATCATGCAGCAGCGCTTTGCTAAGCTCGCTGAGCTAGAGCATCTTTTCGCCGCCAATGTCAAGCAAGACGATCCCAGACTCCAGGCCGTGCGGGATGAACTGCGCGCCATCGACGCCCGATTGTATGCGGCTGACGCTGACATGCTGCGTCAGATGGGGGAAAAGGGCCTGCCCTATCATGGCCGCATGCGAGGACACATGCATGGCTGGCGCGGCGGATGCCCTTGCATGGGTTATGGTAGGGAAGGCGGTTGGCACGGCATGCGTGGTGGATATGGACCCTGCGGCGCTCAGGACATGCCCAGGCATGGCTACTGGCCTACCCGCGGCTGCGGTATGTAGCAACTACGCTTTTAGCTGACGGCTCGCGCGTCCAGACAGCATCCTTCTTCCAAACACAAAAAACCAGCCGTAGGCCCTGTTCCTGCGGCTGGTTCTTTGTCTGCATCCCCTTACCGGGCATGCTGCGAGACTACACTGTGAAATTGTAATCCCCCCGATTGAACTTGAACTTTTCCGTTGTGGTCATCACGTCCAGTTCATTGATCAATGCGTCCAGCCCGGCATTCCGTCCACGGACGCTGGCAGCCTCGGCCTTGAGACCGGCCAATTGTCCGTCAATGCCTTCCAGCAAGGCATAGGCGTCGCGCAGCGAACCGCTCTTTTCCGAAGCATGGATCGCAACCACATAGGAATCCCACATATCCAGGGTGCCTGAAGCATGCGTAAAGGCATTTTGAATGACATCCTCATCAGGGTTGACGCTGTCGGTTTGCGTAGCCAACAGCATCTGGCTGATCATGGATGTGGGTGCTGCAGATCCAGCCTGACTTGTTGCCGCTATAGCTTGGGTCATGCCGCCCGCAAGTCCCATCTGCATATCAAGGACAGAGGTAAAGGCGCCTTCCTGCTGTGTTTGGGCATTCTTGACGTTCTCGGCCTGATTTTGCTGCCGATACAGCGCCTCCAGATGTTCGTTATTGACTCTCATATCGCCTCCAGGGTTGGCGTTGTCTCACGCGAAGGGCAATGCAAGAAGTTTGCCAAAAATATTTTTCATAACATATTGATTTTCATTGATATTATTTTTTTGTCCTGCGGAAAAAATTTCCCTTCACGCTGGGTAGGTATGCTGAAAAAGGGACTTGTCTTATAATGGAAAAATTTTTACCATTATTTTCTGTCAAAGGCAAAGGACGTTTATGGTCGTGGCACGCTCGCCATGCCGCCTTTCTTTCAACCTGGTATAGTTTCCGTCCCGGAAGAGGAGTCTGTCATGAAATCCATTCAAAAGATTCTCTGCGCCGTAGACCTCTCCGATCACAGCAAGGAGGTGGCCGAATATGCCGTTCTTCTTGCCAAGTCTCTTAATGCCACTGTGGTCGTCGTCTACACGGCCCCATCCCTAAGTCAGTATGTAGGCTTCCACGTGCCGCCCAACACCATTGAAAATTTCGTGGGTGAAATCGTCACCGGCGCGGAAAAATCCATGGAATCCTTTGTGGCCGAGCATTTCGCAGGAGTGGAAGCCAAGGGGCAAGTCCTCATCGGCTATGCCGCTGAGGAAATCCTCAACCGAGCCAAGGAAGAAAGAGCGGACATCATTGTCATGGGAACCCACGGACGCAAGGGCATTGACCGCATTCTCTTCGGCTCTGTGGCGGAAAAGGTCGTCAAGAACGCTACCATGCCAGTGCTGACCATCCGTCCCAGCGAACCTTACAAAGAAGCGTAATGCCGCGCCGCGCACAGTGTACGACCCGCAGGCTGCCGCTCTGCGGGTTTCGCATCTTCCCTGTTCTATTGGAGAAACTATGCCCAAGCTGACCGTACGCCAGGAAATTGCCAATCTCAGCGCCTATGTTCCCGGCCTTTCCATAGCGGAAATACAACAAACATACCATCTGTCCCAAGTCATCAAAATGGCCAGCAATGAAAATCCTCTCGGCATGCCTCCTCTGGCGCAGGAGGCCGTTGCGCGACATGCGGCTGAGGCATTTCGGTATCCCCAGGGCGGCAACCCTCGCCTCACACGGGCTTTGGCGGTACGCCACAAGGTAGATGCCCGCCGCGTGATCGTCGGGAACGGATCGGATGAACTCATTGATCTTCTTATTCGCGTACTGGCCGATACTGGGCGGCACAACATTGTTTGCTTTGATCCCTGCTTCAGCATCTATCCCATTCAAGCTCGCATTTGCGGCGTGGAAACGCGCCGTCTGCCACTCAAGGAAAATTTTTCCTTCGACTTTGACGCCCTCCTGCAATGCGTTGATGCCCATACCCGCCTTGTCTTTCTGACAACGCCCGACAACCCTTCTGGATATTGTCCTCCCCGCTCTGCAGTGCAGGAACTGGCCAGCAGCCTGGCCGCCCAAGCGCCGCATTGCCTGTTGGTCGTGGATGAAGCCTATATGGATTTCGCCGACGACGAAGCCGCTGCCTCCCTGCTGGCCTCGGGCCTCCTGTCAGACAATACGGCAGTGACGCGCACCTTTTCCAAGAGTTTCGGTCTTGCGGGCCTGCGTCTGGGCTATGCCATCCTCCCGGGCAACCTGGCAGAATACCTATGGCGGGCGCGCCTGCCCTTTTCCGTCAATATTCTCGCCGAAGAGGCGGCGCTTGCCGCCTTGGAAGACACGGCATTTTACGAAGCCACACAACAGACCGTGCGCGTTGGCAGGAAAGACCTTGCCGCCGGACTGACCGCCCTAGGCTGTACGGTGTGGCCCAGCGCTGCCAACTTTCTCATGTTCCGTATGCCTGAATGCGGTCCCGATGCCCAGAGCTGCTTTGAGGGCCTGCTCGAAAAAGGGATCATTATTCGCCCTCTCAAAAGCTATGGACTGCCTGAGCATCTGCGCGTCAGCGTGGGCAATGCAGAGGAAAACCGCTTATTTCTCGCTGCCCTGGCCGACATTATGGCCAGGACGCAGGATGCCACTGCCAGGAGAAAAAAACCATGAACACAGCCTTACCCATTGTGACCCTGGACGGACCTGCCGGCGTCGGCAAAACAACTCTGGCCCGGCGCGTGGCCGAAAATCTGGGACTCTCCTACCTGGATACCGGAGCCATGTTCCGCTGCCTGGCTCTCAAGCTGGGCCGCGGTGCGGAAACCTTAGCGGAAGACGAATTACGGGCGCGCTGTTCTCAATGGACATTTGCCCTTGCAGGACATGGCCAGTGTACCACACTCCTGTGCAACAATATGCCCGTACGCAGCGAGGTACGCACCGAAGAAGTGGGCATGCTTGCCGCTCGCATCGCCACTGTGCCTTGCGTCCGCGACATCCTCTGCGCTATGCAACGCGCAATCGCTGCCCAATGCCCCCTGGTCGCGGAAGGGCGCGACATGGGCACGGTCGTCTTTCCTACGGCCCGCTTCAAATTTTTCCTGGACGCGACACCGGAGGTGCGCGCCCTGCGCCGCTTGCAAGACCTGGAAAATCAGGGCCAAAACGTGGATCTCGCCACGCTCACTGACAAAATACGCCAACGCGACGCGCTGGATCGCAACCGCCCCATTGCCCCCTTGCGTCCGGCAAAGGACGCCCTTGTCGTGGATACCTCCAATTTAGACATAGAAGGCGTCCTGGGAACGATTCTGCACCACATATCCGTACTGGGTGGCCCAGACCAGCTACGCTGACAATCACGTAACACAGCAGACATTGCCCCAGCATCGAGAGAATATACCGCGCTTTTCGCGGGTATGCGTCCCCCCTCTCGTCTGCCCCGCAACATATCCACGGGAAAAAACTGCAGCTCGCCTTGCAAGCTTGCCGAAAAGTTGGCACCGGAAGCGTCAAAAATTCCCTTCCCCCAAGCCTTTTTTGCCTACCTTATGCCAATATACAATTAAATATATTGAAATAATTCATTTTTTTATAAATGGCACGCAACATGCATTTCTTTAGGCACACAACGCGCATTCGGCGCTTGTAAAAAAATGCTGTCGGGGAGGACAACATGAGCAATCAACTGGATTACGAAATCAACAAGGAATTGGGCGAATGCTATCTGTTCATGGGCGATTTTGACAAGGCCGAAGAATACTATCGCAAGGCAGCCAAGGACAATACGCAGTGCGCAGCTCCCTATCTTGGGTTGGCTACAGTGGCAGTACAGCGTTCTCAACTGGACAAGGCTCTGGTGCTGTACCAGAAGGCTGCCAGCGTTGAAGAAACGGATAAGGCGTTGTGCGGCATTGGTCTCGTATACATGGAACAGGGTGAACACCAGCAGGCATTTGCGTACTTCAGCCGTGCCCTGGATAAGTCCTGCGAAAACATTGTAGCCCTCAACTGTCTTGTTCGCGAAAGCTACCAGATTGGTTGCGTGGAAAAGGTTCTTCCCTATCTGGAAGCCACACTGGAGGCAGGTGTGGAAACCGAAGCCGTCCGCGTGACCTTGGCCGGCTGCCTCATTTACCTGGGCCGCGGCGCCGAAGCCCGGGTACATCTGGAAAACGTGCTGGGAGCCAATCCCGCCAACACGAGCGCCAAGGAACTTTTCGACACCATGGCTGCCTAGGCATGGTCGCAAGACCTGCAGCAGCCTGTACATACTCCCCTCCCCACGTGATTTTCCGGCCCCAGGCGGGTGCCGGGGCCGGGAGATCATACCCAGGGGAAGCCAGTGTACCACCGCTTCTCCGCCGTACCCGACGGGGACAAGGTGTACGGCTGAGGCTGTAAAAATAGCCCCTGAACCAATCAGGGGCTTTTTTCTTTGCCGCCTTGACATTACGAAACTTTCCATCGGAGCGTTCCATGCAGATTCCTGTTCCCTTGGCCACCATTGGCCTGCTGCTTTGCTCCAATATCTTCATGACCTTTGCCTGGTATGGGCATTTACGCTACAAAGGCGCAGCGCTGCCTGTGGTCATCCTGTCGAGCTGGGGATTGGCCTTCTTCGAATATCTGCTGCAAGTTCCGGCAAATCGCATGGGTTATGGCTTTTTTTCCGCAGCCGAACTCAAGACCGTACAAGAAGTTGTCTCCCTCAGCGTCTTCATGGCCTTTTCGACCTTTTGGTTGCACGAACCCCTACGCTGGAACCATGCTGTCGGCTTTGCGCTGATTGTGCTGGCAGCCTGGGTCATCTTCAAAAAATGGTAACGTTCAATGTTTGTATGTACGCTGGGGATTTACGCATTCGGCATTGCTGCCGCTTTCGTCGGCGGATTCATTGATTCCATTGCCGGCGGTGGAGGCTTGGTCACCATGCCGGCCTTGTTGCTTTCTGGCGTACCACCGCACATGGCGCTTGGCTGCAACAAGGTCAGCGCCTGCCTCGGCACGCTGACCGCCCTGGGCAACTTTGCCCGCAGCGGCCTTGTGCATTGGCGGGTGGCCATGACGGGCGTGGCCTTTGCTCTGTTGGGTTCCTGGGCCGGTTCACAACTGGCGCTGCACCTGAATCCAGACATACTGGGCAAGATTCTCGTGGTTCTGCTGCCCGTGGGCATGTGTGCCGTTTTGCTGCCACACAAGGCCCAGCGCCCTTCCCTGCCTGCCGTTGCCCCACTTGCCTTTACGGGGGTGCGTTTCTGGATTCCCGTTGCCCTGGTTTGCCTGCTCATAGGGAGCTATGACGGCTTTTTCGGGCCAGGGACGGGCAGCTTTCTCATCCTGGCCCTTCATTGGGCGCTGCGCATGGGACTCATGGAGGCTTCGGCCACAGCCAAGGTACTCAATCTGGCTTCCAACTTCTCCGGCACACTTGTCTTCATTTGTGGCGGCGTTGTCTTCTGGCCCCTGGCCCTATCTATGGCCGCAGCCTGCTGCCTGGGCAATTGGCTGGGAAGCCGCATGGCCATCCGCATTGGCCCAACCGTGGTTCGCCGTTTTCTGACGGTTTCGCTCAGCCTACTTTTACTGACATTGGTCTGGCAGCATTTTCTCGCACCGCTTCTGCATTGACAATGGACATACGCCCTTTTTGGGCATATTCTTCAGTGCAGCCGAAAATTTCCTGGCTCTTCTCGAAACCTTTCCCAAAGAAGCGCAACCCATTTTCAGGAGTCGTGACCATGGGTAAATTTGTCATCAAGCAGGCTAAAAAAGGACATATGTTCAACCTTAAGGCCAGCAATGGCGAGATCATCGCCACTTCCCAAGCCTACAGCAGTGAAGCCGCCTGCAACAAAGGCATTGACAGCGTCAAAACCAATGCCGTGGAGGCAAAACTCGAAGATCAGACCATGGAAGGCTTTGTCCCGGTGACCAATCCCAAGTTCGAGATGTACAAGGACAAGGCCGGTGAATACCGTTTTCGCCTCAAAGCGCGCAACGGCGAAATTATTGCCGTCTCGGAAGGCTACAAACAGAAAGCTTCCTGCCTGAACGGCATAGACAGCGTCCGCAAGAATGCTCCCGACGCGCCCATCACCCAGGAAGCCTGAACATGCGCCGAGGGAGTCAGCACACTCCCTGGAGACAGCTCAACCAGGAAGCAGCCGGCACATGCCCCGCGCATCTGACCGGCTGTCATTGATTTTTCACCTCTGCCGTGCCCATGTCCCGCCCAATTGACTTGATACCCTCGTGCGGTCTTCCCCGCGTCCTCCTTATGGCGGGCTTACTCCTTATCTGCCTGCTTTGCGTCGTCGTGGCCCGCTGGCTTCCATACTTCTCACCCACAGAAAACATGAGCGGGCAGCGTTTTCCCCATGTGCGCGCCGCCTTGGGGACTGCCATCTGGCAAGAACGCGAACGCCTGATGCGCCCGCAGTTCACACCTCAAGAACATTTCTTGCGCAAGCCAACGCAGGTTGCCATTCGCTGCGCGCTGCCTGGCGCTGACATCCACTACACCCTTGACGGCTCCACACCCACAAGCACAAGTCCCCGCTACACAGCGCCCCTTGATCTGGCCGAGGTGGACGGCGCAAGCTGTATTCCCCTCAAGGCCGTGGCTATTCTTGACGGTCAAGCTGGCCCGGTGGCCGTGCATACCTATTTTCTGGACGCACTAGCTGCGCAACCAAACGAACAAAGCCTCATTTTCTCACTCTCCACTGCGGCGGACAACCTCTACGGCCATGACAAGGGCATTCTCGTAGCGGGCAAAACAAGCGCCGAAGCCGCCAAGCACCCTCGGGACCCGAACAATCCGGACAAGGTCTACGCCAACTACAGAGAGCGCGGTCGGGCTTGGGAACGGCCCGTGGATGTTGAAATCTTTGCCCCCGACGGTACGCGCCTGCTGGCCAGGAGTGCTGGTTTGCGCGTTTCTGGCGGTGCCTCGCGCGCCTTTGCCCAAAAGAGCCTGCGTCTTGTGGCCCGCAAAACTTCCGATGGGACAGGTAAACGCTTTGCCTATCCATTTTTTCCTGCCTCTGCGTGCAGCCATCTCCTGCCTCCGGTGCATTCCTTCAAACATCTCCTCTTGAGCAGCAGCGGTCAGGATCTCCTCTCCGCCCAGGTTCGTACGACGCTCCTGACGCGCCTCGCCCTGCGCGCCGGGTATCGCTGGGCATCGCCTCACAGACCGGCATCTGTGTATCTGAATGGTCTGTTCTACGGTTTTGCCTGGCTGACCCCGCGCTTCGATGCCAGCCTGCTCGGCAGTTTTTTTGACCGACCAGGTGCTAACTTTGTCGTCCTGGATGGCGATGCCGCAAGCCTGCGCTCCTCGCCACGCTATCCCTGGCTGCTTCACTGGCGTGAAATTGACGCTTTCAACAGCCTTCTTGCCCGCTGCGCACAGCAGCCCATGGACGATGCTCTCCTTGAGGACATGCGCCGCCTATTGGACGTTCGCGAAGCGCTGTTCTATTACGCCCTAGAAATTTATGTGGATAACAGAGATTGGCCGGAATCCAACGTGCGATTGTGGCGCTATGCGGGCCAGGATGCACAGGGTATCCCCGAACTGGACGGACGCTGGCGCTATGTACTCTTTGACCTGGATGCAGCTGCCATGTCTCCCTGGCACGGGATGCAGCCGCCCTCACATCCCAGCCTCAGCCGGGTTCTCAAGGCAAGCCCCCTACTGGCGACTCTCCTAAGCCGCAAGGATCTGGCTGTCCAATTTGCCAACGACATGTGCGACCTGGCCTTTGCCCACTACAGCGCTGCGAACGTCACACAATGCCTGGCTGAACTGGATGCCGAAAGCGGCGGAGAACCGCAACGCTCCGCCCTGCGCGGCGTGTACGCTCCTCCACACCGACGTGCAGATATCGTTCAGGGACGCGAAAATATGCTCCTTTTTTTCCGAGAGCGCCCTGACCATGCCCTAGACGAGCTGCGCAAACATCTGGGCCTTACCGACCTGTACGAGGTACGCGTGCAGGGCCTTGCCATGCTGAATACCTTGGGACCGACAAACCCGCACGGGCGGTACTTTGTGGAAAATTCCGTCCAGATCACGCCCTGCCTGCCGCCACACCAGACATTCCTGCATTGGGAGGTCAACGGCCAAACCAGGCACGAAGAACGCTTGACCGTCAGCGTCAAGGACAGCGTGAACAATGTTGTCAAGGTACGATTGATTGCCCGTGACGAACCCTATCCCTTGAGCATTGAACATGCCCGTGAACAGGCCGCTGCCTGCACCTTTGCCCTGCGCAACCGATCCGGCAAAGCCGTGTCTCTTTCCGGACTCTTTCTCAGTGACAATCCGGAAAAACCCTACAAATTTGCCTTGCCTGCCCGCATGCTCCAGCCCGGAGAAGCGCTCCTCTTCGTCGGCAGGGACACGCGCCATGCCTCTGCCCTGGGCAGAATCCGCTGCAACTTCAATCCGCGTCGCGGAGAATCCGTCTTGCTGTACGGATCCGCATGGCGTCTGCTCAGCTCCGCCGCTGTGGAATGAGACCAAAAGATTCCACACCATGTTCCCTGGCGGCTCGTCCATTCCTTTTCCATGCAGCATGCGTATCGCGTCCAGCAATCAACGTCTTTACAATGGTGCGTCCCTGGGCTATGCTAGATATCTAGCATTTGTTCCTTTACGGCAACCCAGCCTTGGCCGGGTTGCCGCTTGTCTTGTAGTGAAGGAGAACGACATGGATGTTTTTGATCAGGCCACCGAGCTGGAACGCCTGGATCGTGAATCCGCGCTCATCCGAGCGCGTTCCTTCCTGGATCACGACGGGCCGGAATGGATCAATGGCGTGGCCTGCTGCCGTGAATGTGGCGAACCCATTCCGCAAAAACGCTTGGATGCCCTGCCTGGCGTAGGTCTCTGCCGCACATGTCAGGAAGAACGTGAACACAGCCAAATCTGAAACAACCCGCTGCTCGACGTCTACCCGCAACCTCTCCCACTTGCCACACAATGCGCTCTGAAGCGCGCAAGGCCCTGGCCGCGCCAAGGGTCAAGGAAGATGCATGGACATGTTGGAACAAAAAGCCACGCCGCAAGGACTACGCCGCGCTGTCTTTCTGGATCGCGACGGAACCCTGAACGAAGACTTGGGCTATGTGTATCGCAAAGAGGATTGGCGCTGGTTGCCCGGCGTTGTGGAAACGCTCAAGCGGCTGCGTGCCGCTGACTATATGCTGGTGGTGGTGAGCAACCAGTCCGGACTGGCCAGGGGCATGTATGGGCGCGACGATCTGCGCACTCTGGAAGAATGGATTACTGCCGATCTGGCCAAGCGCGGAGCGCACATTGATGCCTGGCGATACTGCCCGCACTTGCCGGAGATCACCGGGCCATGCGCCTGCCGCAAACCCCAACCTGGCCTCCTCCTCGATGCCGCACGGGATCTGCATATTGACCTGGCCCAATCGTGGATGATCGGCGACCAAATGCGCGACGTACAGGCAGGCATGGCAGCGGGCTGTCGCTGCATCCTGCTGCGCCGGGCAGGGACTAGCGAGCTGCCCGCGCAGGTGACGACACTGCCGCATCTGGCAGCCGCAGGACTACATATTCTCGCGCCGACATACCGCACTGCCAAACTGACATGGCTCAAGCGTCACACGCACGACGGTGCGCCGTCCTGACGACAGATCAGGATCACACAACCGATCACCCTAGAGCGTTTTGACGTTAACTCTGCACCTTGCCGACGGTGTGCCCCTGCGAGTGCCGTACGCATGTGCGGTCGAGCGAAATCTGAGATTCCCCGTCCTGAAGGACGAGGTTTTACGGCGTGTTTGATAAACGTCAAAACGCTCTAGGTATACTGGGGTTCGTGGCTCTTGATAATCTGAAATGCTTTCATGGCCTTGACGGTGCCGGGAATCCCCTGATACTTGACAACGCCTTCCACGGTGCAGTTGAGCATTTCCTCGTGATCCGTATCCAACACAATGATATCGCCTACTTGCATACGCAGGAGCTGATTGCCCGTGATGGTGGTATGGCCCATGGCCACTTTGAGATTGACGGGCGTTTCCATAAGCCGCTCCTTGAGGCGGGCCACCCAGGTATGATCCACTTCCAGCCGCTCGGTTTGAAAGCTGGCGTGCAGCTTGGAGCGTATGGGTTCAATGGTAGCATAAGGCAGACAGACGATCATGGAACCCAAGGCGGTGTCCAGCTCCACCTCGAAAGTGATGATGACCACGACGTCACTAGGCGGGACAATGGCAGCGAACTGTGGCGTTATTTCACTGCGCACCAGCTCCAGCTTGACGTCATGCACGGGCCGCCATGACTCTTCCATGTTCTCCAAGGAAAGCTTGACAATCTTGTCGACCACGGCCTGCTCTATGCGCGTAAAGTCACGGCCCTCTACCTTGGGCTGCGAGCCAGCCCCGCCAAAGACGTTTTCCACCAGGGCGAAAACCAGGCGTGAATCCACAACCATCAACGCATTGCCTCGCAAGGGATCCATTTTGAAGATGTTGATAGATGTTGGCACCGGCAACGAGCGCATGAATTCGCCAAACTTCGTCATGTCAATAGAAATGGGATGCAGCTCCACGCGCTTGCGTACTGCATTGGACAAGGCATTGGTGCAGAGACGGGCGAAACGGTCATTGACGATTTCGAGGACGGGCATGCGACCACGGATGATGCGATCCTGGTTGGCAAGGTCAAAGGCCACAATGCCAGAATCATCCTCCTCCACAGCGGTCTCACTCTCAATCTCCCCACCCGACAGCCCGCGTAAAAGTGCGTCCACTTCATCTTGTGCCAGAACCTTGTTCATAGTTCTTCAATCCTCAGCCCTTGATTTTGCCTATCCTTTGTCGAGCATAGCCATTCTGAACTTGGCCGTCAAATGCTGCCTGCATTCCGCAGGGCACAACCATTTTTGTCACTGCCTAGTCTGGCAGAGGAACATCTGTCTGGAAGCCGGAACATGCGCTTCGAGCGACAAGAACTCCCGAACCGTCGAACACCTGGACATCATAGTTGAGAATGTGTTTGCCATCGCGTACGACACGAGCTTCGGCCATCAACGGCGACACTGTGCCGGGACGCAAGAAATCCACAGACGTATGCAGACTGACGACGGCGCTTTCTTTCCCGCTGTTTGCCGCGCAACCGAAAGCCACATCAAGCAGTGCAAAGATAGAACCCCCGTGTGCCACGCCCATGCCGTTCTTGTGATTTTCCGTAATGGGCATGGTCACCCTGGAATATTCCGGTGTGGCAACTTCAATGGTCATATCAAGATAGCGCATGAGCTTGTCATGTTTTTGCACATAGTTTGACATTGCGGACTCCGACGAAAATGACGCAAGAGAAAAAGGGCGAAAAAAATACGCCCTTCTGCTTTCAGTCCTCTCACGATGTGGCTGGTCACTCTACTTGCTGTATGCCGTCCAATTTCCACGAACCACCGTTCCTGGAACGGACAAAGTGCCAAATTTCCCGCGCCGATGAAGGCTGTTGCTGATCGGGCAGCTCACGCAGCAGAACATCGAAGTACACGCTGGCGCGCTGCTCAGCCCCCTCGTTGACGGCGGATTGGAGCTGCGCGTTGATCAAAAGAATTTCGGTTTTGCCAGGATTGGGGTCTTCTGCCATTTGTTCCCGCAAAACATTTTGCACGACCGGGGTCGTAAAATTGGCAATGTCAGCGAGATCGCGCTTGTCCCAGGAATCTTGCAGGCGTGTGTACGCCATTTTGGCGCCGCGCATAAACTCATCGGCATCAAAGTCCTCAGGAAGGCGCATACCCGCTTCTGAAGATTCCGCACTATTGCCGCCCCTAGAGGGAGAGCTGAGGGCATCCCAGCCAGCGCCGTTGTCCGTGCGTTGCATGGATTGCGCATCTTCCTCACGAAAATGCTGCGACGCTGCACCTGCTCCGACGGTCGCTGTTTGCGTACTTCTGCTGTTGCGGAAGGCGGAAAAGAGCTTGAATCCCACGAAGGCAAGAAGTCCAAAGAGAAGAATATCCAAGAAGCCGCCGCCAGCAAAACCATGCCCGCCAAGCAATGAGCCAATGAGGGTACCGGCAAGCAAGCCGCCGAAAAGCCCCCCCATGCCGCCAAACATTCCTCCAGCGCGTGGCGCCGCTGCCGTCGCGCCGGGTTGCTGCGTCTGCTGACGGTTCATGCCCTGATTTTGCGTTGTGGATGGGCGTGGGGCCGGAGTACTCATGGAGGGCCTACTGCCGAAAGATCGACCGCCGCCCATGCGGGCCGCCTCGGACATATCGGGCATGGCAAGCGCAAACGCGCAGCAGAACACGATCAACAACGCCAGAATAGTTTTTGCATTCATAAGGAACTCCTTCAAACTCTATCTTTCGAAACCTACCATTTCTGCACACCCAGCACAAATCGTACGACACGGCAGGATCAGCATTCTCGCCCGGAACCTAGCGTGAAGCGCACACACCTTGAGTATCCAATGTTGCGCCGCCGTTGCATCGCACGTCGCCGCGCATGTCGCAGCTCTACACAGTGCTTTGCGGGAAAGCGCAGCGTGGGCATCGCCCATCTTTTGCCTTCAGTCGTAGTAGCGTCAAATCATTCCCATGCGGATTTTTACCAGCCTTTTCGCCAGATACGCGCAGAAAACTTTTATTATGATACGAAAATATTTGTCAATGCTCTTTGGGAGGGCATTCCGGCATGGTAAAAAGAGGATATGGCATTTTCGATGCCGCTACACTGATATGAGAAGCGCAGCGCGGAATTCCTCATGTGTACTTTAAATAAATCACATCAAAATGTCAGAGACATGCATTGCATTCGAATTCCGAGGCAAGAAAGCCTTCAGGCTGGGTCTCGACAGGCGGCAAAAGGAGACTAATGCACTCATTCACAAATCGCCATTTTCCGCCCCTATTCATGCGTCGGTAGCTTGCTGTCCAGAAGAGCGTCAAACTCGGACAAATCCTTGACCATATTTACAGAAGAGATCAATGCAAACAGGGCATCATTTTCGTTGATTCGTTGCAGCTTTTCCCTGATGCTGCGGGAAATGGGTTTGAAACGTTCGGCAAGCGCTTGCAGCAAGGAACGCTTCATTGCGGAAATGACATTGGCCTCACCTTTTTTGATACCGCGCTTTTCGCCGCGCTTTTCACCGCGCTTTTCACCGCGCTTTTCGCCGCGCTTTTCGCTTTTGAGGATTAAATCCTCTTCCCATTCCTTAAGCGCTTCGCCAAACATGGAACTGTCTCCTTTGATTCGCAGGTACTCGGCTTCGCTGGGGAGAACCTTCCGTTCCTTGAGAAAAATGTATATCCAGTCTTCGTATTTTTGTCGCAGGGATTCGGGATACTGCTTCAAGTCGGCGTTGAGGCTACACAGCAGGCTGACAAAGGGATCGCCCTTTTGCAAGCGCTCCAGGCGGAAAAGATGCGCACACACCCCCTTGGCGGCGTCC
>JAFTCE010000134.1 GCA_017454855.1 Desulfovibrio sp.
CTGCGCCAGATGACATTTTTCTGGTGCGGACGGAGCTTAACATCGGGATTGGCGTTAACAAGTTCAATATGTTGTCCATTGTAATTTGGAGGGACATGCGTGTTGAAACGCTCGTTATAGAGTTTTGTAAGTTGCTCTCGTCGCTCGTCGTCAGTCCATATCCAATCCTTGAACGCCTGCTTGATTTCATCAGCCTTTTGCATGGCGGCAGCGGTCAATTCCTGATCTACGACCATGACAGGTTTGCCGTTGTCATCACGCATCCCTGAATCCTTTTCCACCTTGATGGGTGTACCGCGCAACAATGATTCCACTAGGCGTTCAGCAGGATATTCAGGGATACCCCACACGCTCCGGTTGACCGTACCGTCGAAGATATTCACCTTTGCGTTCCACTTGCCCAGTGCGGAGATATACTGCACTTGTGCGGTGTCTGCACTCAACACTTCTTCAAGGAATTTTTCGATGACTTCCCCCGGCAGCCAGGTGGAACCGAACTGAACGCCAATATCCACGGCTTCGATGTCCGGCGGCATGGCGTCTTTCAGAGCGACCACATTCGCATTGAACTGCGGGTCCTTTGCGGCGGCCTTTTCCGCTTCATGGAGCTTGTGACGCACATTTCCCGAAAGATAACGCTCGCGGATTTCCCATTCATTGCTGCCGGGATTGAGAAAAACAAGGTTGCTTCGCCGTAATTCCTTCTGGGCCTCATCGGGGGCGATGTTTGCCAGTTCGCCGATGCGGTCGAAATTGATCTTGCCGTTTTCCCGAAGACAGATAATCAGGGCGTCCTGCGGGTTATCCACACGGGATACCGGCACGGCGGGCGCAAGGACGCGCTGCTTGAAGATTGCGGCTTTTTTGGCCGAGGGGCGGCGAGCTTCTCCGCCAGTGCGTCTTGCAAGCTCAGGGGAGATGCCCTTGTCATATTCCAGTTCCAGAGATTGAACCAGAGAGCTTTCCGGGTCATCCCGAAAGATGCTGCGGTTGGTGGAGGAATTGAGCAGCCCGAATTTTTTTACAAAATAATCGTATTTCGTATTGAGCTGATAGCGCAGACGCATCAACTCCGCCGTGTCGGCATCGGGGGCCTTTTCCGCATTGAGCAAATCCCGCAGGGCGTCGCGCACGTCGATAAGCGCGGCCAGCCGGGGGCGTTCACTATCCCGCTTGAGCGGCACGGGAGCATAGATGGCATTGCCGTACTCGCCCGCGGTTTTGCAGACAATTCTACCCGTATGCGGCTCTTTGCAGAAAGCGCCATCCTTGAGCGCCCTGAAATATGCGGAGTCTATGAAACCGGTATTGAGTGACGCTTCTTCCGCAACCTGAATTTCGTCTTCGGTTTCTTTGGGCGTGTAGATGTCCTGCGGCAATGCCGCAAGGCGTGAAGAAATCTCTTTATTTAGATCGGTCTCAGGCGGGGTTTCACAATTCACTGTTTCCCGGTAGGAGCCGCCAGACCTGACAAGCTGCCCGATCATTTGCTCCGGGTGATCCACAAAGTAGCTGTTGACGTTCACATCAACAAAGCTCACTTCGTCGGGGTCATACACGGACATGGGTTGCGTATGCACCCAATCCCTGTTTTGCGGATTAGTTGTCTTTTGAAAAAAGACGATGTCCGTAGTCACTTCGGTAAGTGCGTTTTCGCGGAACGCGGTCTTGGGCAGGCGGATGGCCCCAAGGAACTCTGCCTGATTGGCGATATGTTCCCGTACCGAAGTGTCCACAGCATCCATGAAGTATCGGCTGACCACAAAGGCCGCTATGCCGCCGTCACGCAGCTTGTCGATGCTTTTCGTCAGGAAATAGTTGTGGATGGAAAATATGTTCAGCTCCGGATGCTTCTGGTCAAACAGATGCTGCGAACCGAAAGGCGGATTGCCCACGGCAAGGTCGAAGGTGCCGGGGCGTATGACAGTGCGTTGGTAGCCGTCGGGAATGAGATTGGCTTCAGGATAAAGATAGTGGATAATTTGCGCGGAAATGGCGTCCTGCTCCACAGCGGTGAATCTGGCATCGAGGGATGGGGGACAGAGGCCGATGAAGTTACCGATGCCCGCTGACGGCTCAAGGGCATTCAGGCTCGTGTCCTTCATGCCAAGTCGCTCAAGACCGTCATAGATGCCGCGAATGACCGTTTCCGAAGTGTAGTGGGCATCCTGCGTGGAGCGCCTTGCTTTTGCATACTCATCCGGGGGCAGGAGGCGGCGCAGCTCTTCGCCGCGCTGCCTCCATTCCGTGTTCTGGCCGTCAAACGCCTGGGGCAAGCCGCCCCAGCCCACATACCGGACAAGAATACGTTTTTCTTCCGGGCTTGCCTCCTGGGCATTTTCTCCATCTAGGCGTTTGAGGAGCCGGATGGCCTTGATGTTGTCCTCGTACTTGACAGCGGCCCCGCCTACGCCGAGGTCGTCGCCCAATGCGATGCGGTAGTTCTCACGCGGGTATCGACTTCTAACCGGGCCAGTATCTCCAATTCCGTCATCCCCTGCGCTTGCATCTTCGCTGCCGACGCCGTGCTCAAGGCGTCCTTCTCCATCTCCGTCTGCTCGTACAGACGGTGCAGCAGGATGTCCCCGTCCTGCTTCGTCTCCAGCTCCTTCAGCGTCTCCGGCTCGTTGAGCGCCCAGCGATCCAGAATCAGATACGCCGAGCGGAGGAAGTTCTCGTCCTTCCTCACGCGTCGTATTGTTTCGGGGCGCAGTACCTTCGCGGCGATTTCCAGAGGTTGCGTTTGACGATCCAGCATGATGTGCCTCCGTTGGGGTTGTCTTCGGGTTCACGCCGAAGTTGAAGTTTATGACTTCCTGTGTCGTCAGGAAATCATATTTTTTCTTGGCGTACAGTTGTTCCGGGGTATCCCAGTCTCCGTCCATGACCTGCATGAGGCCGGGGTCGAAGCTGTGCATCCGCGTACCGTTGGGAAACTCGTAGACCCCTTCGCCCTTGCTGTTGGTGCCTACGCGCCGCATGTTCTCAATATCATCTTCTGTCTGAACAAGGGCTGATTCTGTCCGGCGCGACTCCGGCGCGGAGGCCGGAGTCGCATCAGATATTGGGCTGTGAGATGGCACAGACGCGGCAGGTCGTTCGTCGGGTGCCGCCTTTTGCAATGCCGTATTTTGTGTCTGATGCGTGGCGGGAACCGGCACGGCATCGTCAGCGGCATTTTGGGTGCGGATGTTGGTGATATGATCCGCGAAGATGTCAAAGAGCGTCAGTTGCCTTGGGTCATATACTGTTTTGCGTCTGGCCATGATATGCACCTCCCGCCTTTATTCGGGAAGAGCAATCTTTGCTATGACCTCTGCCACGGACACGCAGCATTCGGCCTTGAGGATGAAGTCTGCCTCGCGTTCTGCGCCCCGTTCCGCCTTGGGCAGCTTGAGGCCGGACACCGTGAAATCGTCGGCCAATGTGAGGACGACAGCTTCACCAGGCTGGGATTCGTCTCCGGCCTCTCCATGATAGAAATCCAGCGAAATCCCCATCTTTCTGATGAGAAGCCCGTTTTCCAATGCCTTTTTGCCCGTTTCCATATCTCCTTTGGCAACCACGGTGGCTTTTTCTTCTGCCCCTTCGGGACTGGACAAAGTGACAGCGTAGTTGTCGGGCAGCACATCCACCCAAACGCCATCGGCCAACTGGTAGCGGCGGGGCCGCTCATCCAGATACACGCTTTGGAAAAAGGCGGCCATGTCGATGTCGGGCAGAACCGGCTCCGTCTTTACGCCGAACGTCCGCTCAAAGATTTCCAGCGTCAGCGATACGGCCTGATCTGCTGTGGCTGAAAGCATCAGCGTCCCACCCGGCACATCCCAGATGCAGTCCACCAGAGTGGGCACGAAATCAGCTTTGGCCGCAACTTTTGCGGTGACAATTTCCTTGAGTTCCTTTTTTCTGACGCGGGAGATTTTGCCGTCGTTTGCGTCCTTTTCCTTCTTGATGGCTTCGGCCAGCCGCATTTTGACGGCGGCGGCAGAGGGTTTGCGTTCATCAATGCGCATGGACAGGGCGATGAAGCGTTCAATATCCGGGCCGGAGCGGAAGCTGGTGTCCAGCGGGTCGCCCAGGCCGACCCAGCCGACGCGCTTGCCGTCCGGCCCGACGGCCTCCGGCTGGGCGCTGAAGGCGGCGGATTCCAAATTTTCGGAGTAATCCCCGGCCTCCCCGGAGACCTTGAATACCCGCATGGCAGTGGTTGAAGTCATGAAACCTGACATAATAATTCCTCCGTGGTTGTGATATAAAGATATAAAAATATTTTTGCAAGAAAAATATTTTTATATCTACAGGGAGAGGGCGCTATCGAAGGCTACAGCATGGCCTCGTTCATGCGTCCTCGTGTGATGACCTGAATGATTTCACGCTGCGCGGCGGCATCGCCGGAGCGGGCCTTTTTCGCAAGTTCCAAAGCCGGCGCAATTTGGTCTGCGGAAAAGTCGCAGGACGGAAAGCGGATGCCGCCCAGCACAAAGGTCGGCGTGGAGGGGATGTCCTGCCCCTGCTCCATATCCTTCTGGACAGTCTGAGCAGCCTCGCCCTCCAGTATTTCTGCCAGGGCGTCAGGCGGGACAGCTGCTTCGGCGCTCATCCTGAGCAGGGATGCTGCGTAAGGCGGAGGCAGCAAATCAGATGTCGGCACAACGGCGTCCCAGAAGTTGTTGGCCGCCGTTTGCGAGAAATGGCGCAGCGCCTCATAGGCAAGCGCCTTTTTCATGCTTTCCCCATAGGTATTGGCGGGCCGGTGGCGGACGACGATGCACCATTCCGGGTGTGCCTGTTGCGCCTTGATGACTTCGCGGATGCCGCAGTACCGGCATTCCATGCTGCCCCAAAATTCCAGGATTTCACCCCTAAACGTCGCAGCATCCCGGCCGTCGGCGCATGTGCGTCCCTTGAGGTGTTCAGCAGGGGAAAACGGCACGGCAATATCCTTGGCGACACCAGCGGCGGCATCCCGCTCAACGACGGCACGTTCCGGCATGCTCGCTATGGCAACGCTTGGAGCCATAAGATCCATAAAATATGTGAAAAGCAGTAAACATAAATAGTTATGCATGGTATCCCTCTCTCTGTTATTCCAGTATTGAAATAATCATCTTGACATTATACCAAAAAACGGCTTTTTTATGGCATGGACATCCTGCAAAATGACACACCGTGGAAGGTCGGTATCACCGCAAAGGCCGCACGGCAAAAACGCAAACTTCCACCGGAGATACAGGACAGGTTCCTCGCTTTGGTGCTGGACATAGCCTTCAATGGCCCTGAGCAAACGGGTTGGCGCAATTATGGGCTTATAGTTGGTGCGGATGATGTTCACCATTGCCATTTGAACAGCAATCGGCCCCGGTATGTTGTTGTTTGGAAAGTCATCGACAGGGAAATACAGATAATAGAAATCCGGCATATAGGGCCGCATGAAAGCGTAAACTACAAGAAATTCAAATAGGTATTTAGATATGAACGCTGAACTGCGAATTGCATCCACAAATGCGGAGCGAACTGTAATCAACCTTGCCATTCCATCCGGGAAGGCGAAGGCTGTTCTGGACGCTATCCGTGGCATGTTGCCGCTTGCCGGATTGAAGGTTCGGCAATTGAATGATGATGGCGAGGAACTGTTGAGTATTGCAGAGGTTTTCCCGGAAGCAACTCCTGCGATGGTTTTGAGAGGTTTTAGAGGAAAGAATGAATGGACGCAGCAGGAGCTTGCCGAAAAATTAGGGACAACACAAAATTGCATTTCTGAAATGGAAAGCGGCAAGCGTAGTATTTCCAAGGCGATGTCGGAACGACTGGGCAAAGTGTTTTCTGTGTCGTATAAATTATTCCTTTGATGATTGTGACGATTTATTATCTTAACATTTTGATACTGAAATGTCGTTTGATACACTATATATTTTACGTATAATGATTTCATCAATGTCCGTCGCTGCCCCCAAAGTATAGCTGGACAAGGAGCAGTGAAAGGATTTTGGAACGTAGCCGTGAGCCTGAGTGGTTCACGGCTACTTTGATATGATTTCCAAATGCTTTTTCTGCCCAAAATATCATTATCAGTCGGGACAAAATCCGTCTGCGATGCCAACATCTTTTCAAACTTCCCTTGGTCGAAGGACATGTGGGAAGGTGGGACGGGCTTGCCATTTGGGGTATTTCGAGTTATATAAAAATATAATTTTGGGGAGATCGCCATGTATACGAGCACGTTGAGAAGGGTCGGCGGCTCTGTGATGTTGGCCGTTCCGCCGGCGGTTCTGGAAATGCTGCAAATGGAATCAGGTTCAGCGGTCAGCATGGCCGTGGAATCCGGGCGTTTGGTCATTGAGCCGCGTGCCAGGAAGAAGTACAGCCTGCAAGAACTGCTGGCCCAATGCGACGCTTCCGCACCCGTTTCCGACGAGGACAGAGCGTGGACGGCTGCAACGGCTGTGGGTAAGGAGCTGCTTTGATTCGGCGCGGCGACATATATCTGGTTGACCTTGACCCGACCGAGGGGCACGAACAGCAGGGAACACGTCCGGTTCTGATTGTTTCCCCTGATGCGTTCAACAAGGTGACTCAAGTTCCCGTGGTCTTGCCGATTACCAGCGGCGGCAACTTTGCCCGCACCGCAGGTTTCGCCGTATCCCTCAGCGGATGCGGCACACGCACCACAGGCGTGGTGCGCTGTGACCAGCCCCGCGCCCTTGATTTGCGGGCGCGCTCCGGCAGACGTCTGGAAACTGTGCCTCCCGTCATCATGGAAGAAGTCCTCGCCAAGCTGGAGACCATTTTCAGTTAGACGAAGCGGTGTCCGGTTACGCAGCATTGCACACCTCTTTGCCCTTGGTCAGTTGCAGCAGCTGGGGCACACGCAGTTGCGCCCCCTTGAGCGGGGGATTGGCGTAAAACATGTCACCGCGCACAACTTGGCCGGAGAAGATAAAATGCGCCTCTCCTTCTATCTGTTCTTGTAAATCCCGCAGTTCAACACGGTCTTCTTTTTCAATGGTGGTGGAAAGCGTGTCGGCATAGCCTATGCCGCCATCGTCCTTGATGCTGAATCCAGAGCTGCGTATCACTGTACTTTGCCCGGCCTGTCCGCGTATCAGTTCCCAGGTCTTTTCCGCATCCTGCAGCTTCATGAATATTTTGATAGATGTGTTTGCGACCATCTGCTGTGCGCCTTTTTTGTCAGCCTCAAGAATGCCTGCATAATCCTGCGAGGCTACAATAGCGGCGATGCCGAGTCCGCGCCCTTGTGTCAGAACGACCTCAAATCCCGGCGTTACAATGGCGGCATATTCATCCACGATGCAGAGATAGGGGCCGATGCCCACGGCTTCAGTAGGCAAGGCTTCCAGCACGTCAGCGGCATCGCCCTCAATGTTTGCGCCAAGGCCGACAGCGCAGGCGTTGCGGATTGCGCTCAAACTGATCTTGCCCAGGCTTGCCAGTTCAGCTGGAGCCTTTTCCAGCGACGGCAGCAATACGACCAGTATGCGGCGCTGCATGATGGCGTCCGCGAAATCCACTTCCCCGTCCTCCGCCCCGTAGATATGGGAATATGTGTCGGTGAGGCTGGAAAGAGCTTTTCCGAAGTAGGACTGCGCGTAGCCGAATTGTTCCGCGAAGGACGAGGGCTGATCCTTGAGGTCGCGCCCGGCAACCCAGCCGGATGTGGTGAGGGCGGCCTGTATGGAAGCGCGTGCCTGTCCGTCCAGTTCAGGGCGCATGGCTAAGTCCACGCATTTCTCAAGGGAAAGCGTGTCACGGATAAGCGCCGTGCCCAGTTTGACCAAGCCTTTGTCACGCAAATCCACCAGCGCATACATGACGCCGGAAATGAGCGTCTGAGCCTTGTCGGCAAAGATACTGTTGGCCCCTTCCGAGGGCGGCATCAGGGACACAAGCAACTGTGTCAGCGCCTCGGCGGAGCCGAATGTGAAGGGGTTATTGGAATTGGAGAGGCGACGCGGGGACTTGCCCTTGACCTTGCCGGAAGTGCCGTAGTTCAGGACGCGGAAATCGTCGTCCCGTCCGAGGAATCGCGCCATCTGCCATATCTGCACGGCCAGCTTGGGGCTGGCCTTGGGGTCGATGTAGAACAGGCCGCTGCCCGTGGCCAGCGAATTGTAGGACAGGGACACCAGCGTTTCGGTCTTGCCGGAGCCGGTGGTTCCGAACAGGAGGCAGTGCGTCAAGATGTCCTTGGCCTTGAGCCACAATTCTTTCTTGTCTTGAGCGCGGTTGCCGAGAAAGAAGATTCCTTCCGGTCTGGCAAATCCGCGTCGTCCCGGCAGCGGATCGCCCTTGTCACGACCGGCCAGACCTTTGGGGAGCCGGAATGGAAGCCGCTCATGGCTTATGGTGATGCAGCGGATACCGAAAAGCAGGAGTGAGATTATCGTGGACAGCGGCGTAGCGGCAGGAATGATGATTATCAAAACGCCCATGACGCCGATTCCGACAATCTGTACCGAGGGGTTCTGCAACCAAGCGGCAAATCGTGACAGCGGAGGGCGCACATCCCGTAATAACTGTTTTCTGTCTTGAGTATCGCTGTCTTCAAGACCGCGAATTTTTCTATCAGACATTTGGGGGCTCCTATGTCTCTGTTGAAGCAATCTGTCTGGTATGTGGCCCTTCCTGCCTTTTCAGAGTCCACGAAATCGCAAGGGCAGACGGAAACGGCGCCGGGTTTGGAGCATTGCCGAATTTCAACCGTCCGCGAAGAAAACGCACGTCAGCATATGGCTGCACATAGTCCTGCCACCATGCCGTGTCTGTACGGGCAGGCAAGAGTCCTACAACCAGTGCGCCAAGTTCTGCCGATTTGTATGCTTTGCGTACCCAGCTGTTGATCTCACGACCGTAAGGCGGATTCATAAACACACGATGAATGCCCCAATCCTGAGTGAGGCCATCCTCTTGTACAGTGAAATGATATCGACATGTTGCATTGTTATGTGTGCTGCACGGGTCCAGTGTGAAGCAAAAAAGAGCGTTCAGGCGATCAAAAAAATCTTGCGGTGTTGCCCATTCGTCGGAAGCACTGGAAAACATGACGGTATCGTTCATAATAATTATTTTATTTGCACTACTAGTGACGGATTATTCTCGTGATAATTAACGAAGCCACTGGAAGAACAATCGTCAACGGGTTCAGACGAAGACTGTTTCCCATAAATCGGATTTTTTTCCTCCGTGTTTTCTGCTATAAATTCTTCACAGTCATTTGGAAAATTTTGATCTTCAACAAGGATACTCTCATTTTTATCCTTCAGCCATCCTTGTGCATCCAATGCAGATTTCAGACTTACGACAGCAAAATGCACCGTCGCTATAGTATGCTTATATCCGTCATGCATTTCAGCGTCATAGTGCGCCCACGCAGCGAATGCCTCTACCCAGGCAGTGCGCCCGCCGCATTGGTTGAGGGCATACCAAAGCGGCCGGTCGAGAGGACGGACAAACAGAAATTGCGAGGCAGCGAGGACGCCTTTCCTTCGGGCCAGCGTCAGCAGGGCCATGAACCACGGAAGCTGAAAACCTTTATGAATGATAAGAAGATGGTCTTCGAGCAGTTTTGCATGATTCTGTAAGACGGACGCGCATCTGTTCTGAAAATTCTCGGCACTAACAATCGGGCATGAGGGAATACCGTTGTTTTCCACATAGGCCAGCGACATGGCATTCAACAACGATATGGCAGTGTTTTTCTCTCCGGCCGCATACGCGAGGAAGGCAGCGGCAAGGGCACGTCGCAGGGGCGGCAGGTCAACAACAGAGGTGAATATCTCGCCAAGCTGCTCGATGAAGATTTTTTCCGCCTGACTCTCGTAGTAGTCGGCTTTTCCGAAAGCGGGCATATCCGCATACCCAAGGCCATCGCGTAATATTTCATTGGGCTGAAATGCGTTACCATTCTCTTTCAAAAGAAGCCCATGTTCTGCGGCGAATTGAAGGGGGCTGCGGGCTATGCGCCAGGGCCCGGCATCGAACGATTCCTTGGACAGAAGATATTTGCCCTTGCCGACCACCGGACAAAGACAGGGGAATGACTCGGCATTGTTGACGAGCAGGGATTCCATACTGAAGCTGCGCGTGAGCTTCTTGGTTTTTGCCATGAACAAAGCAGAACCGCCCAGAACGGCCAGCACAACCAGTAATGGCCATCGCGCCCATGAGCCGGCATAGCTCAGTATGGCGGTCATTTCCTCCCATGTGAGCTGTTCCGGGGCCAGTGTGCCGATTTCTTTCCAGCGTTCAAACGCTTCCTCGAAAAAAATGATGAAGGGCCGCAGTTCCCATCGGGCGATGGTCAGCAGCATTCCGTTCACCGAACCGGCATGGGTCGCGTAGACGAAGGGCGCGACCAGAATGCCGATGACAATGGCGGCCATGAGCAGGAGGAAGCGCGTATCCTCGTTTTTTTGTCCGTTCATGTGTCACCAGTCCTTGCGTTGTCCGTTGGCGTATTCGATGAGAGATGCGACCCGCCCCTGACGGAGTTTCACCAGATTTGCCCGCAACCGCCCAACGTAGGCGTTGTGGAATTTTGGGGTGCGGGAATGGTACGCGCCCAATGCCTCCCAAAGTGAACGCGACCGGCCCATCTCCTTCCGCAGCAGCCATGCCGCTGCCTGGGCATTGACGCAGGCGTCACCCAATACATCCTCCGGGCGCCATCCCGCTTCCAGCAGTTCCTCTATGTGACAGGTGTTGACCTGAAATGGCCCCATGTCCCATGTGCCGTTGGTGTTGCTCAACGCTAAGCCCGGTTGCCCGCCTTCAGTTGCGAGGATGCCCAGAAGCGCGGCAAGGGGAACTCCGAACCTGTCTGCCGCTTGCCGGATGCAGGAAAGGGAAAGGTTAGCCTGCGCCGGAACAGCCACCCTGCCACGGGCATGGGTAGAAAGCGGCACTATGCAGACCAGCAGGGCTGTGGTTATGAGCAACAGCCGTTTCATTTCAGTTTCCTCATCAGGGGATTGGAAATATTCGACGCGCTCATGCCGACCTGGAAGGGGTGGTTTGTGCCCAGCACGCCTTCGATCTCGTTTTCCACTTCAGCCGAGGCTGCGTGAATCTTGCTGTCTATGTAGGAATTGCAGTCGCGGCAGATGCTTTCGAGGATCTGATCCATTGACGGCACGGAAACGCCCATAGAGAAGGAGTCACCTACCGCATTCAGCGAATCCAGACAGCTTGTGAGGGCGGAACGATTTTCCTCCGGCGCGGGCATGACCGTATTGAGTGTGCGTTGTGTCTGTTCCGAGCGTGCTTGAGCGGCGGCTTTGGCGGCGCATTCCATATCCTCGCAGGATGCCTTGGTTTGCACAGGCCATACCGCCAGACAGAGGGCTATAAGCAGAAGGGCCTGCTTCATTTCTTCATACCTCCCCAAACAGGTTTGTTGTTGTCGTCGCGGGCGAATACGGCCTTGCCGCTTTTGTGTCCCGATTCGTTGAAACAGGCCCAATAAAATTCCCCCGGTTTTTTCTTGCTTGCCTGACGCCTGAGCGGTTGCTTGCACTCCGGGCAGAGGTGCAATACGGGTTTGCCGTTGGCGTCATCAAGGAACAGCGGCTTTGCAGAAGGATGTCCCTGTTCATTGAAGCAGCCCCAGCGCCACGCTCCATCTTTCCCCCTGAACCGTTTGAGGGGCGTCCGGCAGACCGGACAGGGGAAGGCGATGCGGACCAGAGGCTTCCCGTCCTTGTCGTCCAGAAACAGGCTCTTGCCGGTTTTGTGCTTGTTCTTGTTATGGCAGGCCCAATAGAAGCCGCTTCCTTCCTTGCTGTGGAATCGGCGCAGCGGTTGCCCGCATTCCGGGCACGGGGTTGTGCCCGGCATGGTCTTGATGGTCAGTGACGCTATGGCTTCCAGATACCGGGGAAGCGCGTCGGCTACCCCTTGAAGAAAATCGTTCAGCGACACCTTGCCCTCGGCCACATCCTCAAGACGGCTCTCCCAATCTGCCGTAGTCAGCGGATCTTTCAGGGGGCCGGGCACAAGTTCGATGAGCTGCCGCCCCAGAGGCGTGGACACGATTTTCTTGCCGTCCATGCGCAAAAGTCCGCTTTTAAGCAATTCGTCGAGGATGGCGGCGCGTGTGGCGTCCGTGCCGATCCCTTTGGTTTTTTTCAGCATCTCCTTGGTGTTGGCGTCGGCCTCCACAAATCGGTGCACATTTTCCATTGCCTCCAGCAGCGTTCCGTCTGTGAACCGTGCAGGCGGTGTGGTCTTCCTGGCCTCGGTTTTGCCCTCTGCACAAATGACTGTCTCACCCTTGGCTATGGCGGGAACGACGATTTCGCCATCGTCATTCTTGCTGCCTTCAAAGGCCGTCCAGCCGGTCTCAAGGACGCGCTGCCCGGAGGCTTTCCAGAGTGTGTCCGCCACGGAAATATGGACTTCACGCGCCTCATAGCGCATGGCCGGATGAAACTGGAGGGCGTAGTTCTCGCAGACGAGTTCATAGATCTGTCGCTGGGTTGGAGGCAGTTCTGCAGCGGGCAGTTCTCCTGTGGGTATGATACCGTGGTGGGCTGTCTGCCTGGCGCTGTTCCAGGCCGGGCTTTTCAGTGACGCGTCGGCCTTGGCTGCGATGGTGGCCACATGGGCCAGTGAACCGTCCAGCTTGGCCAGGGCTGCGAGGATGTCCCTCCCTTCCGCGTGCTGGTCGTCGGGCAGATAGCGGCAGTTGGTGCGCGGATAGGATGTGAGGCGGGCGAGGTACAGGGCTTGCGCCGCGTCAAGCACCTGTTTGGCCGAAAGGCCGTATCTTGATGATGCCGCTTGGGACAGTGCGGAGAGAGAATAGGCCAGAGGCGGCAGTCTTTTTTTCTCCTCAATGGCGGAAAACACCACCTCGCCTTGCGCATTGGTGACAGCGGTGCAAATCGTATCAGCCCTGGCCTTGTCCACAAGCCGCCCTTCAGAGTCCAGCCCTTCCATATCGGCAGCGGGCTTAAATGTGGCCCATAGGCTGTCATCGCCGTGTGCGAATAGCGCCTTGAGGACATAGAATGGATGCGGTTGGAAATGCTCAATCTCCAGATCGCGCATGACCACCAGATTGAGCGTGGGCGTTTTGACCCTGCCTATGCGGAGGGGGCCGTCCTGTCCGGCCTCACGTCCCTTGAGCGTCATGGCCCGCGTGGCGTTCATGCCCACGAGCCAGTCGGCGCGAGAACGGGCGCGGGCTGCGTCACGCAGCGGGGCATACTCAGTATTGCGACGCATTCTGTCCAGGGCCCGCCGCACAGCTTGAGGCGTAAGGCCATCGTCCAGCCAGAGGCGCAATACCGGCCCCTGATAGCCAAAATGCTCCAGCACCTCATCAACGAGAGCCTGTCCTTCACGATCCGGATCACCGCAGTTGACCACCGTGTCGGCTTTTCGCAGCAGTTCCTTGATGACAGCAAGTTGTCCCGCCGCAGTCGTCTTTGGTTTGTTGCGCCATTGCGCAGGAATGATGGGCAGGGAATCTCTCGTCCATCTGGCGAGGGCAATGTCATAGTCTTCGGGCATGAACTCCTCAAAGAGATGACCGGCGCACCATGTCACAATGTCAGAGCCGCAACGGATGTGGCCCCTGGCTGGAGCAGGATTGCCCAGCCCTGCGGCGATAGCCTCACCCTGGGAGTGCTTTTCAGCGACAAAAACGCGCATACGAGACCTCCGTTATCTCATCCTGATCCGGGGGGAATCCTCTTGTTTGACCGCAACCGGCGAGGAGTTTTTGATCGGCTCGCAGTTCCTCAAGAATGAATTGATGGTGCGGGCTAAGTCCGTGTAATCGCTGCCGCCATAATGCATCTCCGGGGCAAGAAGTAGCCGGCTGACTCTGCGCAGTTCCTCCCGCATTTCCTTGAGGTCGGCTCTGTCGATGACGCCCTTAACGCGGCAGCCTTCAGCCTGCATGTAGGGATTCATATTCAATGGAGAGAGCGTGCTCGACAGCAGTTGCTCTGTGACATATTTCGTTTTGTTCAGTTCCTGCGCGGCATAGAGTTGTTCCCATGTTTTCCTGGGGGGAAACCATTGCGCCTTCGGCTGCTCGCCACTGTAGAACTGATGCACAATAGACAACATCTCACCGGCCCTGTGGACAGCCTGAAAGATACATGAAATCATTGTATCTTCAGGCGCAAATCGCCAGTTGTAGGGCTGAAAGCTCTGCGTATGGCATTTTTCCTTATATCCAAGATAGCGCATGGCAATGATTGTGAATATGTCAGCAGCCATATCTTCAATCATTTGATCTTTGGCATTGTTTGAAAAATATGCCGGGTGTCGGTTTTCACGATGCCTCGCACCGGTAGCTTTGTAAAATTGACGAAGAATGATTGTCGGATAGACTCGTTCAGGGATATTGGCATCACGGCATGAAGCCGGAAGAAGGATCGTATCATCCCTCAGATTATATCGTGCAGTTTTGCATGGAGAGTAATAGATATTCATACCGGATGCAGCGACAAACCTGAAGACTATTTCCAACTGCTCTCTATGTGAGAGCGGTTGCTGTATAAATTCTTTCTTTGGGAAATTCTCAATTTGGCAGGCGTTGTATACCGTGACAGGAATAAAAAGAACTGCCCGTCCGACCTTGGGGATAGGTTTGCCGGCCTCATGGCGTTGCAATAACTCTGCGAAGTCGGCTTCAGACATCGCATAGCGCTGCCCGTCATCCCCGTAATAAAACGGTAACTGCTGGGGGCGCAGGATGACCACGCCCTGTTCCTGAGATGGGACTTTGAGGTCAGTACAAAGGTGACTGCATTGAAAACCGGAGAGCTCCTCACGACCGATCCAGCGATTGTCGGTGTAGCCGTTTTCAATTCCGGCAAGCATGAGACGCACCATGTTCGGCCCGCAGTATTCTTTGCCGGTGAAGGGAGAGAACGGCATGGATGTGGGGCCGTCCATTTCTCTGGCATCCCTGGAAATGGAATTGATGGACTTCAGAATTTCAAGACTCATTTCAGTTTTGAACCTCTGACTGGCCTTGATGCGGCTGCGAAATTCCTCATCTGTGATCATCATTTCTCCTTCGTACCGTAATATAGAGATATTATCGCATCCGAATGCGCTGCTGTGCGTTATCAGGATTTTTGACTGTCTCTGATGCTTCATTAGATGTGTCCCGTTGCCTGTGAATGCCCATTCCGCTATATATCTCTTTGTTATTATTGAGATAATACCAAAGGGACAACATTTTTTGCGCGAGACGTTTCTGTCCGTCATCCCATTGCATCGTACTGTTATTATGAAGAATGTGACTTATATCAAACAATTCAATCTTCATGTCATCAAAATCTCCATCTAGAATAACCTTTTTTATGTGTTGTGCCTTATCCTGTGTATCCGGCTTTGATGCAAAATAGTGATATGAATATTTCAGCAAATCTTTCATAATGGATATCGTTGCTGCATACTCCTGACGTTTATATATTATATCCCATTGATTTTTATTGCTAAACCAAGGAACATTCGGTTGCTCTCCCATGTTGAACTGGTGCATGACTGTCAGCATTTTCCCAGCAGCCGAGGCCTGCTGAAAAAAAAACTCCAGATCTTCAGGCATTGCCTCTGTTTTGAACAGGGCAAAATGCCATGCTACATCATGGAATTGTTGTGGGATACCTATGTAGGCGCTTGCCAGGACTGTAAAGAGGTCAGTGTCGGCATCTTTCATGGAGTAGATGCTGCCGTTCATGTTATATTCAGGAACAAGTCGGCATTCACGACTGCCGGCCATTGAGGCATGATAGAATTCACGCAAAAGTAATGTTGTAAATGAATAATCTTCATTACGGGCAATCATTTTTGAAGCTGAAATATAAATTGTGTCATCTAATTCAGAATAATGAGAGTCGTTCCTGTTCATGTAAGTAACTCGTATCCCGGAACATGCGACAAATTGTGAAACAAATTTCTGTATATCAGATAATAATAACAAAGGCTTAATTTCATTTTTATCGGGGAAGCCTTTAATATTCGCAGCATTATATACGGTGTATGGTGTAAATAGTATCGCATAGTATATTTGAGGGATTGCATCGCCAGCTTTGCGGCGTTGACATAATGTAGTATATTCATTCTCGCTCAACACCTTGCGAGTGCCGTCGCGCAGAGACACATAAGGGATTTCTTCCGGTCGGAGCACCTTGACGCCGGGACCAAGATGTTCGGTGTCAATTTCCAAATTTGGCTGTGATTTTTGCACATGTTCAATTTGTTCGCGGGTGAGCCAGCGGTTGTCATGGTATCCCTTTCTGATGCTCTCCAGCATGAGCATGATCATATTGGCGCCGGAAAATTCCTTTCCGCTGATTGGATTGAATGGGATGTAAATGTTACTGATGGAAATTGATTTTTTATTCCGTATTTTTTCCACAGTGGATAAAATGTGTTTTGCCATTGCAATGCGAGCCTTACGGCTTTGCTGTAGCCTTGTGACTGTCACTTCTGTCTGGCTCATGTTCTTTCCCTGCTATTCTGTTTTCTGCATAGTCCTTTGTGTCGCATCTGCCGCTACGGCGGATGTCGTGTCCTCCTGCAAATGCGCATCATGACCATCAACTCCAGCACCAATCACATCCTTGGCACGGTTCTGTGACGCGGCGCATTGGCGGCGCTGTCCTTTTCAGGTGCGTTTTGACGTGCGGCATTGGCTTGTCGTTCCTCCAACTCCATGCTCAAGGCAGAAGCCATGCTGCCGCAGAGCGAGGCAATGTCGCGGGCAGATTCGGGAGGTTGCTTGAGAGCCAGATCCAGAAAGTCAGGGTTGCGGAGTATGGCCCGCACCTGCTTGACGGGATCGTTAAGCGCCTTGTATGCGGCGGCATCCATCTTGGGCTCGGCGTCCTGTTTCTCCCCTTGCCCCATGTCCATCTGGATAACCAGTTCAGGTCGTTCAAAGTATTTCCCAATGGCGTCGGCCAGTTTGGCCGCGAGGGGCATGGAGCGTACAGCGTCCGACGAGAGCAGCTCTTGCGCTTTGGCAAGACTGTCTCTTACGGACTTTTCCTTGCCGTCATTGAGAACGCTTTGGGCTGTCTCGGCGAACTCAGTCGTGGAGGTGTTGCGGGCGAGGATGCTTGCTGCCCTGTGCAATAAATCCCGTCCCAGAAAAGTCCGTGTCCGTTCCTTTTGCTTCTCCCGCAATGCTGTCCATTCGTCAGAAGGCGGGAACCATTTCATTTCGGGCGGTTCTCCTTCATGGAACTGGTGCATGGCTGTCAGCACCTTCCCAGCATCGGCGGCGGCATGGAACAGCGCTTTTGCATCTGTCCCTGCGAAGCGGGTCTGCCAGTCTGTCACCTCTGTGGCCAGACTCTTGGCGTCCTGGCGCATTCCCATGTACTGCGCTGCCATAAGCGCAAACATGTCTGCCCGCATCTCCTCAATCGCGTGTTCCTTGAGGGTGTGCGCCTTGAACGGAGAGGCAAGACGATTCTCCCGGTTCTTGCCTGCTGTGGCGTGAAAGAATTCGCGGAGCAACAGGGCGGAGTAGGCCGGACTGCCCGACGGGCCGAAGCTCAGGGGGCTGGGCAGCACAACCTCGTCCTTCGCATCGTCATACGAAGCCGTGCCTTCGTGCGAATGCGCCACGGATACGCCTGAAGAAGCCACGAAACTTTGGAGGAACGCCTTTCCTTCGGCCGGATTCATGGCGGGGGCGGGATGTTCTTTGGGCGGGAAATTCTGCACCTGTTCCGCATTGAACACCGTGTACGGGCAGTACAGGATAGCGGTCTTGATTTCGGGGATTTTTTCCCCTTTGGCTTCTCGCTTGCGGAGATCCTCAACTTCGTTGGGATTCAGGGCGTGGCGTCTTTTGTCCTTGGACATGACATAGGAGACAGCCTGCGGGCGCAGCAGCTTGATACCCTGTTCTCCCTTGCGGACATGGATGTGGAGATCGGGATTATCAGCACGAACCTTGTCAATCTGTTTCATGGTCATCCATCGGTTGTCCGCATAGCCCTTTTCCATGCTCGCAAGTATGAGGCGTGTCATGTTTGCGCCGCTGTACTCTCTGCCGGTAACGGCGGAGAACGGCATGGCGTGGCCCAGGGGCAGGGCGTCTGTGCGTTTGGCGAGGGCTGCCATAGAGCGGGCGATACCCTGGGCGAAATCTTGCTGTGCTTCGGTGCTCAATTGGATGCGTGTTTTTTTATCCGGCGTCTGGCTCATCAGTCTGCCCTCCGTAAGACCACGCGCACGGCGTCCTGGGCCTCAATCGGTGAAAGTAAATTCGCATTGATGGCTTCTTCGGGCGTCATAAAGAACGCCCCGTTTGCTATTTGTCTGTCCAGCATTTCCGGCGTCATGACGATGGTGGGCACGCCTTTGGAACGCACCGCTTCATCATAGAGGCCGTAAGAATTCTTTTGTCCCCGCATAGATGCTCCGTTGTTACCAGCGGCAACGGCGCCGCCATTGCCGTTCATTGCTCATAGTTTCCCGCCGATGCCCGATGCATTGCAGCCGTAAAAAGCGCAGGCAGGCCATCGGCGTCATGCCCGTCCTCTGCATGAGATACAGTCCCACAATGCTTGCCGCAGCGACGGCAGCGGTGAAGTAGCTCCAGTGGAAAAGCCACAGGCCGATGGGAAAGATGGCGCGGGCGTCCAGCGGCCCGATTTTGGGCGGGATGCCTGTGTCGCGCCAAAGGAGTTCACCGGCCATCAGTCACGCTCCAGAGCGTCCGGTGTTTTTTTGGAGAAGGGGTCGAAGTTGATGATGAAGGAATCATAGTCGTCTCCGAAGGGAACGGTTTCCTCAACGGCGTTCTCCACACGTTCCGCCGTGGAGGTAGCGGCGTCGCTTTGTGCCGCAGAATCGTCTGTGCCCTTGGGGCCGTTGTCGCGGGGCTGCGGAACACGCATCTGAAGCCGGGCAAGCCCGGTCTTGGTGTCGGGCAAAGGCAGCGACCACAGTTGGATATTGAACGAGCCGTCAGCATTCCTGAATCCGGTGCCGAGGCGATGCCAGTGTGTCTTGATCTGCTTGTTTTCCACATAGTCGCGGGTTGCGAACACTTCAAAATGCGTTGTGGTTTCAGCGGTCATATGTTCCTCCTACAGTGTGATGTGTTTGCGTTCGGCCATGATGGCCTGATAGTCTGATTTTGAGATAATCTCCTGCTCATAGCATCTGAGAGCGTCCTCTTGAATGCATTGCCCATGTTCAAGCAACTGTTCTTCACAAACTCGAATGAGGCGCTCTGGTGAAGTATCAAGCAATGTTTCCCGTATTTCCGGCGTAAAGGGCAGGTATTCCCGCAATGCGACACGGCTGTAGCCGTCCTCGCCTCGTACGAGGCGTTGGGAAACAATGAGCCGGAGGCTTGCAAGCAATGTCGCTGTGATTTGAGGACGTTCCGCATAGGGGAAGACATTGATGATGCGTGTGAGGGTCTCAGGCACGGAGCGGGTATGCACCGTGGAATAGGCGGCAACGCCGATTTCCGCGCTCTCGATCATGCCGCGCAGCGTTTCAGGGTCGCGTGATTCGCCGATCAGCACCACATCCGGCGCGGTGCGTGTGCAGTTGCGGACGGCGGAGATGAAAGAGGCCAGATGCTCCGGCACAGAGCTTTGCGACACCGGCCCGCGCCGCTGGGGAATGGCGTCCAGGTCAAATTCAATGGGGCTTTCATAGGCAGCCACATGCCGACCGCCGATTTCCAGAATACGGCGCAGGATAGCCGCCAGCAGGGTGCTTTTCCCGCTGCCCATGACGCCCGTGACCAGCACAAGGCCATTTTCGGGGAAGGCGTGTTTCAGAATCTCCGGCTCAACATAAAGGGTGTCCAATTCGCGCGGTTCTGAGGGAATCGTGCGGAACACGATTTTGCACCCGGTGGCATAGTCATAGGCCACGGGGGTGGCATTGCCGCGATAGCGGAAACGTACTCCGCGTCCGTCGCCAATCTGGTGCGCGAAGTCATAGTCCGCAGCACCGGATTGCAGATAGGCGGCAACCGAGTTGTTATTGGTGAATGTCTCCAATGCGGCAAACAATTCGTCGGCAGAAATCGTCCGGTTTGTCACAGGTCTCCACAGACCGTGCAGACGCATCCATGCCCTGTCGCCGGAGCGAAACAGCATGTCCGACATGCCGAGATGCGTCCCCCACAACAACAGTTCGTTGATGTCTTCATAGTTCCAGCGAAAATCCGGCTCGTTGGGGTAGAGTTCACTTGTTGCGTCCATTATGGCGTCTCCCTTTTGTGTGTTTGGTTTCCGATTGAGGAATGACAAAGGCGGACGGAGCGGTGATACGGAATACCTGCTGTCCGATGTTCAGGCGGTTGCCGCAGTCCGAGATATTCATGCCCAGATCGGCTTGTGCTGTTTTTACGTCGCTGATGAGATGCTGTGCGGTCAGCAGGTGGTAGAGCATGATGCCCTTGTAGTCGCGTACCATGCGGGCCACGTTGTCAGCGAAAAGCTGGTCGGCTTCTTCCATGCCCTGCGCCCATGCTTCGCGCACGGCGTCCTGCCAGATGCCGCGTTCCTCGCTGTTTTTGGGCAAAACCGAGGGATTTGGTGCTTCCGGCTGGGGGAAGTCGTCTGCCATGAGATAGGTGCGCCAGTGCGGCACCACGGAGATGTATTTGGCGTTTTGCAGCAGTTCAAAGGTCGAGGTCGCGGCTGTGGCTGTGACGTTTTCCTCAATGCGCATGGAAGCCCCTGCGCGGGCCAATACCGGCGGCAGAATGAGGGCCTCGCCCTGCGTCATGACGAGCGGCGCGAAGTTGAAGGCACTGTCCATGACGGCGCTGTGTCGGTACACCTCGTCCAGAAGTTTGCCGTACCTCCAGGCGATGGCGCTTTGCAGCGTCACCATGTGCGCGGCCTCGCGGATAGCCGAGGGGCGAAGCTGCTTGACGGCATTATCCTTCACGGCAGCCGTTCCCTTCATGTCAAGCAAATCACGGAGAACGTCCGGTTCTGCGGCACGAGATGCGGAACTTGTGTACGGCGACGTCAGGGCAATGACCGTGCCTTTGCCCTTGTCCGACAGCGGCGGCATGGGCGCAGGCGGTTCGGAGACAGCGACAGTCGGTGCGGATTGGGCGGCGACCTGCAACGGTCGGGAGGTTTTGCCCACGCAGGCGGAAAGGAATACTCCCGCGATCAGGAGCAACGGCAAGGCGCTGTGGATACGGGTCACACGGCGTTCCCGCCACGCCCATATTCCCAGCATGAGGGCAGAGCCGGCAACAGCTCCGAGGAGGAATACGGCCGTCAAGACAGGAAACATAGCGCGACGTTCGTCTGCCGTGGAAACCGCCGCTTTGAATCCGTCCTCATAGCCGTCGTGATAGGCCGGGCTTTTTCCCGAATCTGACGACAGGTACATGGGCAGAATCGGCGGGATGATGATGCTCAGGTTGCGCGCGTGCAGTCCATCCGCCACGGCATTGCCGTTGCCCTGTCCGTCAAGCAGATTGAGGCTCACGGTCAACGCGCCGACGGAGAGCAGCGAAAAGGCGATACAGAAGGGAAGCAACCATTTTTTCACGGCTACTTTCCTCCCTCTGCGCTGCGGGCCAGCGTGACAATGCGGTTGACGGCATCTACACGCACGACGGCCTGGGGCTGCACTTGCCACGCCACATCCTCAAGCAAAGTATAGGCGGGCTTGTTCAGGCCGTTGACCACCACGGGCAACAGTTGGGCCGAGGGCTTGCCCATCTCCTGATAACGGTAGCCCACCATCAGGCAGATTTCCTTGAGAATGCCGTCAGCCGGGCCAGTCCAGGACACGGAAAGCGGACGTTCCAGTGTCGGGTCGGGCGGCGGCAGAATAGGCTGAACGCCTTGGCCGCGCAGTTTTGCCAGAATGGCAAGATCGCTGTGCGCCTGTTCAGCGGCAGCACCGAGCGTTACGGCCACAAAATCGGCGGGCGATGTGGCGTGGTTATGCGCCGCCTGCCGAGCCGTGCAGCCCGTGAGCACGGCTGCGGCCAACAGGGGGACAAGGTATTTCTTCATGGGGACGCTCCTTGATTTTTCGTCGAGATATATTTATTGCGAATCTATCTTTATATCTTATGCGCTTTGGAGTTTGCCATGCCCGCAGAATCGGAAGATGTCAGAATCGGCAAGTATTTCAGGCTGGAACGCGGCCTGGTGAAGCGAATGCGCATATACGCCGCCGAGCATGACATGAAGGAAACGCAAGTCATTGAGGAAGCCCTACAGTTGCTCTTTGCCCAGGCCGAACAGCCAGATGCCGAAGGGAACAAAACGTCGTGATTCCAGCACCCACAGACGCCAGAGCGTGGTAAACACGCCCACGACGCTGACCGTGAGACAGGCCGACAGACAGAAAAGCAGCAAGGCTGTGCTGATGTATGCCGCCTGGAGGACAACAGCGGCGGCCAGAACCAACGGCAGCGCGAAACACAAAAGCCGCAGTTTCAAGTCCCGCAGGACGCCGGGAATCTGCCCCTCCTCAATGCCCCATGCCGCAAGCGTCCGTGAGAACTCTTCCCGCAATGGGATTTGCGCTTCCGCGTCCCTGTCTTGCCGCAAGGACGTCAGGCGGGAGCGGATGTCTTCCCGCAAACCGGCGATATGGGCGCGGCTGGGGTCTGTGCGGCGCGTGACCGCATCCCTGACCTTTTGCGCAGTCTTCCGAAAAAGCATTGTGACCTCCCTCATTCGCCCGCGTTTTCGTCGGGAGCGGGCGTTGCTTTGCGCTTTTGAAGCGCTGCGGCCGCCCTATTGAAGCCCTGGCGCATGACATTGGCGGCCGGGCTTGCGGAGCTGCTGAACGTGTGCTTGATGTTGGCCTGGTCTTCCTTCTCGCCCAGGTTGTGGAACTGCTGGCCTATCCAGTTGGTGACGTGTTCCGGCAGATAGTGGATGAGCGAGAAGAATTTGTTGGCGAGCAGCATGGTGGTGGAACCGAGGATGACCAGCATGGCCATCGTGCCGAGGATGCCCACCATCTTTGTTTGGGAAGCTCCGCTGACGAACATTTCAAAACCGGTGCCCACCAGTCGGCCGATGACATTGACCAGAATGACGGCACAGAAGAAACCCGCCACCATAAGCGGGGGCCGGATGAGGATGCCGAGGAACAGCAAATATCCCCGTTTACCATGCTGACCGGCCGCACCGTCGCCTTCCGGCAGGGCGTGTGCGCACACCCACAGGGGCGCGGCAACAAGCGATTCCACAATAAGGATGACCCAGCCCGCCAGCGCGGCAATCCAGCGGATGAACGGGATGGCCGGAAGGTAGAAGGCCAGCAGAAGACCGTATGTCATCAGGGGCAGGACTGCGCAGAACAGGAAGAAGGAGATGAAGGGCGCGGCTTTTTCCCCGACGACAGGAATGAGCGAGGACGCCCCAAGCACGCCCATCAGCCCCCAGGCCGCGCCCATGATGTAGTCACCTATGCTGGACAGGGCCATAATGGGGTCATTGGAGGAAAGCATTTCCACGCTTTCGGTCAGGATGTTTGCTGAAATGGTATTATTGATGAAACTTCGTATTGTACTCCAGACAGCGTCAAAGACGCCTTCCTCGTCAGTCACGGAGGGCGATGAGGTTATGTCCGAGATACCGCGCCGGTTGGCGTAGGCCGTGCGGATGTAGTTCTTGAGGCGCAGTTTTACAGCTTCGGCATCCTGTAAGCCATGTGTCCAGCCCCTCCATTCCGAAGCCGTCCATTCCGGCGCGGCGTAAGTAATGCCGGAATACATGGCGTCGCGGACTTCCTGATTTATCCATGCAATGGACCAGTAGGACGAACCGGCGATAAACCAGCCGTATTGATTGGCTATTTCCTGAAAATTCTTGAGCTTGGTGTGCAGTTGCCCGCCCTTGGCGTAGCTTTGCAGTCCCGAAAGGATGTTGGCGTTGATACTGTTGGCGGCGTTGTAGAGAGCAAGCGGATCAATGTCCTCAGCCGGTGTCTCCGGGTTTGCCAGTTGCGCGGCCACGGTCATCAACGATGACACGGCGGGTTCCACGGCATTTCGTTTACCCGTGCAGAGCGCGTCGGAACTGTCCAGGCATTCGATGGTGATGGAACCGGCATTCCCATTGAAGATGAAGCGGTACTCCCCCCCCTTGCCGAAGATGTTGTCGCTGTAAGTCCAGCTCCCGCCCGGAGTCACGGCCAGCCCCCGGCGTTCCTGCAGATAGTATTGCAGCGTCAGCGATTCCAGCGCGCCATTGGCGATGGCGGAATACTGCGTTACATTCTGGTCGGGAGCCTGAACCGTGATTTGCCCGCCATGTTCCACAAAGTAATCCGCGCCGAGTTCCCAGACATAGTTGCCCAGATTGATGGACCAGCCGATGGCAGCCAGAAGGGCCACCTGGAACAGCGACAACCCTTTGAAAATGGGCGCGAGTCCGCCCATCGCGCCCACAAAGCGCAGCGGCATCCACAGGGAAGAATACTTTTTCCCGAACGCACTGCCCTCATGGGCTGTGCCTGCCACGGCGACGGTCATAACCCAGACGAACAGGGCCGAGATGACGGCCAAAGCCACCAGATTGCACGCGCTGAATATCTGGAGCATGAGTTCCGCAGACTGTGAACCGCCGAGGCCCTGTCCCCATGTTTCCCAGCCTTGGCCGAGCAAGCTGTCCAAAAACTGCTTGCTGTAGTCAGTCTTGAGCAGGATTTCATTGGTGGCTGGAATATCGCTTGCCATGACACTTCCTTACATTCGCTGATGGTTCATCTTCACTCGCAAAGGCCGTATTCGATTGGCAGGAAAACCGGCTTGCACAGGGCAAGTCTTCTGTTTTGTGCCCCCATTGCGGCAATCTTCAGTAACTGAATACATGAGTTATCCCTATTGCTGTGTGCCCACCATGAGTCCGTAGAGAGTGTCCAAATCTTTCCCTGTCCTCCCCTCAAGGCGCGTGAGGTAGTCCAGCGCGTCCACAACGGCCAAGCGGTCAAGCAGTTCCGTATTTTTGTGGGTCATTTGCAGTTGGATGGCCTGGAGCAAGACAAGTTCGCGTAAAAGCCCAGGTTCTGTTTCTTCAGCGATGTGCGTGAACCAGTTGGGATTGCCCAGACGTGTCTGCACCAGCAGATTGAACAGCGCGGCCTCTGAGAGCTTGCCGTCCACAATGCCGGGAGGCGTGCCGGCTGCGCCCGCTTCCTGCCATTGCTCTCTTGCCCAGGCCGTCACGTCATCCGGCAATGTCGGGGCATGAAAGGCTACATGGAAGTTGAGAAGCTCCGTCGCGTTCTGGATGCGACCCTGATGGACCAGCCGTGCGGCTGTGTATGCCTCTCCGGCCGGTGTTTCCTTCTGTGTTTCCGTGGGCAGGGGCAGGGGGCGCGGATCGGCCAGCGTCTTGATGGTTTCGTGCGCTTGTGCCAGTTGGTCGGCAGTCAAGGTGCGTTCGAGCGGGAACAGCACATCCGGCATGGTCTTCACATCGGGATGCTCTTCATCCAGAAGACGGCGCAGGTACTCCAAGGGCTTGGCAGAAGGCGTGTTGCCGTAGTCTACCTGCTTATGGCGCATATCCTGATGCAACCGTGTCCCGGCTTGCAGCCCTACCTGAAGGCCCGCGCCTACTGCCGTGGAGCCGCACAGGCCGTTGGGTTGTCCGGCTTTCCCGTAGAGGTCGCTCGTCTTTTGCGCTTCCCTTGCGGCGGCATGGCCCTTGAGCGCGGCCACCGTGGATTCTTTCAAATCCACAAGGGCCCGCACAATGGATTGTGAGCTGACGCGGATGGTTCCGATAATGTTCTGCGCGGCTTCCGTAATCTCAGTGCGGATGCCCTGGGCTTCTGCATTGGTGTTGGAGTTGACTTTCTGGACAATTTGCATCTGCGTGTTGAACAGCATCGCCTCAATGCTGCCGCAGTCGCAGCCGGATGCACGGGCAAGCGCCGTGGGCAGCAGGGTCGCCGCAAGCAGCGGCAGCGTCATGTGAATGAAAAGACGCATTGCTATGCTCCTTCCTCATTTTTTAGGATTTCCCCGGCAATTTCCTGTGTCACGCTAACAAGGGCTTCTTCTGTTCCGGTGTGGTCGGACACCAGCCGCTTGCGGCGTTCAACCTCAGCCTTTGCCGAGCCGCCGGGAAAACGCAGAGCCAGACGGCGCAAGGCTTCTGTCGGGGAGAGATGCCGGTAAAGGGTATTGCGGATGGTCACATCCTCCGTGGTTGTGGAGAACGCCCAGAGCGCCTGTCCGCCGATGGTCATGGTGAGGGCAAGCTGGGCAAGGCCGGAGCCGGTGCGGAATACGCCCACAAAGTTCGCACCCGCCGGGCCGGGCTTGCCGAGATGCGTCAGTGCATGTTTACAGGCGGCATTGAGGCCGAAGCGTTTCACCAGATTGTCAGCGCCCGTATCCGTGCCGCAGCCGAGCAGCACCACGGTTGTGGCGAGTTCACAGATGATGTCGGGAATGTCGTCGATGGATTGGGTGTAGAGGCCCAGCGAAAGATTCCATTTGCGGGATTCCCGCGCCATCGTGGACATGTCCGCGAGAAGCTGGTCGGCCACGGAGGTGTTTTGCGTGACGCGGTGCGCCTCGTCATAACAAAGCCGTTTGGGGTCTTCCCGTATGGCCTCAATGCGCTCCACATGGTAGGCTTGGTATTTTGGGGGCATCTGCTGCACATCGGCGGGCATCAGAAAGAACCTTGAGCCAAGGATGTGCCTCGCCAGCATGTACATGACGGCAGATTGCCTGTCGGCGGTCTGTCCGCCGCGCGGGGCGACCTCATCAAGGTCAAGGCTGACAATCTGTGCGTCGCCCAGATCGAATTGCGTGGGGCGTTTCAGCACCACATAGGTTTCAATGGCGTCGATGATGGAGCGCCAGACATTCTTTATGGTTTCCTTGTCATATGTCTGCTGGATGCCCTTGTTCTGTGAAATGTGCGTGCTGATGTCGGCCAGCATAGGCACAGCGTAGCGTTGTGCCTGATGCGCTTCATGCACAAAGCCCTTTTCAAAGAGGGCGTCCACGACTTCCCACCATGTGGTATGCGCATCCACCTTGATGGCCTCGCGCTGAAGGAGCTTGTGCAGCTCCGGCAACCGTGTCGCTTCATATTTGCGGGGCATGATACCGTCGGAAAGGTACTCGTAGGCCAGATCAACGGCTCGTTGTAGCAGCCCAGGCACTCCGTCGGCGGGAGCTTTGGCGTCCAGAGGCGTGGCCAGAAGCGAGAGGAAATTGACCAGGAACGCCTTGTGCGCCGGCAGCGGACGGCGCAAACCGAGGGGCGTGTCAAAGGGGTTGATGGCATATGCCTCCGCCATACGCAGGCGATGGTAAGCCACCAGATGCTTTTGTCCCTCCGGCAAACTTTCCCTGAGCAGGGTGATAAGGCCGGAACTGGACGGCCCCACATCCACAATGGAGAGCCACGGCAGACGGGAAACGCCCGCCTGCGTCACAAAGGAAAAGTTGAGAGCGTTGAGAAAAACGGACTTGCCCGCGCCCATCGGGGCCACGCCCAGGTCAATCCACGCGGCCTGTTCCGCACTGTTCGGCGCAAAGGGGATGATTTTGCCGTCACGGGAGCGCAGGAGCAGACTTCCCTCCCGCCACGGGGAGGCCGGTCGTAAGGGCAACATGCCAAGGGCGTCGGGCAGAGGCGCGGCTGTTACTGGCGCGGGACTTGTGGGCATCATGGCCGGGAGTGTGGCTGTGAAGCCTAGAAGCGGATCGCCAATGGCCTCGGACACATCCGACGTGCCCCATCCCTGAATGGCCTTGGCGAGCTCCGCCACACGGCGACGCAGTCGTGAAAGTGCTGTCGGGGCATCTGCATCCCGCGTCCATGTGCAGAAGCACAAGCTGAATTTGACGCAGCATACGCCCTCCAAATCCAGTTCCCGCAGGGCATCAACGGCACGGTTAAAGCGTTTGTTGTCTGAACCGGCAAAAGCGAGGATGGAGGCCAGCATGGGTTTGAGGCCCAGCTTCAGGCCGCCGTTGCCCAGCAAAAAGGACACGCGGCACGGTATGCGTTCATCTCGCCTGGCCAGCGAGGAGAACAGTTCCGCAAAGGGCTTGGGTGTTTGAGGCATGAGCGTCATAATGAGCGGACCGTAGATGCGGTCGCCGATGCGGATGGTGCTGCGTGAAGCCATGCGCCCTTCACGCGGCCAGAGTTGCCGTCGGAAATCAGGGTAGATGACCTGATGCAACGCGTCGCTGGGCGGCGTTCCTTCATCCGGCAGTCGAAGCGGCAACGGATCGCCGGGAATGAGGGGCTGCCAGTGGCGACTCGTGAACTCCGGGTCAATGCAGACACGCACATCCCGCAAGGCTTCCTTGGGCGACAGGGCATACACCAGCAAATCCGCCTGCCGAAAGGCGTCAAGTACGCCGGCTACGAAACCGCCGTGGGCGTCATGTAACGCCGCGAAACCGCGAGAAATCTGCTGACAACCTTTGGGACACGGCGTTTTCGCCATGGCGACCGCGCATTCCCTGTTGGCTGCTTTGCGAAGCCGTGGAGCCAGCACATCCGGGCGCGTCCATAAGACCAGCCATGAAGTCTCCACAGCGCAATATCGTTTGAGCGCGTCAGTCCAGTTGTCGAACAGGGGGCCGAGTTCCATGCCCAGGTTGCGCGTGGTGATAATTGAGGGCGCGAACAGTTCTTCTACACGAGCTTTCCCACCTTCAGGGTCAAAGTTGAAGACGCATTGCAGCAGATGTCCCGGCTTGGCGAAGGAGGATTGCAGCTTTTCCTGCAACACGTCGATGATGCGGTCGTATTCCTTGGCATCTATGTGCTTGAGAGAACCTTCCAGCCGCAGGATGCTGACAAGGCTGCCGTCGTCTGCCACGATGGCGTCGCCGTCCACGGTTTCCAGGCGACAGTAACTGCTCACAGGGGCGCAAAACACTTCAGAAAGGGATTGCATTCCGTTCACAAGGCCGGTGATAAGGTTGTTCAGCATCACGCATCCCGCTTCAAAACAACTTGTTCAATGACAACGCCACGGGGCGAGCGCACCGTGGAGGCCCGACGCGCCAGAACAACGGCCAGCAGTTTTTGCGTGCTTTCCACGCCCTGGCTGGATTCGTAGGAAATGATGATGGGGAACTCGATTTTCCACGACGCCTTGCCGTCAATCATGCCGGAGGCCACAATGACCGGAGCCTGAGTGACAACGGCAGAGGCCGAGAGTCGCTTGTCCTGAATCATGCCCAGAATGCCGGAACTCTCCAGCGAGGACAGGAAGGACTTGAAGGCCGGTTCGGAGAAGTGTTCCCGGGCAGCAGTCAGCTTTTTGCGCCATTCGAGGAAATCGAGGGACACTGCATTTGTCACGGTTTCAGTTGCCCAGTTCAGCAAGCCCTGCTGGGTCAGCACGGGTTTGTCCAAGGGCACCATTTCTGCAAGCCGCAAATCCGGTGTGGCCGCGAAAAAGACGGGTGTGGGCCGTAACACAACAAGAGCGCCGATGACGGTGATGGAAAGGCACAGCCCTCCGGCCAGTACAATCGCAATCTGCATGGCTCGCCGATAATGAGCTTGGTACCATTGCAGCCCGCCGTAGACTGTTTTGCCGTCAAACAGGGGCGAGGGCGCATCTGGCTCAGGGTTTTCGACCGCATTTTTCTGCGACGCCGGAGCGTCGTTCTTGTGGAACAGCGAGGAAGATTTGTTCCGCATGGCCGCTCTCCGCTACCTCAAACCGAGTTCGTTCAAGCCCGTGGTTTGATCGGACCCGAACAGCGTGGCCGAAAAGGAGCTGATGACCGCGCTTGCTCCCAGAATCAACATGGCGACGCCGATTTTGATGAAGCCGCCGGGGTAGGTGTAGCCGCCGCTGCCTTGTTTACTGGCCTTGTAGAGTTCAAAGCCGCCCCAGAAGAACATGCCCGTTGCCATTGTGAAGCCGAAATACATGATGCCCTTTGCCGCGCCTTTCGCGTTTTGCGCCACGTTTTGGCCGATTTCACCCAATGCGACCGCAGCCATGACGATTTGAGGCGCGTAAAGGACACAGGCGAACATGACGATGTGCGCCATCGAAACCCTCAAGGGAGAAAGACCTGTCAGGAAATTATTGTTCATGAGATGCACCCTTATCCGATGATTTTTGCGATATACGATTGCACGTCGCCTCCAACGGTAGCGCCGATGCCCCGCAGAAAGGTGACAATGTTGGCCGCAATGATGCCGCCGACAATATGTGTGATGGCTCGTGCGATGCTTCGTGACTGTTGTTCTTCAGCCAGCAGGCAAATCCCACGCGCAATCCCGATGAGGCCAATTGTCATGATGGCATACACGGCGAACTGGATATATACAGACGCCGGAGAAGATGGCGGGCTGTAACTGAGGGACTGTTCTGAGCTATGATTGAAAAGTGTCATGCTCAGAGAGTCCATGAAACTTGGCATGTTCAGCAGCAGAACGGCAGCGGTGATGGCCAGCAGTGTTGACCGTTTGCTGACACGGTTTTTGTTGTCCGCAGTCACATACAGTGCGCGAAAAGCCGTTATCAAACCAAGGACATAAATGATGACAATGATTGTCTGCCACCATTGCTGCAAATGGGGAATGACGTTGGCGACATAGTTTTCCATGTCATTTCCCCTTGCTGTCCTTCACATTCATGATGAGGACGCCAATGGGCGAACCCGCTTCCAGATACACAGTCGGAGGGCGGTCAAAGTTCTTCTCAAAGATTTTGCCGGATTTCTCCCCAACCTTCCCGGCGGCTATCCACGCCTGGTCTTCGAGGGAGTAGTCGTTCCACAGCAGATAGTCGGATCCGGAATTGCTGTAGCCGCCATAGAGCGTGCTGGTGGCTCCGCTCAATCGTTTGACCTGCCCCAAACCTTCCAGAAAGGAGGACGCAATCAGTCCACCCCAACGGGAGAGGAAATGCGTATCGACAGAGCTTGCGACGGATGCTTCTGTGGTTTCAGGGTCAATGGCGTATGCCTCCACCTGAACCCGTGAGCCGTCGGGAAGAACGGCATTGGTGAAGGCGAGGACAAGCCGTTCATCATGCCGCTGGAAGCGCCCAATGAGCTTTGTCTTGTTGTATTTCCCAGCCGTGACCGTAGCCATGACGGCCGAGGGCACATCCGAGTTCACGCCCGTGTCCACCACGGCATAGAGGATGTCACCCGTCCGAAGGGAACGGTGCGAAACCGTTTCATCGGACTTGGCAGAATCGGTCGCGGCTGGGATTTCCTTTTGCACCTCCTTGGAGAAATCGCGTTGATAGAACAGGGAGGCCTGAGCCACTGACACGGAATTGAGCCGTTCCTCCAGGGCTTGCAGGTCTTCCAGCATCCTTTTGAGCCGGTCATTGTTGTTGGGACGCGGCTGTTGCCGTATCGGCATGGGACGCGCAACAGGTAGAGGCTGTTGCTGAAGCGGCTTCGCCTCATCCCGACGTGTGAGCAGGGATGAGCGTTTGCCCGTGGGCGTGGCAATATAGCTGTCACCGGCCTGAAGGGCGGCGTCTGCTTGTTGCTGGTCGTACTGCTTCACCTTGTTGTTGTATTCTGGGGTGCCGGAGCCTCCCGCGCCACCTTTGACTCTCTCAGTCGGCGGCGGATTGATGGCCGTAGCGGTGTCTGGTCTGTCCGGATTTGAAAACACGCCGAAAAGAAACAGACCCCCAGCGCACACAAGAGCGCCGATACCGCCCCAAATATAGACGCGACGCTTGTTTTCCATGCTTATGATGTCACTCATTGCGCGGACTCCCTGATTTTGAAGGTCTCCACAACACCGTTACGGGAGAGCATGATGCGGGGAGTGACAGGCAATTCGTAACATTTGATGCCACCGGCACCATTCACAACAGAAATCCACGCGGGCCACATAAGCGAGTGAGCTGTCCGCAAGTAGTGTTTTCCAGCCAGTTTCCATAGGATTGTGTTGTCATCCGTGGGGATGCAGCTCACACGGGTTGCACCTGGCGGCGGAACATGGTCGAGAAAAGCAATCATGGTTGAACTTGCAGTTTCCTTGACCTCCTTTGTCAGTGGTGACTGTGCATTGGGGCCGAAATGGGCGAGCTGGAAAAGGACAAGACCATCGGCATTGCGTTGCGGGGATCGTACGGAATCGCTTTCCAGGCGGATGACAAGGGGAATGTCCTGCTTTGCCAGTGTCACAACGATGTTGGCCGAGCCGTATGGCTGGATAGGCATCACATTGAGCAGATTGCCTTCAGGCAGTTCCGGGCGTAGAATCTGAAAGGCTTGTGGGCCGCCGTTGGTTACTGAAGTGATGGGCCAGGGCTGGCCCGTGGTGTCGTGAAAGACGAGAGAGGTGGCGATGTTTGCGGTGCAATGCACCACAGCCGGGGCATGACCCGGCTCCAGCGTCACCCGAACAGTCTTGCTTCCAAGCGACGGCGCAACGGGGAGCAGCGCACGCTCTCTCTGGTCGGAGCGTTCGCGGTATTCCAGTATCTGCTCCTGATTGAGCGGCATCATCTGACGCAGGGATTCCTGAAACAATGCTTGGGCATCATCCGGCTTCACCTCTGGAGCAGCGGAAGCAGCCGTGGAGGATTCCTGCTTTGCGGGCTGCTGTACGTCCTCTGTGTTCTTGGCCGGATATTGGGCAGGCGGTTGCCCAAGCACCACGCCCTGCTGGGGGCCGCCTTGTTGAAGGCTGCTTGCGGGCTTCGCATTTGAGGCGCCATCAGAGGCCGCAAAAACGGATATGGCAGCGGACATCCCCATGATGAGCAAAAGAGCAAACAGGGTTTGTGGTTTCATACTTCACCTTCTGCCAATCATGCTGCGAGAGGGATTTCGCGTTGACGCTTTTGCAGAAACTGCAAAGGCGGCAAGGTATTGTCATGCGGCACATCAGAAGCGAGAGGTGCAAGGCCCTTGCTGTGCATGTGGACCCACAGGCCCCAGACAGGGCCTCTCCCGCTATGGTCGGAAAATCTGGCGAAGAAAGCCTCAAAGAGAGGCCGGAGGGCATCGCTCTTTTCTGCTTCGGTCTTCTTGCGTTGCTCCAGTTCAATCAGGATGCGGTTCGAGCGTTCCTGCCAAGCCTTGTCTTCAGTTGAAGGGAGTTCCTCTGCGGGCTGTTCATCCAGCCAACGCTGTCCCTTGAGCCAGTTTGACAGCATGGGCACATAGCGGCCGTGTTCCTTGAGCCAGTTTGCCGAGGAACGAAGCCGATTGATGATGGCGAGCAATACATCAAGCGCAGGAAGCGAACCCTTCTTCCAGAGTTTGTGCCATATGGCGCGGGCCAATTCTTTGCCTTCCCTGCGCGGGTAGATGGCCCAGAGCATCTCAAATGCTTTATTGGCAACGAGAAATACCCATCGAACGCCTGAAATGGCTTTCCCAGAAAAGGAAGAATCACCCGCCCCATTTTCTGGGGGGAGGGGGGGATTTGTATTTTTAATATTTATCTTATTAGAGTAGCCAATTTTTGACGATTTACCATCAAATTTTGACGGTTGACTGTCAAAATTTGACAGTGGGGTATCAATTTCTGACGGACAATCATTAAACGTAACATCATTAAATGATTTTGTCCTGGCATTCGGGTTATTCCTTCCTCCATCAGGAGTGTCATCCCCGTCAGGACGGAGCAAATAGAAAATTGAATGACGATGTTGTGTCGTTTCGATGTGAATCAGCTTTTCTTCTACGAGTTCAGACAAATACTTCTTGATGCTGTTAACGGAGCATGACAAGTGCCCCGCCAGTGTTTGTTGGTAAACAACGCAGTAGTCATGGTCACCGGCATAGCTGCATAAAACTGCATAAAGCATTTTTGAACCTACAGACATTTTTCTCTTAATAATGAAAAATGGTACTATTGGGCCGAAAATGTTTCCCTTGGGGATGAATGTCTTCATGATGTATGCTCCATGCTCAAACCAGAAACCCGGTGAAAGGGTTTTCCATGACTTGAAGCCGGTCTTTTGAGCTGGTTACTTGCGCCGGGTAGTTTTGAAACTTCAGGCCCGGCGGCTACTATTAAGCGCAAGCAGTCCCAACGTGGCGGTCTCAAAAGACGGGGGGAGCACGGATAGCAAGATGCCCAGGGAGCAGAAGGTTTGGAGAATGGAGACAGGAGGAGCTTGTGCGCAGAGCACCCACTGGCCGACGGACTGAAGCCGAGGGCAGAACGAGGTGCCGGGAAGGCGTATTTGCTGTGAAAGAAGCTTGTCGCTGAAAATTATTTTGAAAAAACTGAAAATTTAATATAACATGATGAATTTTAAGACTAAATCTTGAGAAATATGAAAAATTTGGATAGGAATTTGGATAGGGAAAAAGGGAAAATACCCTGAATTCGGCTTCCCCGTCTGGTTCGGGAATCTTCCGATATATATATGAAATAAAAGAAAAAATGACTAAAATGAACGCGGAATGATTATATGGGAGGGAGTCTCTCTCTCTCTCTTCTGGGCAGGGAATGGGGCGAATGAAAAAAACGCAAGCCTTTCGGCCTGCGGCTACTGCGCTCCTGTGGGCGGCTGCGGTTGTAATGATGATTATGTCGCCTCCGTAGCCGCCTTTTCAATCAGGGCGTTGATGTCCTC
>JAFTCE010000135.1 GCA_017454855.1 Desulfovibrio sp.
TGCAGCAGGCCCAGAAAACCGCAGCGAAAACCAAAGCCCAGCGCCTGGGATGTTTCCGCTTCAAAGGTAAATGCGGCGTCGTTGAGCTGCAACTTTTCCAACGCGGACTTGAGTCCTTCGTATTCCTCGGACTCTGTGGGATAGAGTCCACAGAAGACCATGGGCTTCGCTTCCTTGAAGCCGGGCACTGGCTTTGCCGCAGGCATTGCAGCCAGCGTGATGGTGTCCCCTACGCGGGCGTCGCCCAATGCCTTGATGGATGCGCAGAGAAAGCCCACCTCGCCGGCCTCAAGCTCGCGCACTTCCACGGCCTCCGGGGAAAACACGCCCAGGCGCAGCACCTCGTATTCCTTATCCGTACTCATGAGGCGTATTTTGTCGCCCAGGCGTAGGCGTCCATCCACGATGCGAAAGAGGGTGACAACGCCCTGATAGCTGTCGTACCAGGAATCAAAAACCAATGCCTTGAGGGGCGCATCAACAGTACCGTGCGGCGCCGGCAGACGACGCACAATGGCTTCGAGAACGGCTTCCACGCCCATGCCTGTCTTGGCTGACACGGACAGGGCCTCGGCACAATCCAGGCCAATGCCCTCCTCAATCTCTTTCTTGACGCGTTGTACATCGGCGCTTGGCAAATCTATCTTGTTCAGTACGGGGATAATTTCGTGATCGTGATCCAGCGCCAGATAGACATTGGCCAGGGTTTGTGCCTCCACCCCCTGCGTGGCGTCCACCACCAGGAGCGCGCCTTCACACGCTGCCAGGGATCGTGATACCTCGTAGTGAAAATCCACATGGCCCGGCGTGTCGATAAGGTTGAGTTCGTATTCCTGACCGTCTGCGGCCCTGTAAGGAATACGCACGGTCTGGGCCTTGATCGTGATGCCGCGCTCCCGTTCCAAATCCATCCTGTCTAGGTATTGCTGCCGCGCCTCGCGTTGGCTGACAAGGCCAGTTAGCTCCAGAATACGGTCTGCCAGGGTTGACTTGCCGTGATCAATGTGGGCAATGATACAGAAATTACGTATACGATTTTGATCGGGCATGGCTGCGCTTCTACAGTTTATTGCCACTGGCGTCCACGCACTGCCAAGGCAGGCCGTAGGTCGTGAGAGCGTCCATGAAGGGATCGGGGTCAAACTGCTCCATGTTCCACACGCCGGGCTTGCGCCATTGGCCCAAGGCGACCAGCTTGGTGCCAATCATGGCCGGCACGCCCGTGGTGTAGGAAATGGCTTGGGAACCCACTTCGGCGTAGCAGCGTTCATGGTCGCAGACGTTGTAGACATAGACGCTTTTTTCTTGGCCATCCTTGACGCCGCGCAGCACATCGCCAATGCATGTCTTGCCATGCGTCAGCGGGCCGAGGGACGCCGGGTCTGGCAAAAGCGCCGCCAGAAATTGGATCGGCACAATGTCCTGCCCGCCGAAGCGCACGGGGTCAATGCGCGTCAAGCCCACGTTGCCGAGAACCTTGAGATGGTTGAGGTAGCTTTCGGAAAATGTCATCCAGAAGCGAGCGCGGCGCAGGCCCGGCAGATGCCGCACCAGCGATTCCAATTCCTCATGGTACATGAGATAGCATTTTTTGGGGCCAATGCCGCTCGGAAAGTCATAGGTCATGGACCAGGCCAGGGGATCGGTTTCCACCCATTCCCCGCGCTCCCAATAGCGACCGCGCGCCGTGACTTCACGGATGTTGATTTCTGGGTTGAAGTTGGTGGCAAAAGGCTGGCCGTGGTCACCGGCATTGCAGTCGATGATGTCCAGCACATGCACTTCGTCCAGTTCGTGCTTGAGCGCCCAGGCGGCATAGACATTGGTGACGCCAGGGTCAAAACCAGAACCCAGCAAGGCCGTCAGACCTGCCTCGCGAAAACGGTCAGCATACGCCCACTGCCATTTGTACTCAAATTTCGCCGTGTCCAAGGGTTCGTAATTGGCCGTATCCACATAATGTACGCCGCAGGCAAGACAGGCATCCATGATGTGTAGATCCTGATAAGGGAGGGCCACATTACAGAGGACATCGGGCTTGAGTTCACGCAAAAGCGCGCACAATTCCGGGACGTTGTCCGCATCCACCTGGGCCGTGTCCAGGGCAACGCCCATGCGCGTTCGTACGCTGGCGGCCACGTCCGTGCAGCGAGAAAGTGTTCGACTGGCCAGGGTGACGCGGTCGAAACCGCCCTCGGCCAGCACCTGCCCGCATTTGTGAGCCACAACGCTGCCCACGCCACCTGCTCCGATAATCAGAATGTGCGCCATTGCATTCTCCTGGTTCTTTGCTGCATGTTCATAGGAGGAATATATCTTTTTTACCTTGTCCATCGATTAACATCATAATTTGTTATAATACAATGAGTGGAATCTTTACTATTTCTATTTTTGAAACTTACTTGGTATTTTTTGCTAAAATCAAAAAGGTAAATGTTGCCTCCATTAACTGTTTCTTTGTGTAAAGGATAAAGTGCTTTTATAAAATCAGTTTTTTTTATCACGAGCATCCAATTACCCAAACATTCATTTTTTAAATAATGTGCAAGTCGTTCATGATCTTTATGCGTAAATTCGTTTTTTGCATAGCATGAAAATTCTGTATCATACGGTGGATCTAAAAAAACGAAGTCATTCATTTGCGGAGGATAATTTTTCAGAAAATCGTAAAAATCTGTACAGCTAATAACAGCACTAGATAATTTAGTCGTCATATTTTTACTTGTAATATAGGATATTTTCTCATCTAAATATTTATGATTGTACGAAATTCCACCATATGGTACATTAAAGTCACCTCTGGAGTTGTACCTGAACATTGAAGAATAACAGTATTCTCGAATAAAAAAAAATAATGCAGAAGAAAATCCATTGAAAACTTTTGTTTCATTATATATTTTTCTTAGGATTGTGTACAGTCCTCTTTTAAAACCAGATTCTATATTGTCGCAATAATCTGAATTTTGTTGTAATTTTCCTCTTGCATTTTCTATTTTTCTAGTTCTGCCAAATTTATCAAAAACACAATCTGAAAATATCTTTACCATGTATTTTTTTTCTAATGTATGTACAAGTTGAGAAATATCATCAAAAAGTTTTGTATTCATTATAAATTTTTTCAATTCTTGTCTTGAATTATATTGATTTGATTTGTAATAGTTCTTTAATATGTCGATATTAAATAAAACAAAATTAGCAATATCTTTCCATATAATATTTATGTGTTGTAATGTTTTTATAAATAATCTATTTTTATTTTTTATACATGTATATAGTCTCATTAAATCTTCAGATTTATCATTTAAATATGTTTCTTTACTCCAATCATATCCAAAAAAAACAGCGCCTCCACCGATAAATGGTTCATAATACTTTTCTATCGTAGTTGGGAAAGACATCTTTATGAAATGCAATTCTTTTTCTTTTCCACCCGGGTATTTTATGACAGGCTTCATGGTTCGCATTGACTCCTGAATCCGTACGTAGGAACCATTACGGGGCATATGCCACTGTTTTTACAAACTTCTGCATGTGGCGCGTTCTTTTCCCGAAGGTCATAAAAATCCTTTACGAAACGCTGAGGCATTCCCCTATGCCGCCACTGCGTCTCCGTCCAAAAGCAACACATGGGCATAGCGCCCGGCCTTGCGCGCCTTGTCTGCCAAGGCCAGTCCTTCTGTCCTGCAGCGCGGGCAGGCATGACGCGGCACGAGGACGCACAGGGACTGGGCTACACGCTCGGAGGCCGTGACAATGCGGCCCACGCCGGAGCAATCGCCACAGAGCCGCCAGGCTTCAGTCTGTCCCTCGCGCAGCATGTCTGTGTCATAGAAAATATACTTGCGGCGAACCCACCAGCCATCTTCCTCGCGGCCTTCGGTGGGTTCCTTGGGGGGATGTCGGAACAGTTCCAGAACGCCGTCGCACAGGTGGGCAATATAGTCACCTACCTTGGCCGACTGTCGGCTTGCTTCGGGCCGCCATTGTGGTTCGCGTATGTCCGTGGCATCCAGACCAGCCAAGGCCAGGCAAATGCCCATGTTTACATAGGGTAAAGCCCCTCTGATGGAATATCCGCCCTCCAACACGGCAATATGCGGATTCAGCTTGGCATTGAGTGCGGCATAGCCCTGGGCGGAAAGTTTCATATTGGCCAGGGGATCCGTGAAATGATTGTCCTGTCCGGCGGAATTGACGATCAGATCGGGCTTGAACTCTTCCAAAATGGGCAGAACAGCATGTTCAATGGCGTAAAGGTAGCCCTCGTCCGAGGTTTCCGGGGGAAGGGGTATATTGAGTGTGCGCCCCAATGCTCCGGGTCCGCCGCATTCCTGCGGAAAGCCCGTGCCTGGATAGAGCGTGCGCCCGTCCTGATGCAGGGATATGAACAGGGTATGGGGATCGTTCCAAAAGATATCTTGGCTGCCATCGCCGTGATGCACGTCCGTGTCCACGACGGCCACGCGCAGGGGCCGACCGTCGGGTCTAGGATAGTGATCTCGAATATATTCTATCATCACAGCTTCGTTGTTGATATTGCAAAAGCCGCGGTTGCCGTGAACCACGCGCATGGCGTGATGTCCTGGCGGTCGCACCAGGGCGAAGGCGCGCTCTTCCGCTCCCGCCATAACGAGCTGGGCGGCGCGTATGGCCCCGCCTGCCGAGGCAAAATGCGATTCCGTGCAGACGGCGCGCACGTCTGGCAGGCAGAAGTGCGCCCTGACAAGCTGTGCCGGAGTGGCAAAAATAGGCCGATATTCCGTGATGCCGGGAATATCAAACAGACCTTCTTCCAAAAGCTGGTCGCGCGTATAGAGCAGCCTTTCCTCACGTTCGGGATGCGTGGCCGAAATAGCCCAGTCAAAGGCCGGAAAAAACACGACGCCCAGACGGCGGCGGGCCGTCAGGGCATCAGGCATGGCGTCATGTGTCGTCATCTTCACCTTCCTCTGGAATGGCTGTCCCGTCCAGGCTCTGCCCGCGGGCATGTAAGTGGGCTTCCAAGGCGGAACGGCATTGCAAGACAACATCTTCCGGCGGCTGCGCGGCGTCCACAATGGCTACGCGCTGCGGTTCCTCCTCGGCCAGAGCGCGGTAGCCTTGGCGTACGCGCTCGTGAAAGTCCAGGCTTTCGGAATCAAAGCGTCCTTCGACAAGGATCAGCCCTTCGGCTCGGTTCCGCTCCCCGGCGCGCATAAGGCCGCAGCGCACGGGCAGGTCGAAAAGCAGGGTCAATTCGGGCTGTAAACCGCCGGTTGCGGCCTGGTTCAATCTGCGCAGGTAATCAATGTCCTGTCCCCGCCCATAGCCTTGATAGGCCAGAGTGGAATCGGTATAGCGGTCGCAAAGGACGACTTGACCGGCTTCCAGGGCTGGACGGATGATTTCAGCAACGTGCTGTGCCCTGTCCGCGAGAAAAAGAAAGAGTTCTGCGCGACCTGACAGATGCCGCGTGCGGGCGTCAAGCAGGATGGAGCGGAGATTACGGCCCAGTGTGCAGCCTCCTGGTTCACGCGTGGAGAGGCAGTCATGCCCGCGGCTTTGCAGCAGATCGGCCAGATAGTTGAGGGCAGTGGTCTTGCCTGCGCCTTCGATGCCTTCAAAACTGATGAACATGCCCTTGCCCCCGGGTTGTCATGACGGCAATATCTTGCCTGCGCACAGGCGGTGGACTCATCGCCTGTGGCATCATCATAAAATGCCCTTCTGAAGCCGTCAAGCAGACGCAGCCACCGCGATTCTCGGATACGGGCGCACACGTCCTCTGACGAACGGACAAGACGTCTCGCTAGTGCGTGAACAGGCTTGCCAACTATACCCTTGTTAGGTTTTTTCGTTGGCGCATTCTAGGAGGGAAAGGTTTTTTTCCCTGGGAGCTTTCTTGCGTACTGTTGTACTGGTTTCGGGCGTACGTGCGGCACGGTAAAGGGGCCTGTTCAGGCTACTCTGCCAGGGGGTCCAGCCGGGTTCCTTCCCCTCCATACGGGCGAAAAGGCCGACGCATTGGGCCATTTTGGCGTCCAGATTGTCGGCAAAGTGTAGGGCCATGGCTTCCGGTGTATGGGGTTCGCGCACGGCGCCAAAGCCCAGTTCCCCGTGATGGCTGAGGATGAGGTGTTTCAAATGCCGCTGCAGATCGACCTCAAGACCGGACTTGGCCAAAAAGGGTTCCAACATTTCCACCCCGAGCATCAAATGGCCCAGTAGTCGACCATCGTCAGTATAGTCATTGGCCATGCCGCCCGAAAATTCACGAATTTTTCCCAGGTCGTGGAAGAGCGCGCCAGCCAACAGGGTCTGGCGATCCAGGAGCGCATAGTGATCGGCAATACGGCGGCAGACGGTGACGACGCTCAAGGTGTGTTCCAATAAGCCACCAACATAGGCATGATGTATGCCCTTGGCAGCCGGACAGACGCGAAATGCCGCCCGCAGTTCCTCATGGCTGAGTACGCTGCGCACGAGCTTGCGCCAGGGCGCATGGGAAAATTCCTGTTTGGCGATGTCTTCCAGCTCGGCCAGCATACCGTCCAGAGAGTAAGGACTGGCAGGCATGAGCGCGGCGAGGTCTGCGTCCAAGCAAGCCTGTGCGTCGAGCAGGCGTAGCTGTTCCACCGTGACTTGCACCTCGTCACGAAAGCAGGCCGCACGGCCTTCAATCCAGGCCAGGGAACCTGCAGGTATATCCGTAAAATTTGCACTGAGCGGATGCCATATTTTGGCCTCCAGGCTGCCACTGGCATCGGTCAACGTGAGCCGCCAGTAGGGACCGTTGCGGCTTTGGGCTTGCGTGGCCTGACTGACAACAAACAGGCCGCGCACCTCAGAACCTGCGCCAATGTCTTTGACGTAACAGCCTTTTTCCATATATAGCATCCCTGTGACGGGTTGGATGTTGCCGTGAGGCAGCGGGTCGCGCTCGACACGTCGTAGTAGCTTTCTCTTCTTTCTGGGGTATTGTCAAATGGACATTTTGCTCAGTAACGACGACGGCATACGGGCCAAGGGATTGCGCGCCATGTACGCGGCCCTTGTGGAGGCCGGGCATACGGTGCATGTGGTGGCCCCCATGCGCCAGCAGTCCGGCGTGGGACATTCACTCACGGTCTTCGAGCCAGTGCGGGCCATGGAATTTGAAGAACCCAATTTCCATGGATTGGGCGTGTACGGTACGCCTACGGACTGCGTCAAGCTGGCCTTGGGACATCTCTTGCCCAAACGACCGGATATGGTCATTTCCGGCATCAATGCCGGTTCCAACGTGGGTCCCGACATCCTTTACTCCGGCACGGTGGGCGCAGCTACCGAGGCGGCCCATGAAGATCTGCCCAGCATTGCCGTTTCGCACGATTGCCATAATCCGGTCCAGATGGATCTCATGCCCCAGGCCCGCCATCTGGCGGCCCTGGCCCTGCGCGTGGACTGGTCTCGCTTGGGACATCGCAGGGTACTCAACGTCAACTATCCCGCCTGCCCCCTCAGCGAAGCCAGGGGTTTGCGCGTCTGCCCCCAGACCAGCGCCGTTTGGATCAATACCTACACCGAACGCCGTGACCCACGCGGAGCCCCCTACTGGTGGCTGGAAGGCGAAATCCCTGCGGCAAGCATTGAAGCCGGGTCAGACAAGGACATGCTCAATCGGGGCTATATTGTCTTGACGCCCTTGCATTTCGACTTTACCGATCCTGCGGGCTTGCAGGCCCTGGAGGACATGCCCCTGTGAGCGGCAGCAGCAAAGACTGCATTCCCCTTTGTAAAAATTTGTTGTATATACGGCGAAACATTTTTTGCGGCGCATGCCGCGCCAACGCACAACTTGAGGAGAAGACCATGCCTCTCATCAACCCCAAACAGATGTTTGCCGACGCCTATGCCGGCGGTTACGCCATCGGCGCCTTCAATGTCAACAACATGGAGATCATCCAGGGCATCATGAGCGCAGCCTCTGAGGAAAAATCTCCCGTTATCCTGCAGGTTTCCGCAGGCGCACGCAAGTACGCCGGACAGGCATACATCATGAAGCTGGTGGAGGCCGCCCTCTCCCTGGATCCGACCATACCTGTGGTCGTCCACCTTGACCACGGCCCCAGTTTTGAAATGTGCCGCGATTGTATCGACGGCGGTTTCACCTCCGTGATGATCGACGGTTCGCATTTGTCTTTTGAAGAAAATATTGCCGTGACCAAAAAAGTCGTGGACTATGCCCACCCCCGCGGCGTCTGGGTGGAGGCGGAATTGGGCAAGCTGGCCGGCATTGAGGAGCATGTGCAGTCAGCCGAACACGTCTACACCGATCCTGATGAAGCCGTACAATTTGTGGAACGTACGGGATGTGACTCCCTAGCCGTGGCCATCGGCACAAGCCACGGGGCCTACAAGTTTAAGGGCGAAGCCAAGCTGGACTTTGAGCGCCTGGAGGCCATAGGCAACAAACTGCCCGGCTATCCCCTTGTCCTGCACGGCGCTTCCAGCGTGCCCCAAGAATTTGTGGAGCAGTGCAATGCCTATGGCGGCAAGGTCGGCGGCGCCAGGGGTGTGCCCGAAGACATGCTGCGCAAGGCCGCAAGCATGGGCGTGTGCAAGATCAACGTGGACACGGACATACGCCTGGCAGTCACGGCTTCCATCCGCAAGTATTTCACGGAGCATCCAGAACATTTTGACCCACGCCAATACCTCACGCCAGCGCGTGAGGCCGTCAAGGAAATGGTCGCCCGCAAGATCCGCACTGTCATGGGATCTTCCGGCAAAGCATAAACCCCTTACTGCAAGGAGCAAGCATTATGGCTGTGAATGTGGGACTGAACGGATTTGGACGCATTGGCCGCTACCTGCTCCGCCTCATGGCGGACTCCCAGGATGTGCGCATTGCTGCCATCAACGCCCGCGCCAGCAATGACCAGCTGGCCTATCTCTTCAAATATGACTCCACCTTCGGCATTTTCCCGGGCACGGTGGGGCATGACGAGAACGGCATTATTGTCAACGGTCGTCACATCGCCGTGACGCGCTGCGACATTGGCAAATGGGAATGGGAACGCCTTGGGGTGACCCTGGCCGTGGAAAGCACGGGCAAGATCAAGGACGGCGAAGGGCTGTCCCAGCATCTGGCTTGCGGAGCCAAAAAGGCCATCATTTCCGCGCCCGGCAAAAACGTTGACATCATGGTTGTCATGGGCGTGAACGATGCTGCCTATGACGGTTCCAAACACAATATCATTTCGGCAGCTTCCTGCACCACCAACTGCCTGGCCCCAGCGGCCAAGGTGCTGCACGAGAACTTTGGCATTCGCCACGCCCTCATGACCACCGTGCATTCGTACACCATGAGCCAGCGCATTCTCGACGGCTCTGACAAGAAAGACTGGCGTCGCGGTCGTGCCGGAGCCGTGTCCATGGTGCCCACCAGCACCGGCGCTGCCAAGGCCGTGGGACAGGTCATACCCGAGCTGAAGGGCAAGATCAACGGCATGGCCGTGCGCGTGCCCACGCCCGACTGCTCCCTCGTGGATCTGACCTGCGAAATGGAGAAGCCCTGCACCGTGGAACAAGTCAACGCCGCCCTGAAGGCCGCCAGCGATGGGCCGCTCAAGGAAAACATGGGCTACACCACGGAACCCCTGGTTTCCGTCGACTTCGTGGGCAGCACCTACGGTGGCGTTGTGGACGCCCTGTCCACCGCCGTCATGGACGAGACCATGGTCAAGGTGATTCTCTGGTATGACAATGAAGGCGGATTCACCAACCAGCTGTACAGGCTGGTGAAGATGGTCGCCAAGGACTGCTAACCCTTACAGGTAGGCATGCTGACACAAGAGGTCAGCCATACAAAGGCTTGCGGGGAACCCGCAAGCCTTTCTTTGTCGAGCGCATCTTCACGAAAAGAGCGCAGCAGCAGTAGTATAGTCCACAGTCCTCTCCGCCGCTGACGGCTTCAGTCGGCGAAAATGGCCGACTGTAACATTGCAGGACATCAACGGGCCGGGTGGGCCACGGACTGGGTGATATAGGTCATCCAGCCTGCGGGCAGAGGCAGTTCTGCGTCCAGGGCCTCATGTTGCTGATATTTGACGCAGGAGGCAAGGCCGACAGAGGCGCAGTACAGGCCCACATTCTGGTACATGGAACCCACATGCATGGGGGCGAAGCGATCGTTCCCTGGAGCTGCATAGAGCAGCACCAGGCCCGAAGCGTCAAATCTGCCACGCCTGTCACCATCCAGCACCCGCTTGATGGCGTGTTCCTTGGGCAGATATTCCCAGACCCCATCTCCGCGTACAGCAAAGACGGCGAGCTGTCGCCTGTCCATGGCCGTGGGGATGACATGTCGACCGTTGTCGCGATTGATGCCCCAGGCAGCCCAAAGCAAAGCGCCGAGCGTCGGCCAATCAAGATCCTCGCGGCCCAGGGCGCGATTGGAGCGACGCGCCGCTAGGCAGGCCATGAGCGGCCTGCCTTGGGTCACATCGGGCTTGGGCAGTGCGTGCCTTTGTCCATCCCCTGCGGCAAAAACAGGGCCTGCAGCCGTCATTGTCGCGGCTGCCGCAAAAGTAACGCCTTGCAGGAAATCACGTCTGTTCATGGGAATCTCCTGTGTTTTGATGGAGTTTGGGCGCGGCCTCAGTGGGCTGCTTTTCTCGCGGCGACATCTGCAAAGCCGGTGACTGCGCAGTGCGGAAGCCGTGGCTGAATCGGGCGTCATAGAGCCGGGAGCTGACGGGCGTCGCCCCGGATCGCTGGCCGGGCAGGATGAGGAACACCGTCTGCCTGTCCAGGTTGTGCTGACGCACACATTGTGCCAATGCGTCGAGACGCGTAGACACGAGCTTTTCGTCTGGCCAGCCAATGCGCTGGCCGCAGAGTATGACGGTGTCGGCAGGCAGGCTCTGGAGCAGTTCGTGCTGCATTTCTTCCGCTCGGGCTGCGGAGAGATAGACGGCCAGCGTTGCCCCGTGTACTGCCAGATCGCGCAGCCTTTCGCCCGAAGGCACGGGCGTTGCGCCTGCCATGCGGGTGATGATCAGGCTTTGGCAGGCTTCAGGCATGGTCAAGGAGAGACCGGCTGCGGCTGCCACTGCACAAGCCGCCGTAACGCCAGGAATGACGCGCCACGGTATGCCGTCGGCATCAAGGAGCCTGATTTGCTCCTGTAGGCAGCCGTAGAGCGAGGGATCGCCCGTATGCACACGGGCCACAGGCTTGCCGGCCAAGGCCGTTTCGCGCAGGAGAGCGTGGCATTGGGCAAGGGTAAGCGGGGCGGAATCGCGGACGATGGCCCCTGGAGCAGCGCAGGCCACCACTTCGGGCGGCAGGAGAGAACCCGTGTAGAGAACAAGGGCTGCCTCGGCTATGGCCTTACGTCCTTTGACCGTGATGAGTTCCGGGTCGCCGGGACCGGCGCCCACAAAGGACACAAGTCCCGGACGGTCTGAGCGTTGTGCGTCGGTCATAAAGACATCCTCTGTGAGGCGTGCAATTTTTTACACTGCCCCTATGTTGTGCCCACCAGCCCAGGCTGTTTTGCCGCAACAGGTTTTTGGGCCGCTAGGAGAAAAACGGGGTTCATGCCGACCAAATGGACATGTTTGCCCAGGTTTTTCCCTTCTGCGGCGGCAATCTGTATAATTTCAATGGGCCAAGCCAGCATTTCAAAAAAACTCCGGCAGAGGCAGAGGCTTTCCAACAGGACACAGCTGGCCACGAGACGACCGCCGACGGGCAAGCATTGGCAGGCATGACCCAAGAGGCTCTCCCCTGCACGGGAAAGCCCGCCGCCAATGAACACGCGATCCGGTTGCGGTAGGCAAGACAGGCATTCCGGTGCCTGGCCGCAATAAACATCCACAAGGGCCGCTCCATAGCGGCGTCGGTTCTCCTCTATGTTTCGAACCCGCTCTGTGGAGCGTTCTATGGCGATGACTCGGCCTTCATGGGCCAGGGCCGCAGCTTCCAGGGCCACTGCTCCGGAACCGGATCCAATGTCCCAAACCACATGCTGCGGCGCGATGCGCAGCAGGGACAAGGCAACTGCGCGCACTGACTGCGAGCTGATACAGCCGCCTTCCGAAAGCAGTTGCGTGTTTTCCAGCCCCTGGCAGGGCTGCCTGGCCAGAGCCGTGGGCAGGAGCATAACTGTGCAGGCCGGGCCAAAAGCGCTTTCGGCGGTTTCGACGAGGCTCAAGTGTCGCTGTCTCTCGTCCTCCGTACCCATGCGTTCAAAAATATGCGCTTCAAACCAGTCAACCCCGCGCTCCAGCAAGCGCCTGGCCAGGACAGCCGGGGACATGCGTTCATCAGTGAGGATGCACAAGGGCAGATTTTTGCCGCTGGCCGCATAAAGCGGGTAAAGATCATCCCTGCCGTGCAGGGAGAGACAGCGTACCTTGTGCCAGGGCAGGGCAAGGCGTGCGCATGCCTGCTGCAAGGCGCTGACGGCAGGCACAAGATGCACGGCTTGCGGGCCGAGCTGCCGCACCACGCTAGCGCCAATGCCAAAGAGCAGGGGATCGCCGTTGGCCAGCAGCACAACGCGTTTGCCTGCCCTGCGCAAATGTTCCAGACGCCCAAGTAGAGAATCCAGAGGAAATGTCAGGGGGAAAAGCTGGGCATGGGGGGCAATATCGCCCAAACCAGCGTCCGGCCTCTGTCCTGGCTGAGCGTCCCAGGAGGAATAGGGGAAGAACTCCCGCAGCAGGGGTTTGCCAGCGCAGATGACATCCGCTGCACGGAGAAGGTTTAGCTGCTCAAGGCTCAAGTGCCCAGGCGACCGAGCGCAGTCAAGCCCCACAATAATCAAAGGAAAAGGCTCTTTTTGATCAGTCATAGCGTCAATATTTCCCTGCCATCCAAATGAAAAAGATGCATGCGCACCTCCTGTGCGGCAAATGTCCTGGCCACAGCTGCTGCCTGGTTCATTGTGCGTTTGAGAACCTGCGGCCCGACAGGGTCGGCCAGGAGGAGTTCCAGGGCGCTGGCAGCGGTGACACAGCCTTCCAGGGCGGCAGCGCAGGTGGACTTTTCCCTGCGGGCGACCTTGGCAAGGGCGTACAAGTCCAGCACGGATTTGCTGGCATGGGTATTGGCCTGGCCCTGGGCCAGCTTCAGAAGTTTACCAAAAAACCCACCCCAGGCAAGACGGGTAAAACCGAGGCGCCCAGCAATGTTGAAGGAAAATGCCGCGTAATCGGCAATCTGCACGAAGCACTGTGACGGCAGGTCTGGGTAGCGGGCCATGAGCAATGTTTCGGAACGCCTGCCGGTGGCAAGGCAGGCGCAAGAACAACCGCAGGCCCTGGCCACGTGTAGGCTTTGCCGTATGGTGGCTTGCCAGGCTTCATGACTATAGGGGCGGACGGTACCTTGGGTGCCAAGGATGGAAATGCCGCCCAAGATGCCTAGGCGTGGATTGAGGGTCTTGCGGGCCAGATCACGTCCTTGGGGAACGCTGATATACACCGTCAGGTGCGGACATGCAGCCAGTCCTCTGGAAGCGCATTCTGCTAGGGCCTGGCCCAGGGCAAAGCGCACTTGTGCCTGCGGGACGGGATTGATGGCTGCCGAACCTACGGGCAACGGCAGTCCGGGCAGGGTCACCCGGCCCACCCCTGGGCCGCCCATGACGGCAATGGCGGCGGGCATAGTGGAACCGGGGGTTGCGGGGAGCGTCTCCACGACCGTGGCCGCGATGGCAGCTCCGGACGTGACATCGGGATCGTCGCCACCATCCTTGATCACAAGGGCATGTGCCGCGCGGGCCATGCCCAGCGGGGGCATATCCGCTGTGCCGTCGCTGCGTCTCCAGGCTATCGCCAGTTCCGGCGCCGGACCGTACTGGCACTGTGCTACGGGCAAATCCAGCCAAGCCCTTGGCTGTACCAGGGGAGCAAGAGCATCCTGTGGCCCCGTGAAGGGCGGCAGCGGAATGCGCACCTTGGAAGGGCGACTGCCATAGAAGAGTAGCTGCAGGGCGGCCAGGGCCGCGCCAGTGGCCGCGCTGCCAGTGGTGAAGCCTTCGCGTAGGGCAGTAGGCGTGTCGTGCATCACTCATGCCTTAGGGGGTATTCGTAGGGGCATTGCAACAAAAACCATCACAAGCACTATCCTGACAGTACGGTTGCCTCTGGCAGCCAGACAGAACCCCAGGCCAGTAAGCGTACTGGCCCGTCAATGCAGGCCAGGTGTTCTGTATCCGTGGCGCGCAGGCGTACGACAAGAGTTGAACCGCTGGGTTGCAGGATGGACACGCAGGATGCCTCTTGCGTAAGAGCCAAGGCCAGCGCGCCCGAACCGCAGGCGCTTTCCACACAGGCACTGTGGGTATCGCGGACATGCACCACGGGCAGCATCTCCAGTCCGGGGCCTTTGTTACGCCACCAGACGACGCCCGCAGCCGGTTCGTCGTCCAAGTGGTAGCGCTTGCGCAACCTTGCCGCCGCAGCAAGGCAATGATCTGGATTGGCGGGGAAGGGTGCGTTGAGCAGCAAGTGGCAGATGCCCGGCAAACGCACCAGGCGGACGTCGGCAGCCAAATGCTCCACCGGGCAGGGGGGCAGGCGCAAGCTGGCTGCCACCTGCCAGAGCGGCACTTGGCCGCGAACAAGGAGGCGGATCGCAGTGGGCCAGCCGGAAACAACGATTTCTGCCTCGTACTGCGGCCTCGCCTGATCGTCGGACGCCGGGCATGAGGACGTGGGCAGGGCATTTTGCCAGGCCAGGAGCGCACCCATGGCGCGGCTTGCATTGACGCAGAATTCCCCGCCGGCCATGCGCAGGATTTTGCGCTGACCATCAAAAAATCCCGCCTGTTCGCCGCCGAGTACGGTCGCGTCCAGGGCGCTTGTGGCCAGCCGGGCTTGCTCCTGCGGTTCGTATTGGCCTGACGGGAAAAGCAACGTCGTGTTGCCCCCCGGACTCCATTTGGAAAAATTCAGCTCTGGCATGGGCTATCCCCCCGTGGGCATGAAATATGCATAGTATGCCTCAGGCCGTGGGAGCTGTCCAGGGCTGGGGGGGTACGCTGCAA
>JAFTCE010000136.1 GCA_017454855.1 Desulfovibrio sp.
CTGCATGCGGGCAACATCATGAGCGACGGGCAGAAGCTCACGGTCATTGACTTTGGCAATGCCACCAAACTGACCCAGGAGCAGCAGAGCGCCATCATGACCATGATCGTGGCCACCACCACCAGGCAGTCCAGCAAGTTTCTGGATTCCTTCCGTGTCATGCTGTCCCCGGCGGCCCAGACTGTCTTTGACAGCAAAAAGCAGCAGATTCTGGAGAGCGTGCGCATCATCATGGAGAAGGGCGACCTGGACGACACCGGCAATCGCATCGCCGCCATTCTGGGGGAACTCCAGCGCAATGGCGTGGAAATTCCCCATGCCATCTTCAATTTCTCCAACAGCCAGATCCGCCTGCACAACTCCATCAACGAGATGATCACCCTCATGAAGCATATTGAGGAGGAGATGCGGGCCATTGACCTTTTGCGAAATCTAAATTCGCCGCAGATACTTCCCTTTGACCGCAACATCACCGACGAAATCAAGCAGGCCATGGCCGACGATAGCTATCCTCACCAGGGTGTTCTGGATCGCATCGCCCACTACCGGGCGCAGATTCAGGATCCCACTTCGGCCTTGAGTGTGGAACAGAATGGTGACGTACACACGGCCCTCGGCTTAGCCACCCAGCTTGTGGACTTCAAGGCCACAACAGTGGATAGGGACCCCGCGCTGCTGGAAGTGTGGAATCAGCACAAGGATGTCCTGGAAAACGTGTCGCTCCCGGCGGAGCAGCGCGAACCCGCAATCCAGGCCATCCTCACGGCCTTGAAGGACAAGGCCCTGCGCGAGCTGGACGCCCTGGAGGCCGAGGAGCTCAAGGATCACAGCCGTGGGAACAACCCGGCCACCTTCGTGAATGTCATGAGCGACGTGGTGGAGACAAACAAGAGCGCTGCTATCAAGAAGCTGGGCATCGTGTCTTCGATCAAATATGTCTTGTTCGACAAGATTTAACTCTGGAGCCGCAAAGGCGGGGCGCTGGTTTCGGCATCCCGCCGACCGGAACCCAAGGAGTGTCCCACATGGACATACCCGAATGAGTCAAAACCTGCCCTGAATCACCGCAGTGAACAGGGGAGAACGGCACGGTCAAGGTGACCATCAAGGAAAAGCCCAATAGCTTGTTCCGTTTCAATATGGAAATCGTCGTGGATGCCGACGGCAATTCCACCATGACCAAGGGCGAAATCACCTTCTCGTCCCTGAACACCTGGGATGCTTACAAGTAGGCGCATCCCGAGGATCGCCTGACCTAAGGACTAAGGGGCAGGACAGCGTCCCTTTTGTCTGTGGGCGGCCACAGCCTCCCTTGAAAACGGCGACATAAGGAGATGCTTATGTCTCAAGTTCAGATACATCCCCACCCTCCTATTCAGAACGTAAACATTCCGCAGGCACAGAATGTGCCCAACGCCCAGGTGCCTGGTGTCCAGAATGCCCAGCCGCACGCTAACGTCCCCCCGGAAATGCAGAACGCCCGGCCTGCCAGGGGCAGGATTTTCGCTCGCGTCGCGGCCTTTTTCGTCGGCGCGGGTGTCGGCGGCGGCACGACCTTCGGCCTCGGCGGGGGAACTCTCGCGAGCAGCCTCATCGGGGCGGGTGCCACGGCCGCCGTTGGCGGAACCGGTGTCGTGACCGCCCTTGCCACCGGAGGGGCCGCCCTCATCGGGGGTGCCCTCGGCCTCGGCTTCTTCGCGGGCATCAGGGCGCTCGTGAACCGCTTCCGCCGGGCTCCGGATCCGGAACCCCAGGTGCAGAACCAGCCCCAGAACCAACCCCAGAACCCTCTGCCGCATGCGCAACCAGCAGCGGATTTTACCAACACGAACGTGGCCAAGATTTTCTCAGGCACGAGCAACGCTGCCTTGCCTGCCTCTCTGCAGCAGGCCGCTGACAACGCCGTGGCACGCATGCGGGACATCTACGGAGAGCAACTCGCACCCCAGGGGGCCACGTTGCGTTCGCTGCTGGACTTCCAAGGCCACTCCCTTAGCCAAGACATTCGCGCTCTCGACGACACGCTCACTCCCGCAAAGATGGACGAGCTTGTGGAAAAACATATGCGCCTCACCATGGCCCGTACGGCTGTGAAAAACGCTCTTGTGCCACTGTGCCCTGCAGAGGAACGCAACATCCTGTGTACGTATGTCGCACAGAAGCATCCTGAGCTGATGGAAAATCTGTCCAAGGCCAACACCATGGAGGAGGTGCAGAACCTGCTTGCGGGCGCAGCTGACGAAATCAACGCCATGGTGCAGATCCACCAACAGGCGGGAAATCTCTTTGCCGGCGCGACGGCCCAAAGTCTCTCGACCATAGCCCAGAGTCTGGGGCTGGAAGTGGAGGCCATCACCCCCTTTGTGAACACCGTCAACTGGGAAAGCCAGCTGCAGAAACTGCAGAAAAAGGTCGACCTGGGCACGGTCGCCGCCAATGCTATGACCCAAGAATTCAACAAACTGGCCGAAAACAGGGCAAGGGCCTATACGGACGCCTTTACGGCGGTGGATGCGGCACCAAACCTCAGCGCAGAGTGCAAGACGGCCATGAAGATGGAAATCTTGACATCTCCTGACCTGCCCAAGGCGGAACACTTCCACAAGGGCATTGCTGCCGGTCAGCAGGTTGACGCCACGGCCCTCAAAGAGGCCCTGGATGCGGGCAGCCCGCCGCAGGAAGTTCGCGCCATCCTGGTCATGCTGGGCCAAAAGATCGGAACGGCCCTACAGCAGGAGTACGGCCCCGAGGGCTGGGCTGCCCTTGTGAACGACAGTCCCGGGGACGTGCGGGCGACGCAGGGCGCGGCCTTTATGGCCATGCTCGACACGGTGCCGGGCCTTAGAGAGGCATTGAGCCAACGCCAAGACCTGAATATCCACGATGAAATGAATGCGATGCAGTTGAACGAGCCCGACGCCAGCATACGGGCCGGTGCCATGCTGGTAAAGTTCGGCTACGGCCGTTTGACGGAAATGCCCCTAAGTATGCAAGACTTTGCCACGATGCAGGCCCAAAGCCAGATACTGAACACCATCAGGCAGGCGGACATCCCGCAGGAACTCAAGACCAGCTGGTGTGCCAAGGTCGTGAGCGGTGCCATTGCCAACATGGCCATGGCCCAGGCTCTCATTGCCAACGTGCCCCAGCTCGCCCCGGAAACTCGGCCCATCATGGAGAGTTTCATCCTCATGCAGTCCTATGATCCCCATACGGCGACGGTGTCCGCGCAGAAGGCCCAGGCATTCGCGCAGGAGATGGCCGACTGGCGGAACTTCAACACGGCTGAGGACCCGGACATGGCACCCGTGGCCAACTACATACAGCAGGACATCACAAGCTCCCTCTACGGAGGTCAGCAGTTTGACAATCACGGCATAAGCAGCCAGCTCAAGCTCGACGCCCCACGCGGGGACTATACCATCAACGGCGAAGTCTTGCACTACACCAACGCCAATGCCGTGGCGGGTGCCCTCAGACGGGCTATGCCCACGGAGCAAGCGACGAAGCTGGTCAGCGCCCTCATCAATCAGAGCTCGTTCGCGGTCATCTACTCCATGGGCATGCAAATGAACAAGTCAACAGGCGGGCCACTGCCCAATGAAGTCCAGAACAGCATGGCCAAGATGGCCTCGTGCGATGTCCAGCAGCACGGTGGTGTCCTGCTCATCGACATGAGCAACGCCGCTCAAGGGGAGAAAAGGTACAAAGTGACCGTTCAGAACGGCAGGGCCAACATTGAGATGTCCAATGTCTTCGGACTCAATGGTGGGCTCGGCATTGTTGAGAATGGCACCCTAAAGTATCCCGGCAAGGCACGCTACACCTTGCATTTTGAATGCAACCTTCTGGGCCAGGACGGGCAATCACCGAGCATTGAGAGCGTGCATCTCCAGCAGGAGTTTGTGCCCGTTGCGTAGGAGGCACGAACCATCCAGAACAGCTACAGAAAAGCATAAGGAACTGTGTTATGTCACAACTTCAAATACATCCC
>JAFTCE010000137.1 GCA_017454855.1 Desulfovibrio sp.
ACTGGAAGATCTGACGAATATACGAAAACACATCAAGGCGGGACGCAAAATGCGTACCCGCTGCAGCATTGCCCATGTTGGCAATGCTGGTTGGCTGCGTCCGCAGCCAACTCGGTTTCGCATCCTGGCGAAACCGACGCATCGCTGGGCGTTCCGTCAGCTTCAGGACTTTATCACATACAAGGCAGAGGCTGCGGGTATCCATGTGGTCTATGTTGACCCTGCTTATACTTCGCAGACATGCTCTGTATGCGGCGCTCGTGGAAATCGTTCACAACATCGTTTCTCGTGTCCCTCTTGTGGCAGGCTTGCCCACGCTGACCTCAATGCAGGTCAAAACATTGCAAGTCTTGGTCGCACTGCCGTGCGGTCAACGGGCGCTGTAAGCCGTCCGAATGTAGCGCTTCCTTATTTGTAAATCTAGATACACATAAAGTTTTATTTGTAAATGATGGAAAGGATAAAAAAACCGTAGATAATTTTGCTGAATACCTAGAAAAACACAAAGGAGATCGTAGTAAAATTACAACGATAACAGCAGATATGTCTCTTGGTTTCAAGTCAGGAATTCAGAATAATTTTAAAAATGCTATAACAGTTATCGATAAATTTCATGTAATAAAACATGCGAATGAATCTGTAGACGATGTACGTAAAAAAGAAAGCAAAGAAAATATTTTATTAAAATGTACAAAATATATATGGTTGAAAAATAATAATAATCTTAATGAAAAAGAAGTATCTATTAAGCAAAGTTTAACCAAAAAACATATCAAAACTGGACGAGCTTGCATGATTCGTGAAGAATTACAAACAATCTATGGACAATCTATAAATATTACTGAAGCAAAAGAAAAGTTAAGAAAACTATGTAATTGGATGATGCGTTCCAGGCTAGAGCCAATGAAAAAACTATGTAAAATGATACGTAATCACTATAAGACGTTTTTCTGGATTGGCAGCCACGGTATCTCAACTAGCGGGGCTACCTGTATCCAGAGATTTGCACGAGCTGCACGTACGCAGCAGGACAAAACCAGGATGCGCAGAACCGCAGAAACGGTAGTGTTGCAGGTTGTGACTGCGCTTCTGGTCACGCTTTCAAAAGACGGTACTAAAAAAGGGCCTCCGCCCAAGCGGAGACCCTTGATAAACCTGTATTCTGTGGAGCGTTAGGCTTAGTACATGCCGCCCATGCCGCCCATGCCGTCCATGCCGCCGCCGGGCATGGCCGGGGCGTCCTTCTTGGGTTCGGGCTTTTCGGCGATGGCGCATTCGGTGGTCAGGAGCAGGGCAGCCACGGAAGCCGCATTCTGCAGGGCCGCACGGGTGACCTTCTTGGGATCAATGACGCCGGACTTGATGAGGTCTTCGTACTCGCCGGTAGCGGCGTTGAAGCCGAAGCCATCCTTGCCCTGGCGCACTTTTTCCACCACAATGGAGCCTTCAAAGCCGGCATTGTGGGCGATTTGACGCAGAGGCTCTTCAATGGCGCGGCGGATGATGTCGATGCCGGCCAGTTCGTCGTCGTCAGCAGGCTTGATGTTGTCCAGAACCTTGGCTACGCGGATAAAGGCCGTGCCGCCGCCAGGAACAATGCCTTCTTCCACGGCTGCACGCGTGGCATTGAGGGCGTCTTCCACGCGGTCTTTCTTTTCCTTCATTTCCACTTCGGTGGCAGCACCCACATGGACAACGGCCACGCCGCCGACCAGCTTGGCCAGGCGTTCCTGCAGTTTTTCGCGATCGTAATCGGAGGTGCTGTCCTCGATCTGGGCGCGGATCTGCTTCACACGGCCCTTGATCTCGTCAGCCTTGCCGGCGCCGTCAACGATGGTCGTATTTTCCTTATCAACCACAATGCGCTTGGCCGTGCCCAGCATGTCCAGGGACATGTTTTCCAGCTTGGAGCCGGTTTCCTCGGAAGCCACCTGACCGCCGGTCAGAATGGCGATATCCTGCAACATGGCCTTGCGGCGATCGCCGAAGCCAGGTGCCTTGACGGCAACGACCTGCAGGGCGCCGCGCAGCTTGTTGACCACGAGGGTGGCCAGCGCTTCGCCTTCCACGTCCTCAGCAATGACCAACAGCGGACGGTTGACCTTGGCCACCTGCTCCAGCACCGGCAGCATGTCCTTCATGCTGGAAATTTTCTTCTCAGTGCAAAGGATGTAGGGACTGTCCATTTCGCAGACCATCTTTTCGGTATTGGTCACGAAATAGGGCGAGAGGTAGCCGCGATCGAAGCGCATCCCTTCGACCACATCCATGGTGGTTTCCAAGCCCTTGGCTTCCTCAACGGTGATCACGCCTTCCTTGCCAACCTTGGCCATGGCCTCGGCAATGATGTTGCCAATGGTGTCGTCGGCATTGGCAGAAATGGTGCCGATCTGGGCAATTTCCTTCTGATCGCGGGTGGGCTTGGCCAGGCTGGCCAGCTCGTTGATGAGCGCGTCCACGGCCTTGTCGATGCCGCGCTTGATGGCCATGGGATTGCGTCCGGCGGCCACGAGCTTGGTGCCTTCGCGATAAATGGCCTGGGCCAGGATGGTGGCTGTGGTCGTGCCGTCGCCGGCAGCGTCTGAAGTCTTGGAAGCCACTTCCTTGACGAGTTGGGCGCCCATGTTTTCAAACTTGTCGGCAAATTCCACTTCCTTGGCCACGGTCACGCCATCCTTGGTGATGACGGGCGCGCCGAAAGATTTTTCAATGGCCACATTGCGGCCCTTGGGTCCAAGGGTAACCTTTACGGCATTGGCCAGTTTGTCAACGCCGCGGGCAAGTTTTTCACGGGCTTTTACATCAAAAAGAACTTCTTTGGCAGCCATGGGAAAATTTCCTCCTCAAAAAAAATACGTGCGCTTATGGCAGCAATTAGTCGATGATAGCGAGAATATCTTCTTCGCGCATGACCAGGTGGTCAATGCCGTCCAGCTTGACTTCGGTGCCAGCATACTTGTTGAACAGCACCATATCACCGGCCTTCACGGACAGAGCGGCACGTGTGCCGTCTTCACCCAGCTTGCCGGGACCCACGGCCACAACTTCGCCCTTGGAGGGTTTTTCCTTGGCCGTATCCGGGATGTAGAGACCGCCAGCGGTCTTTTCTTCGGATTCCAGACGTTTGACCAACACACGGTCGTTGAGCGGTTTCAGGTTCATAATCTCATATCCTCCCAAAAATGATGTATTGTCTCAGGAACGCAGCAGGAACCGTTACGCGGTCATGCTGGGAATTGTCTTTGAGGAACCGCAGCGCCATACCGCCATGTTCCGCAACGGACATAAACATAAGGCGCACTTGCCGCTTGAAAAGGGGGTGAACGAAATTTTTTTTGTTTTTTTTTCTAAGTTCTTGAAAATACAAGGGGTCAACCGTTCTGGGCAGCTCGGCCCAGGGCAAAGCCCTCATGGCCTTGCCGGACAAAAACGCGGGGCAGGGCGAAAATCCCTTGGCCCTGGCAGGAACGAGAAGGCCCACCAGCGGGGCAGGGCGAAAATCCCTTGGCCCTGGCAGGAACGAGAAGGCCCACCAATGGTCCGCTGAAAGGGTTTGAACAGTTTTTTCGAAATCAGTCTAAAACTGTGCAAATATCCTCAAAATGAAGAGATTTTAAAGGACAGCATGGAAGTATGGCAGTGTCGGCTTGACGTTGCTTGCAACGCTGTCGTAAAAGAAAAACGGCGTTGAGTTCCACCGTATTTGTTTATCGCTTTGAGCTTAGATTAATGATGGGATAATCAATCCTATGCTTTCATGGAAAATGAAAACACCTGGTACTCATTCCCCTGGTGGGCTTGAGCTGATTTCTCCCTACATCTGATGCGCTCATTATACGTATAAAATAAGTTACCCATACGCTTTAGCGAAGAACCATTTTTTTGTGGTCTATAACATCCTCTCCCTAGATGGGAGAATGCTCTTTACTACCCCTACGCTTCCCTTGGCTGCAAGATGATCCGCATCAAGGCGGCCTTGTGCCGCGCAGTGGATAGCGGTCATTATGGCGCTGGCACCTGCCAGCATCGCGCCAAGGCGTAGCGTCATCGTGTATTCAAGCTCACGAATGCGGGTGGCTCATCCTGGATGTTAGGTCGCAAGGCAAGTTCCCTCTCGTGGATATCGCGCTTTATGGCGCGTTGTGCGGCACGTGCCACCGTGCCCAGACTGCCGCCCTTTGCCTTCTGTGACAGAGACTTTTTGTCCTCCTGTCAAGACCTCACCTGCTGTACGCGCCCTGCTGTACGTCACTGCTGTCCGTGCCCTGCGGCGCGTCTCTGCGAACCGTCGTCAGCTGCCCTGCGCTCGTTTTCTGCGTCTGCGTTCCAAGCGATCCTGCATGAGAAAGCGGCCAGTCACGGACGCGGGATCGGCCAGCAGGGCTTCCGGCGTTCCGGCGGAAACGATCAGGCCGCCCTTGTCCCCACCGCCAGGACCCATGTCCAGCACATAATCGGCGGCCAGGATCATGTCGGTATTGTGCTCGATGACCACCACGGAAGCGCCCTTCTCCACCAGGGCGTGCAGCACGGCGATGAGTTTGCCCACTTCGTGCATGTGCAGGCCCGTGGTGGGTTCGTCCAGAATGTACATGGTTCGTGGCAGGGAGCGTTTGCCCAGCTCGCGCGAAATCTTGATGCGCTGGGCTTCGCCGCCGGAAAGCGTGGTGGCCGGCTGGCCGAGCCGCAGATAGCCCAGGCCCACATCCTCCAGCAGGCCCAGGCGGCGCTCCAGCTGTTCATGGTTGGCGAAAAGCCTGCGCGCCTGCTGCACGGTCAAATCCAGGGTTTCGGCGATGTTCAGGCCCTTGTAGCGCACTTCCAGGGTCTCATGGTTGTAGCGCTTGCCGCCGCAGACATCGCAGGTCACATAGATGTCCGGCAAAAAGTGCATTTCCACCTTGATCTGCCCGTCCCCGCTGCAGGCTTCGCAGCGACCGCCGCGCATGTTGAAGCTGAAGCGTCCGGGCTTGTAGCCGCGCTTGCGGGCATCCTGGGTTTGGGCAAAGATGGCGCGGATGTCGTCAAAAATCTTGGTATAGGTGGCGGGATTGGAGCGCGGTGTGCGCCCTATGGGCGTCTGATCAATGGCCACAAGACGCTCCAGAGGTGCTGCGCCGTCCACATAGTCCAAGCCAGCGATGCTGCCCGGCTGCTCCACGCGCAGGCCCAGGCCCAGGGCCAGATGGCGGTAGAGGGTGTCCACAACCAGGGAACTCTTGCCGGAACCCGAAACACCGGTGACGCAGACGAGGACGCCCAGGGGGAAGCGGCAGTCAATGTTGCGCAGGTTATGGGTGGTCACGCCGCGCAGGACAAGCGCCCCTTGACCCTCGCGCCTGGCCTCGGGCAGTTCGATGTGCGCATCGCCGCGCAGGTAGCGCGCCGTGAGCGTGTCGGCTGCGCACAGCAGCTCCTGCACGCTGCCCTGGAACATGACGGTGCCGCCCTGTGCGCCCGAACCAGGGCCAAGCTCGATGATTGTGTCCGCTGCGCAGATGGTGGACTCGTCGTGTTCCACAACCAAGACCGTATTGCCGCGTCCCTGCAGGGAGCGCAGTGTCGCCAGCAAACGCTCGTTGTCGCGCGGATGCAGGCCGATGGACGGTTCGTCCAGCACATAGGTCACGCCGACCAGGCCAGAACCCAGTTGCGAGGCCAGGCGGATGCGCTGGGCCTCTCCGCCGGACAGTGTGGCCATGGAGCGGCCCAGGGAGAGGTATTCCAGGCCCACGTTGCTCAAAAAAGTCAGCCGACGCTGCAGCTCCTTCAAAAGGGGGGCGGCAATGCGTTCATGGCGTCCGCCAAAGGTGCGTTCAGCCAGCCAGGTCAAGGCGTTGTCCACGGAGAGGGCGCAGAACTGGGCGATGTTCAGGTCGTCCACGCGCACGGCCAGGGCCTGGGCATTGAGCCGTGCGCCCTGGCAGTCCGGGCAGGGCATACATTGGCGATAGCGCGCCAGGGCTTCGCGCCAGGCCTCGCCGTACTGCATCCCTAGCTCCAGCAGGGGGATGACCCCGGGCCAGCGCGTCGCACTCACGACAACCTTGGCCTGCGCGGCCTGGGCATCCTGAAAATGCACACTTTGGTAATCGCCCACGGCCCCCAAAGCCACATTGCCGCCCATCCAGTTGCGCCGCAGGCCCAGGGAGGCATGGCTGGGCTTGCCTGCGTCGTCCTCGCCGTAGAACAGGGCCGCCAGGGCATCCTCAGAAAAGTCCTGCAGGGGGGTGGAAAGCTGAAAGCCAAAGCGTTCGCCCAGGGCAGCCAGAGCCTGGGCATAGCGGTTGAACACTTTGCCAGAAGCCCAGGGCAGCAGAGCGCCGCTGTTCAAGGAAAGTCCCGTGTTGGGGGCAATGAGTCGGGGTTCAAAATACTCCACGCCGCCCAAGCCCACGCAACGCGGACAGGCTCCCTGGGGTCCGTTGAAGGAAAAGAGCTGCGGGCTGGGCGCGGGCAGGGAGATGTGGCACTGCGGGCAGACAGAGGATGTGGAATGCAGTGTGTCCAGGCCCGTTCCGTCCGAAGCCAGCTGGTGCAGGATCAGGCGTCCCTCGCCGTAGCGCAGGGCCAGTTCCACGGAGTCAGCCAGGCGTGTGCGGATGCCCTCCTTATTCACCAGCCTGTCGACCACGAGGTCGATGGAATGCTTTTTGTTCTTATCCAGAGGGGGCACGGCGTCCAGGTTTGTGATCACCTTGTCCAGGCGTACGCGGGCAAAGCCCTCGGCCCGGAGTTTGGCCAGCCTGTCCTGATGCGTTCCCTTCTGCAGTTCCACCAGGGGGGCCAGAAGCATGAAGCGCGTGCCCTGGGGCAGGGCCAGGATATCGGCGATGATCTCATCTGCGGCCCGCGCCTCAATGGCTCTGCCGCACTTGGGGCAATAGGTGCGGCCCAGGCGGGCGAAAAACACGCGCAAGAAATCGTAGATTTCCGTCACCGTGCCCACTGTGGAGCGCGGATTGCGCGACGCGCTCTGCTGCTCCAGGGAAATGGCCGGGGAGAGGCCCTCGATCTTTTCCACGTCAGGCTTGTCCATCTTGGGCAGGAACTGGCGGGCATAGGTCGACAGGGATTCCACATAGCGGCGCTGGCCCTCGGCATAGACAATGTCAAAGGCCAGGGTGGACTTGCCCGAACCCGAAGGGCCGCAGACGACCACCAATTGGTCGCGGGGGATGTCCAGGCTGATTTCCTTGAGATTGTGTTGCCGGGCCTTTTCAATGTGGATGCAGGGCTGGTTCGTGGGCATGGCAAGGTCGGGGGCTGAGGGTTATTTTTCCAGCCAGGCCGCATAGGCCGCTTGTAAACTGGCCGCGTCCAGGCGCGGACTGGCATACATGCCCGCAGCCTCGCGCTGGCGAGCCGCTTCGGCCAGGATGATGGCTGCGGCCACGGACACGTTGAGGCTCTGGATCATGCCGTACATGGGGATATAGAGTTCGCCGTCGGCAGCGCAGAGGAGCGCCTCTTCCACACCGCTGTGTTCGTTGCCCATGATCACCGCCGTGGGCCGGGTAAAATCCCACTGGCCCAGGGGCCGCGCTGTGGGGCTGAAGGACGTGGCCAGCACCTGCATGCCCTGGCCGCGCAGGTGGTCGAGCATGGCTTGGCCATCCTTGTGGCGCACACTTTCCACCCATTTGCGCGCCGAGGCCGAGGTCTTGCGGCCCAGAACCGGAAAGGGCGTGTTCGTATAGCACAAATGCACCTGGCCAACGCCAAAGGCATCGCAGGAGCGGTAAATGGCCGACACATTGTGGGCATCGTGAATATTGACCAAAGCCAGGGTCAGGTCAGGTTGACGCCTGCACAGTACTTCCAGCAGGCGCGCCTTGCGGCGTGGGGTGCATTCCTTGGCCATGCCGTATCCAAAACTGCCCGCCTTGGGCGGGGTTTGAGCGTTTGGGCATCTCTTGATGCATTGTTTCAGAGGCCATGCCGTATCCAAAACTGCCCGCCTTGGGCGGGGTTTGAGCATTTGGGCATCACTTGAGGCATTGTTTCAGGCCCAGTTTCAGTCTCTGTTTCAGGCCCTGTCTCAGGCCCTGTGGGCCGACACAACGTGCAGCTCGGCCAGGGCGTCCAGGACGTCGGCCACGGGCAGGCCAGCCAAACAGGGCACATAGGGCTTGACATATTCAAAACCCAGATTGAGGTAGGCGCAGTGGCCCGTCCTCGGCAGGAGCGCACGCACGTGCGCGCCCACGGGTCCCCAGCGTCGGGGATTGGTTGGCCCGTGCAGGCCCACGGTGGGCGCGCCGACCAGGGCGGCCAAGTGCATGGTTCCGGTATTCACCGAAACAACGCCAGCCGCCTCGGCAAAGAGTCCGGCCAGGCCGCGCAAGGAGACTTTTCCGGCCAGGGAGCGCGCCCCACAGTGCGGGAACGCCTGCAAGAAGGCAGCAGTGCGGGCCGCGTCCCCAGAACTACCCGTGAGATAGACGCGCAGACCTTGCCGATGCAGCTCCCGAGCCAGGTTCGCCCAGGAAGACGCGGGCCATTCCTTGAGTTCGGCGTGCAGGCCCGCGGGCCACATGTGCAGATAGACAGGCCGTCCGCTGGCGCGCACCTCGGCCAGGAGTTGCGGCGCCACCTCCGGACTTGGCGGCAGGGTCAACTGTGGCAGGCCCGTGAGATGCGGAAAGAGGACACGGCCCAGGGCCAGAAAATTTTCCACTTCGTGCCTGTCCTTGCTGTGGGCCACCGTGAAGGTATAGCCTGCGCTGCGGTATTGCCCTGGTGTGGCAAAGCCCACGGTACATCCTGCGCCGGAGAGATTGCAGAGCACAGTGCCCAAGCGCGCCCATTGTGTGCTGTCCAGGAGGATGTCCAGCCGCCGCGCACGCAGCCAGGCGCTCATGGCGGCCAGTTGACGCACGCCAAAGGCCGCGCTTTCGTCAATGCCAGGCAAAAGCTGCGCGGCCTGGGCATTGGCCCTGGAGGTGAGCAGGAAGAAACGCGCCTGCGGGAGACGTTGCCGCAGGGCCGTGATCAGGGCCGAAAAGAGCAAGAGGTCGCCAATGGCGCCCAGACACAGAAAGCCCACGCGCTGCGGCGCCGTGGGCAGGCTTCTCTGGCAGCGCAGACGCAGCAAGGCCGTGAGTGTGGCCAGGGGGATGCCGCAGTAGTAATCCAGCCGCCGCTGCCAAATATTGCCTCTCTCGGCCATCAGTAGGCTCCGTAACCGGTGAGAACCACCGGCACTGTCCTGGCCATGATCCACAAATCCATCCACACGGACCAATTGTTGATGTAATAGTGATCGTAGGCCACGCGTTCCTCATAACTGGTATTGTTGCGTCCGGAAATCTGCCACAGGCCGGTAATGCCCGGGCGCACCATGCAGTATTCTTCATAGACTGGGCCGTACTTCTCGCGTTCGCCGGCCACGATGGGCCGCGGACCCACAAGGCTCATGTCGCCTGTGACCACATTGAGGAGCTGGGGCAATTCGTCCAGGCTCAGCTTGCGCAGCAGATGCCCCGTGCGCGTGATGCGCGGATCAGCGCGCAATTTTTGATTACGTTGCCATTCTGCCCTAAGGGTAGGGTCGCGGCGTAAGACTTCGGCCAGCGTCTGATCCGCATTGGTGACCATGGTGCGGAATTTGAAAATGCGGATTTCGCGGCCATGCCGCCCGAGGCGCGTCTGACGATAAAACACCGGCCCAGGGCTGTCCAGACGTATGGCCAGGGCCAGCAGCAGGCCCAGGGGCAGGAGAACCACGGCCCCGGCAGCGCAGAGGGCAATATCCATGCAGCGCTTGAAGCGCAGGCGGCGCTTGTCGTGCAGGTTCTGGCGCACCAAGAGGCCCACGCTGTTGCCGAGATCGCGCGGCGTCAGCCAATGGGTGCGTGCAGCCGGGCCAAAAAAAGGAACCAGAAGGACATTGTCAAAATAGCGGCTGGCAGCGGCGATGTGATCCACTTCCAGCCCTTGATCGGCCTTTTGTAGTAAGAGAGCCACGGCAGAGGGCCAGCGTTGACCTGCGCTGGCCAGACAGGCATGCGCGGCAGCAGGGTCCTTGGGCAGGGCAATGATGTCCACGGGATTCAGACCGCGCTCGGGACAACGTTTGAGCGTGTGCCAGAGTTCGCGACCGACATCGCTGCGGTCAAAGATGACGAGTTGCTTGCCCCACCAGCGGTGACGGGCGAAAAGACGGCGGCAGAGCGTGCGCATGCAGGGCAGAGTGACCAGGGTAGCCGCCCAACTGCCGGCGACGACGATGCGGGAATAGACGTCCCCGCTGTGCGAGAGAAAGAGGACGGCCAGGATAAGCCCATAGAGCAGGCTGACCACCTGAAACTGGGCCTTGAGTTCCCTGTGCGGTGGCAGGCTCACTGTCTGATACAAGCCCAGGCCAGCGGATAAGACCGGCCCGAGCAAGAGCAAGGGCAGTGCCCAATGGTATAAGGCCGCGTCGACACCGCCAAAGAGCGCACGGATCAGGAAGATCAGCACGGCTGTGCCCAGGAGAGCCAGGACGTCAAAGAGGCAAAGAAGGGCTTTGTGCGGCGGTATGGAGCAGAGGTGCAGGATTTTCATCCAGAAAGGCGTGTCGTTCATGCGAAACCGTGGCACAGGCGCACGTGCGTGTTGCGCGCGGCTTTCGCACCGCGCTGGTTTCAGGGACGGCGCCCGGCGTTACGATGCTCAGACTTCTGTTCGACGTCCAAGCAGCGGTTCAAAGCGCGTCGATGGGAGCTGTGCGGTATAGCTGTGGCAGCCGCACTCGCTCCATATGGTATGCCGTCCGGGCAAAAAGCGCAATGGGAAAAACCAGGTCTGACAGCGAAGTCCTTCAGAAGATGTTGCCCCGCACGCGATGCTGCCCTTCAGCAGATGTTGCGGAGTTCTTGTGCGGGGCTGTCGAGGGTGTTGGGAGCGGTGAGGAAGCCCGTGATCTGAGGCGGGGGAGGTGAGAAGAATTACGGTTGTTGAGGCTATGTGTTAATGTAGTGTAGTGATTTGAGATAAAGAGGTACGTAATTACAGCTTATTCAAGGATAACCACAAATAATCATCAATTACATTAGCCAGTAAAATTAAAGATATCAAAATACATAGGAATATATTTTGATGTCTTATTACGAAATTTTAAATAATCAAAAGCATTAAATTTATAAAAGAAGTAACATCAATTTTATTGCGCTTATCTCGTCTAGCATCTACAGTAATAAATCTACAACTAAATGCAATATTTTCATGTACAATATATTTTACTAATAATAAGAGTATAGTACCATAATGTCGACGTTGATTATCGATCTGTATGCCAAGACGACCAATTTTTACAACAGGAAAAACATTATATTTATACTTTTCTAAACCATCTAGCTTTTCTCCTTTCGGAACCTCAATGATCCTGGCCTTTGACGGATTCGATGCTGAATACTGCCATTGGTAAAAACTCTAGATGTAAATGGTTTTGATAGGTAAATATTGTCTAAAAATTGGAGTAGTTTTTGCTGTAAGAATATGATGAGAAAGATGTAGTGGCTGGCTATATTTACAGCCCTGCGCTGCTTTGGTAGGGTGAAACACGGAGGGAATGAATGGGCTTCAAGAAAATGCTGGACAAGACGGCTAATTTGCTGATAGGCGTAGCAGCCATCAGCCTTGGTGCGTTTGCATTTCAAAACCAAATGCACGGGCTGATTGTTGCAGTAATTTCGTACCTACTTGTTTTGATATTTTGCTACAAACTGGGGGATGAGTGATGGGTACTGTTGATAATCCCTGGCTTTGGATTTATGGATTCGTCGCTTTTGTGGCTATTGTAGGATTCTTCATCTCCAGTAAAATTCCAAAGCAAGGCAAATAGCCCAACCAACCCAACCAACCACAAAAGCCCGCCTCGTCAACGTCGAGGCGGGCTTTGCTGTATACGTACGCAGGCCACTGTCTGGGCTGGCTCCGACTGCCGTTCTGGCTCGTCAGCCAGTCACGGGCCTGCGCGTACTGCGCAGGCGTTCTTTACTCTTCTTTTTTCGCGAAGCGTTGTTGCACCAACATGACCATTCGGTAGAAAAAGGGGACAAAGAGTGGCGCAAGGATAGTCGCTCCCAGCATGCCGCCCACCACAGCCGTGCCGATGGCATGTCTGCTGCCAGCGCCAGCCCCCGCACTCACGGCCAGGGGCATGCAGCCCAGGATAAAGGCCAGGGAGGTCATCACCACGGGCCGAAAACGCAATTTCGCCGCAGAAAGCGCTGCTGCCTCGGCACTCAGTCCTGATTTGAACTGTTCGATGGCAAATTCCACGATCAAAATGGCGTTCTTGGCCCCAAGGCCGACCAGGGTCACCAGGGCTACCTGGAAGTAGGTGTCGTTGGCATAGCCGCGCAGCATATTGGCCAGCAGGGCGCCCATGATGGCAAAGGGCACGGCAATGAGGACTGCCACTGGCAAGCTCCAGCTTTCGTACTGCGCAGCCAAGACCATGAAGACCATGAGCAGGGCCAGGACAAAGACGAGGGCCGTGGAACCCGATGTCTGCATTTCCTGGTAGGACTGGCCTGTCCAGGAGAGGGAAAAGCCTTCGGGCAATTCCTTGGCCACTTCTTGCAGCGCTGCCAGGGCTTGCCCCGAACTGTAGTCCGGGTGAGGGGCACCCATGATCTTGGCTGCTTTGAAGCCATTGAAGTGTTCCAGGGTCTGGCAGCCCACGCCAGTTTTCTGCATGACCATGCTGTCCAGCGGCACCATCTGGCCTGCGCTATTGCGCACATAGATTTCGCTCACATCTTCGGGATGCGCGCGGTATTCGGCGTCAGCCTGCAGAATCACCTTGTAGGTGCGGCCATAGAGGGTGAAATCATTGAGGTAGCGTACGCCAAACATGGACCCCAGGGTGGTAAAGACGTCATTCACCCTGACCCCCAGCGAACGCGCCCGCTCGCGATCCAATTCCAGCGTCACCTGCGGACTGCTGACCTCAAAGGTTGTGGCCACCGTGGCCAATTCCGGTCGTTGCGCGCATTTGGCAAGAAATTCCTGGGTCACCTTGTACAGCCGCTCGGGCGAGCTGCCACTTTTGTCCTGCACATAGCCTTCAAAACCGCCTGTATTGCTCATGCCCGTGATGGCCGGTGGCGTAAAGGCCAAACCGTAGCCATCGGTCATCTGCATGGACGTCAGCATCACATAATTGGCCAAATCAGAGGCCGCTGTGCCTTCCTCTTGCCTTTGGGACCAATCCTTGAGCATGACAAAGGTTGTGCCGACATTGCTCTTGGCTGCTCCCGAAAGGATGTCCATGCCGGCCATGGTCAGGACATCGCGAACCAGGGGGTGCTTGCGCACATTTTCATCCATGACATCGCAAAATTGTGCTGTGCGCGTCAACGAGGCCCCTTCCGGCAAGACATAGGTGCCAAGGAGGTAGCCCTGATCTTCGTCGGGCACAAGCCCTGTCGGGGTGTGGGTGAACATGAACCAGATGCCCAGCACGATGACCGTAAACACAGCGCAGGCATGTGCCGGAGACAGGAGTATTTTTTCTGCCAACTTGGTGAAGCCCGTTGTCAAAGCGGCAAAGCCCTTATTGAACTTCACAAAGAAAGGATTGGTACTGGGTTTGCTGGGTTTGAGCAGCATCACGCAGAGCGCGGGCGTAAAGGACAGGGCCACAAGACCGGAGATGGACACAGAGATGGCAATGGTGATGGCAAATTGCTTGTACATCTGCCCGGCCAGGCCGCCCAAAAAGGCCACGGGCACAAAGACGGAACAGAGTACCAGCACAATGGCCACGACAGGGCCGGTGACCTCTTCCATGGTCTGGATGGTGGCCTCTTTGACCCCGACACCTTTTTCCTCCATGATCCGCTCAACATTTTCCAGGACCACAATGGCATCGTCGACCACAATGCCAATGGCCAGAACCATACCGAACAGGGTCAGGGTGTTGATGGTAAAGCCGAGCAGATACATGCCGGCAAAGGTGCCCACGATGGAAACCGGCACGGCCAAGCAGGGGATAAGGGTGGCGCGCCACTTCTGCAAAAAGAGAAAGACGACGCAAAAAACCAAAGCCAAGGCTTCAAAAAAGGTGTGAATGACCTCGTGGATGGACACATTCACGAAGGTGGTGATGTCAAAGGGGATGGCATAGGCCACGCCTTCGGGAAAGTTTTCTGCCAAGGCATCCATGCTTGCCCGCACCAACCTGGCTGTTTCCAGGGCATTGGCGCCTGGGGCCAGGTAGATGGCCATGGGCTGGCAGGGCTTGCCATTTTCCTTGGAAGCAAGGCTGTAGTCCTTGCCGCCCAATTCCACTCTGGCCACATCTTTGAGGCGCAGGATGGCGCCCTCATTGTTGGAACGCACAATGATGTTTTCAAACTCATCGGCGGTGATCAGACGGCCCTTGGTGGTGAGCTGCCAGGTCATGCTCACAGGGTCTTTCAGCGGATAGTCCCCGGCCTTACCGGTGGCAAACTGCGCATTCTGCTCATTGATCGCCTGGGCAATGTCGTCGGGCGTAATGCCGAGGACTTTCATGCGATCGGGTTTGAGCCAGACACGCATGGCGTATTCTCGCGAGCCAAAGACTTCGACCTTGCCCACGCCATTGATGCGTTTCAATTCATCGGCGACATAGAGGAGCGCATAGTTGCTGAGGTAGAGGGTGTCATAGCGGTTGCTGGGGGAAGAAATACTGATGATCTGCAGGATGGAAGGAGACTGCTTTTCCACCTTGACCCCGAGGCTCTGCACCTCTTGCGGCAAGCTGGAGAGGGCCTGTTGGACTCTATTGTTGACATTGATGGTGGCCTGATCCGGATTGGTGCCGACGGCAAAGTAGACATTGAGCGCGATGGTACCGCTGCCGGAGCTGACTGACTGCATGTAGATCATGTTGTCAACGCCATTGATCTGCTGCTCCAGGGGCGTGGCTACGGTGTCGGCTATGGTCTCAGCCGTGGCGCCAGGATAGGAGGCCGAAACGGACACCTGGACTGGAATCATATTGGGATACTGTTCAATGGGCAAATGCAGCATGGCCACGGCGCCCACAAGGGTGATGGCCAGGGAAAGCACTGCGGCAAAAACGCGCCGCTGTACGAAAAAACCCGCCTTGGACATTGTCTTGCTCCTGCTAGGGCTGTATTTCCTGAACCACCTGGCCGTCTCTGATCTTGCCAATGCCTTCGGTGACAATGCGCTCGCCAGCCTTGAGTCCCGATTCCACAATGGCATTTTCCTCAAGATTGAGCAAAACCACGATCTTGCGCGAAGCCACCTTGTTTTCCTTGTCAACCACCATGACCATGGCGCCCTGCTGGGTCTGCAGGATGCTGGATCTGGGGATGGCAATGGCCTTGGTCAGCATGGGACCTTTGACAAGGATGCGCACAAATTGGCCTGGCAAGACAAGGCCGTCGGGATTGGGGAAGGAAGCCCGCGCCTTGATCACGCTGGTCACGGGATCGACCTTGTTGTCAAAGAAGTTGATTTCGCCGAGCTTGTCATACTCTGAGCCGTCGGAAAAAAGGATTTTCGTCTCCGGCTTTTCCCCCCAGGTCGCCAGGCCGCGCACCACAAGGCGATGAAAGCGCAGCAGATCCGTATTGGGCAGGGAGAATTCCACATAGATGGGATCCATCTGGACAATCTCGGTCAAGAGACTGCTGTCGCCGGAGGTGGTAATGAGATTGCCTTCGGTCTGGTATTCCTTGGAGGTGAAGCCGCCTACAGGCGCACGCACATAGGCGTAATCGAGCTGGATTTGGGCATCTTTCACCACGGCCTCTGCGGCTTCATAATCCGCCTTGGTGCTGTGGACATTGGACAAGACGCGATCCCGTTCCCGCTGGCTCACGGCATTTTGGCTGTAGAGATTTTGCACGCGCGTCCATTCCCTTTGGGCATTGTCGTACAGGGCGCGTGCCTGGCTGGCCTTGGCCTTGGCCTTTTCCACATTGGCCTTGTACACATCCGGGGCGATCTCAAATAAGATATCCCCTTTTTTGACAAAATCGCCCTCCTTGAAATTGCGTTTCCGCAAAATCCCGCCCACCTGTGAGCGTACCTGCACGGACAGGGAACCAGAGGTAAGACCGACATAGCTGGGTATGGGCGCAATATCCTTTGCTTCCACCGTCATGGTGCGCACCAAGGGGTTCGCAGCCAAGGCTGGATCGAGCAAGACCACCAAGGCCAAACAAAGCGACACGAGACATCCTAAGCAGCATTTTTTGCGCATGGGAACTCCACGTTCTTGCAATTAACGTCCACAGGGAAGGGCATGGCCAAGGCACAGGCCGACCGCGCTTTGGCTTTGAAACGTGGAATTAAACATGCTTTCAGAAAATTTGCAATGCTGGTGCTCTAAAGCACACAGCTCCCGCGCTGCTGGAGCAAGGCCAGCGCTGGTGAGGACTTCTGTCGTTGACCTCGGTCGAAAGAACCGCTGCCGTGGCAAGGCCAGCGCTGGCGAGGACGTGAGCCAATGAGGCTCAGAAGGCATGAGGCTCAGAAGGGCACATCGTCCGAGCTTCTGCCCGCTTCTGGCGCGTTGGACAGGCCGCGACCCGGGCCGTGCCCGGCAGTCTCAGGCTCTGGCCTCGCCAGGGCTTCGGCAGTCTCAGTCGCTGGCCGCGTCAGGGTTTCGACAGTCCTGGCCTGGCCCGTCACCTGTCCTGGCTTGCCAGCAATAGCGGCGTCCCAAGCGTCCCAGGGATCCCAATCGTTCTGCCCGTGTCCGGCGGCTTTACTCGCGCGGTTGAAGCGCCCGCGATTGTGCCAGTCGGAGCCCACCTGGCCTGTTCCCTGGCTCATGCCTTGGCCTGTACCCTGGTGTATGCCTTGAGTCATGCCCTGGGCCGAAGCCGACGGGCCAGGCAGGGAGGGGCTTTCCCCTGCCTGGGCAAGGCTGGTGGCCTTGTCCGGCGTGAGAACCAGGGCGATTTCGTTGGCCCATTGGCTTTTGCCCTGGCTCGGTCTGGTCTTGACGCGAGCCGGAAAGCGCAGGCCGTTGAGCTGCAGCAGGCTGTTCACGCGCGGTTCCTGGCCACAAGCCAGGCACATGGCGCGGAGCATGGCTCCGCCGATGCGGCAGGCCTGGCGTTGGCCGTCCGTGAGGGCAATGAGCTGGGCCTGCACGGGCAGGGTGATGTTTTGGCGAAAACGCAGGCCGCAATAGGGTCCGCTGAGGACCGTCAAGCGGCAGCACAGTTGGCGCAGGCCGGTTTTCGCCACTGAGATAAGGGCATTGTCCTCGGCCTGGCGTTCGGGCCTGGCCGGCAGGACTTCCAGGCCCAGAAGGGCGACCGTGCCGTCGGGCAAGGGTCCGCAAGGCCCTTGTTCGCCCTCATTGCGAAAATCAAGCGTCATGGTGTTCCTCCTGGGGCATGGGGGATAGGGGGTCATCCGGGTCACAGCCTTCGCTTACGGCCTGCTCCCTCTGTTCTCCGCTTGCCTGCTCCCTGTGAAAAGCTTCCCTAGCGGCCTGCTCCCTGGCAGTATCTCTGCTCGATTGGTCTCTGGCAGCCTGCTCTCTGGCAGCCTGCTCCCTGGCAGTATCTCTGCTCGATTGTTCTCGAGCAGCCTGCTCCCTGGCAGAAGCTTCCCTGGCGGCTGCTTCCCTGGCAAAATCTCTGGATGGCTGTTCTCTGGTTGCCTGTTCTCGAGCCGTCTGAGTTCTTTGTTCTCTGAGCGCATCTCTGCCAGGCTGTGCCCTCTGCGTTCTCAAGGCGCGTTCCTCGGGCATGTCCAAGGCCGGGCCATAGGCATAGAAGCTGTCCTCTGCAGAGTCCACCTGGTCATGGTCTCGCACGTCCAGGCGCGTTGACCAATGGCCGCCCTCAGCTTGGCGCTTCTCGTCGAGTTGCCAGTACTGCCTGATGGCCAGGTCCACGGCCTTGAGGTCATTGACCACGCTGCGCGCAGGGAACATGCCCCTGGGCGACTTGGCCGTGGACATGCCGTCGGACTGGGTTTCAAACCAATAGGATGCGCCGTCCGTGCGGCAGAGCAGGACGATGCTGAACAGGCCCTCCAGGGTGAGGTGATTGTCCAAGAGACGGCCCAGGGTCTTGGCCTTGATTCTGCCGGTTTCCGTGACTTCGCTGTGGTGCAGGAAGTACACGATGCAGTCGGGTGGGGTCTGGGTCACGATGAAACGTAAGAGTCCGTAAAATTCCATGGCTATGTCCGTGAACTTGTCATAGCCCTTTTCCCTGGCTCGGCTGAAGGCGGCAAAGGCCAGGAGGTATTGGCTGTCGTCGATGACATATGAGCGTAAGCTTGCCCTTTGCAACTTGCGCTGGATAAGGGAATAACTCGCCCCGCAGATGGCAGGTAGCCGCTTGCGGAAGGGCAGGGGCTTGCCAGCCACGTTGAAAATGCCCACTTCGCTGCTCGTAAAATAGCGCAGGGAGGACGTCTTGCCACTACCGGATTCGCCCAAAACAAGAACCGGAATGCCCATGCTGGCGCTCCTTGTGTACGTTGTTGTTTCCTTGTTTGTACTAGAAGGTAAATTTTTTGTCCAGCAATTTTTAACTAGAGAGTAAAATTTAAGGCTGAAAATTTTTTCGAGAACGTTTATCCTGGTCACGTCGGCCAGATACGGGCCGGGCCGCAGGGCGGTAGGTTTGCGCGGCCACCGAACTTGCTGCGAGGGGGCAGGCAGAAGGAGGGGGACTAGACAGGGCCGTCGGTGCCTGGATGTCAGCTTGGAGTTCAACTTGGAGTTTAGTTTGGAGGCCCGCTTGAAGGTGAAGGAGAAGGTCAGGGCAGGAAGGGGCAAAAAGTCGTTCTTTAAAGAGCTGCTCTTGTCCAGAAGATGTGCGTGGATTGGCTGTAGGTAAAGAGTTTTTTACCCATGAGAGATGGAATCCTGGGACAAAACAACGACCTACGAATGTTTTTTACTGTGTTGCTCGTAATGATGCAATATCTTCAGATGTCAAGCCTGTTACCTTGATAATTATCTCATCAGAAACATGCATTGCAATAAGTTTTTTTGCACAAGATATTTTACACTCGTGTTTATATTTCTGTAGCCACTCTTGCTTCCATTGAGGTAATAATTCTTTGATAGCTTCTTTTTTCCATTCTGGAAGATATTTTTGTATTGTTTCTGCCTTCCATTGAGGAAGATATTCTTGTATAGTTTCTTCCTTCCATTGAGGAAGATATTTTTGTATTGTTTCTGCCTTCCATTCTGGAAGGCATTCACGGATTGTATTTACCTTCCAATTTGTTGTCGTATCCTGGAGCATATTTTTACCTCTAACTACATAGTCAAATAGTTTCAATATTCATGCCAGTGTAGCCATGTGGCAGATTATTTTGTTGCTCGCAATGACGCAATATCTTCAGATGTCAAGCCTGTTGCCTTGATAATTATTTCATCAGGAATGTGCATTGCAATAAGTTTTTTTGCACAAGATAGGGAATTATTCTTCTCACATATTTTTTTATATTCCTGTTCTTTATTTTCTAGCCAATTTTGTTCCCATTGTGGTGTTAAATTTTTTACTGTTTCCTCCTTCCATTCTGGGAGGCATTCTTTTCGTGCTTCTTCCTTCCATTCTGGGAGGCATTCTTTAATGGTATTTACTTTCCAATTTGTTGTCGTATTCTGGAGCATGTTCTCTACCTCGCCAAGTGTTGTAAAATGTGTTGTTTCCTCGGCATCG
>JAFTCE010000138.1 GCA_017454855.1 Desulfovibrio sp.
ACACAAGGACAAAAACGCCATGCTGGAATCCGGCCTTGCCGAGGAGGTGACAAACCTTGGCTCGACGCTGTTTGGAGAAATCGCCCACGATGCCGATGAGATGTGGCGGCGCGTCTATCAGGGCCGCGCCGAGGTGACGCACAAGGCGCTTTCGCCCCTGCGGACGCTTCACAAGAAGCTCACGGGCCTGTCTTTTGTTGAACCGCATGTGGCTCCCGTCGCTGACATAATACACATGGCGATTAAGCGTATGCCCGCCAAGGGTAATATCACCGGGGCAGAACTGCTCCTGCTGCAAGGGCTTGTCTGCCTGCTCCGCGACAGCGACGCCCTGATTGCCCAAGCGCAGACGCTCATGGAAGGCTACGGCCCGGCCACGGTGCTGGACGGGCTGCTGGATGGTTCCGCATTGCCGGACGCCATAGCGGATACGTCCCCGGAAAATATGGATACGGATACTGTGGCGCAGGACGCCTCCATTGTGGAGTCCGTGCCGGAAGCGGCTATTCCTGTGGATGACTCCCCGGAAGGCGATGAACCCGTATTGCCTGAAATCCCGCATACGCCTTTGCCGGAAATCCCCGAAACGCCCGCGCCGCGCATTGCAAGCTATGACCTGTGGTGATGCCATGTTCAGGACAAGGGACGTTATCAACAGTCTGCCCCTGCTGGCCGCTGTCCTGGGACGCAACTACGGCGTGAAGGTACATATCGGCGGCAGTGAGGCCAAGACGAACGGCAAGGTGATCTTCAGCCTTCCCTGCCGCTGGACTGCGAAACGGAATTGCTGGCTCTTGCCCGTGGTTTCATCGACCACGAGGCGGCGCACATTCGGCACAGTGATTTCGCCGTACTGGAAGCCGCCCATCTTGATGCGGTGACGCTCACCATCGCCAATGCCCTTGAGGACTGGCGTGTGGAGGAACGCCAGTCAGAAACCTACCCCGGATGCCGCCAGCATTTCGACTGGTTGACACGGAAATACTGCATTGATGAAAGGCAGAAGCCCGCAGAGGTGGCCGGGTTCGCCCCGGCCTCCTCCATTTTGGAATATGTCATGCTCACAACCAGCGCATGGGCCGTGCCGGAGGTGGAACAAACGCTCCGGCCCGTTCGGGACGCCGTGGATACGCAATTCCCCGGTCTGCGAAAACAGATAGATGCTGTTCTTGACCGCGTTCATGCCGACTGCCCGGACACTGCCGCAGCCATAGCCTATGCGCGTGAGATTGCGGAAAGCATCAGAAGGTGGCAACCGCCTGCTTCTCCGCAGTCTCAAGAAGACCAGCAAGCGCAATCGAAACAGGAGGATGCAGATAATCAGGATACGATTTCAACACAATCGCTGCCTGATGGACAGGACGAAGGGGATACCCCAGAAATGGGGTCTGAAGACAGCCCTGACGAACCGAAGGCTCAGGGATGTCGGGCCGAAAATCGGGATAATGGCTATCCATCCCAAACCAACCCGAAAATGCCTGAACCATGCGCCGCTGACACAAGCATGAAACTGGAGGAGAACGAGCAGACAAAATTCTGTGAACAATCTCACGAAGATGGGGAAATGGAGCCTCGCATCGCCGCGTTGTTCGCAACGGACGGCGGAAGCCTGCCCAAAACCAAGGGAGAACTGACCGCAGACACCCTGACGGCGAACCATGCATCAACAGAGTACACGGGCCTTACGGTAGCCGTCGAAGGGCAAGGCAATCCCGGCATGGTTTCTTCTACAGAAAAAGAGGAAGCCCTGCGGGCAAGCACCGCCCTGCGGAGCCGTCTGCAAGGGCTGCTGCAAGCCCAGACTCGCCGACATAGCGGCATTGGACGACGGGGCAGCTTGACCCCTGCGAAGCTCTACCGATTGAACATCGGAAATCCGCGCGTGTTCCGCAAGGAGGAGGAGCACACGGGCCTGAACACTGCCGTTCATATTCTGCTCGACGCCAGCTACAGCATGAGAGGCGAAGCCATGCGCCTCGCCCGCCAAGCCTGCTATGCCGTGGCGAAGGCCCTGCATGGAGTACGGGGCGTCAATCCCGCCGTGACGGCCTTTCCCGCCCTGCGGCCCGATGACAGCGTGTGTCCGCTCATGCGGCACGGGACGGCCCTGCCGGGCTATCTGAACATGGAGGCTGACGGGAGGACACCTCTGGCCCCGGCTCTCTGGTGGGCCATGCAAACCATGCTGCCGCTCAAGGAAAGCCGCAAGCTCATCCTCGTGGTGACGGACGGGGAGCCGGATTCCATAGCGGCGACCGACGTGGCCTTGGATACGGCGCATAAGGCCGGATTTGAGGTCTATGGCATCGGCATCAGAAACGTGTGCATAGCGCGCCTGCTGCCGAACTCAAGCCGTGTCATCTGGAAATTGCCGGAACTGGCCCCGGCCATGTTCGGGCTATTGCAACAGGCACTATTGCGGGGGCGAGAGCTATGATTGTCCCTCTTGATTTCTGCCGCCCAAACGGCCTGATGCGGTTGTTATTGAAATTGCTACCACGCTCACGAAAACCGCGCATTCCGCGCTGTTAAACACATAGGAGGTCTTATGCAGTATTTCAACTGGATTCCCATAATCATCGCCGTCCTGCAAGCGGTCAAGGAAGAATTTGATGAATGAAGCAAACATAAAACACAACACACACGCGGTACAGG
>JAFTCE010000139.1 GCA_017454855.1 Desulfovibrio sp.
CCAGGAATTGGGACAGGATCCGCAGGATTACTGGTGGTATCTGGATTTACGCCGCTTCGGCAGTGTGCCGCACTGTGGCTTTGGCCTGGGCTTTGAGCGCTTGCTCATGCTGCTCACGGGCATAGGCAATATCCGCGACGTGATCCCCTTCCCGCGCACACCGGGCAATCTGGAGTTCTAGCCATGCAACGACGACGTAGCCGATTCGTGTCCCGTTCCGTATCCCGTTCCCTGCGCCAACGGCGGGGCAAGAGCTGTCAGGGCCGCGTAAGCCCGCGTCTGCTCCCCTGCCTGCACGGCCCCAGATTCTGGCGCGACAGGCGACCGCTGTCGTCAGTGTATGTGGAGAACGCAATCAAGGAAGCCAATGCACTCGCAAAAGAACTAAGCTTTACATTGGCGCGGCAACGTGTACTTGTCCTTGAGCAGCGCGTAGCCTGTGCACGACAACCCCGGCTCATGCTCCTGCTGGCCGAAGCCTTCAATGACTTTGGCTATATTTCAGATGCGGAACGCTGCTGCCAGAAGGCCATCAACATCACGGAACGCCGCTGCGCTACCTCCATGGTCACACGCAAGCTCGCTCTGTACCTGCTCAGCGCCATTGCTGCTGAAGTCGCCAACCATGCTGCGGCCCGACGCATTTCCCGTCAGCTGTTGCGTATTTTTCCAGGCGATCCCACTGTACTCCTCTACCACATTTTCCACATCAGCTATGATCCTGAAGAGCAACCCAGGCGACAAAAATCCTGGGCCAGATATTGGGCCAAAAGCGTCACGCCCCCCAAGGGCAGATGCCAACGCCCATCAGCCTTACCCCTGAACCATCGCCCCCTGCGCGTGGGTTATGTGTCTGCAGATTTTGACATCCATCCAGTGGGCTTTTTTGTGCGCGGCGTGTTGCCGGCCCATGATCCGAAGCGTGTGCAGGCATTTGCCTACAATGCCGGTACTCAGGATACGCTCATCATCAAGGGTATCGGCCAATCCTGCACCGTGCGTGACGTGGCCAACATGGACGACGACCGTTTAGAGAAACTCATACGCGATGACGGCATTGACGTTCTCGTGGATCTTTCCGGCCTCACCAAGGGGACACGCCTGCCCGTTTTCGCTCGCGAACCAGCGCCCGTGCTGGTCGCATGGCTGGGCTACTGGGCCACAACCGGGCTGTCTTGCTTTGACGCCGTGCTGCTGGATGACTGGCACGCGCCCGCTGGCATTGAGAAATTTTTTACGGAACCCGTATTCCGCCTGCCAGTAGCCCGCTTCTGCTTTCAGCCCGTGAGCGAAAACCCGCCAGTGCAGCCCAAACCCCCGTGCCTGGAAAAGGGCTATGTGACCTTTGGCAGCTTCAACAACACCGCCAAGCTCACCAGTCATGTCTTGGACGCCTGGGGTCGTATTCTCGCATCCGTGCCCGACTCACGCCTGCTGCTCAAGTGGAAGACATTTCACGACACAGCCTTTCGCGAACGCATTCGGCGCGCCCTGGAGGCCCGAGGCATCGACGGTGACAGAGTAGAATTTCGCGGCTGGAGTCCGCACAACGTCATGCTGGCGGAGTTCCGGGACATGGACATTATGCTGGACTGCTTCCCCTTTACCGGCGGCATGACCACCTGCAATGCCCTCTGGATGGGCGTACCCGTGGTCACCCTGGCCGGGGAAACCGCGGTCAGCCGCCAAGGGCACGCCATTCTGGGGCAGCTAGGTCTGGACGAGCTTTCTGCCCACAGTGTGGATCACTACGTGAACATTGCCACGGGCCTGGCTGGCAACCTGCCCTTGCTTACGCTCCTGCATGCCACCCTGCGCGCCAGGATGCGCGCCTCGCAACTGCTGGACGTACCAAGCTTCACCCGCCATCTGGAGGACGCTTTTTATCAGCTTTACGCAAAGCGCCTTGCCCGTGACGCCAACAGTACACCAGAAAAGCCGACATAACCGCGTCGACGAAAATTTTTTTGGTTTTTCCCCTAGGCAAAACTGAAATAATACCTATGTTCCTGGCACGCGCAATGTCCGCGCCATGTATTCCGTCATTGTCATGACCAGGGGAGGCTCCATGTGCGCACTTTTCGATAAATTCCGGGATATGGCTGTCCGCAAGGCTCTGGCAGAGATCAAGGATCGCCTGCTCAATCCGGCCTTGAAGGGCATTGGTATTGTCACGCAGATAGCGTATCGGGATAAAAAACTGTCCTTGACCTGCCAACTCAACGGGCTGGAAGACTCGCCCATAGAGGTCAGCGTGGGCACTATTGCCATTGCCGATGACGCCAGCCAGTTGCGACTAGGCGACTTCGAGGCCAACAGGGCCTTCGCCCAAAACGCCCTAAACCTCTTTGCGGCCCGCACCTACGACGTGCCGGACACTACCGCCGTCCGCTTTTCGCTCAAGACGGCCAAGAAAGTACTCGGCCTGTAGCAACCCCTTTTGCGACGCTGAAAACTGCGGCGTAGCAGCCCAACCAGGAGAGAGCAATGTCAGAGAACACGGTGACCACAGGAGCGCAGATCAACCTTGGCGATATTGCCAAAATCACAAAAATCGGTCTGGAGTCCGGCAAGCTGTACTTGTCCTTTGTCCTCAACGGCTTGGAAGACAAGGAAATGCAGGTTCAGTGCCACGAAGTGCATATTGCCGAAGATGGCAGCTCCCTGACCCTGGGGGGATTTGAATCCAACATGCCCTTCCTGCAGAACGCGTTCAACCGCTTCGCACCCAAGTCCATCGCCCTGCCAGAGTCCGCCAAAAACACTGTGCTTATGGTCAAAAGTCTACTCGGGCTGTAAACGAAAGGCATTGTGACGCCTGCGCTACGCAGGATTTTCGGATGCATATTTGAACAAGCAAAAAGGGCGCATTGCTGCGCCCTCATGGAAACTATCGACATAATCCGCTACTAGAGCAGGGCATTGAGCAACGAAGTAGAGTTGCCGCCTTGGGTCACGACCTGATGATCCGAGGCCGTGTGGTAGCTTTGGGAAAGATCGTTGAGCATGTCATAGCGGTTGTTGAGCAGGCTGGCCTGCGCGCCCGCCACTGAAACCAGGCCCAGGAGATCATTGATGGCCGTCTCTATGACCGAATACCCTGCATTCCCTGTAGTGCCAGCAGCCATAGAACTAACGGCTTTAGTAAGCGACACATAGGCCCCCTCGGAAGACAAATCAATACCTGCTGAAATTGAGCCGCTACCAGCGCCCAAATTTATGGCCGTTTGAGACTTGAGAACCTGTATGCCGTCCAACTTCGTGTCCAGCAACTTCGATAGTTCATTGCTAAATTCAGTGCCTATCCTTGACATGGCAGTTGTGTCATTGATTGTCTTGGCTGCCTCGTAGGCATTCTTGGCCACGGCCAGCACCTCGGTCAGGGCGTTCTGCACTCCATCGACGATGGTCACAGCCTTAGCCGCATTGGCAGCGTCGGCATTATTGACACGAGAGGCCACGTCCAGATGGGCGGCATTGATGCGTCCGCCCATGGTGATGGTATTGCCGTTATTGGTGCGGTATTGCCCATTCATGATCTTGTTGAGCAAAAGATCAGCAGAAAAATCGGTATTTTCGACAAGACCGGACGTAGAAGCGGTTGCCATTGGAAAACCCTCCATGGTTGACAGAAATGGCATGGGCAGAATGACCGCAGTCTTTCGCGGATGTGTGTTGCCCGTTGTTTCTACTTTCCTTATCGACCATCTGCACCAGGGCTTTAGCCTTAGGACAAAATTTCTTTGCCATGACGAAATGTTATTGTGCAGGCCCAATGTGCGCCGTCAGCATGTCCTGAACCTGCGCATCGGAAAGTGGCCGCACAGACGCCAGTGCCGCAAGCTGCAACAGCCTCCGCTGCCGACGCATGGCCACGCTGCGGAATCCGGCCTGCAGAAAAGCGTTGGCCAGGCTCTTCTCCGTGAAACCGCAGTGATGGGCCATGTGCATCTGTCCCTGCGCCAGGGCCAAACGCCAGCCGTAGAGGATATCCAAAGGTGCGATAGGATAGCCGGCTTGCGTGATGTAGGCAGGCTCTTCCAAAAAGCCGTCGGCGACCAGGGTA
>JAFTCE010000140.1 GCA_017454855.1 Desulfovibrio sp.
CGGGCTGGTTGCTGAACCTTGGAACCGGCGGGGGCAAGACGATTTTGGCCTGCCGGATGCTGCAGGAGCTTGGCCGGACGGCCTTGGTCCTTGTGCCCAGGCAGCATCTTGTCAAGCAGTGGATGGAGCGCATCCTGGAGTTCACGACGCTCCAGCAGGCAGACATCGGCATTGCCCAACAGAACCTTTGCGAGTACAAGGGCAAGAAAATCGTTGTCGGCATGGTGCATTCGCTGTCCAAGGACAAGTACACGGAGGACTTCAAGAACCATTTTGGGGTGGTGGTGTTTGACGAGTGCCATGTCACTGGAGCGCAGACCTTCAGCGAGACCCTGGGCATGTTTCCGGCCAAGTACCGTATTGGCCTGTCGGCTACGATGGAGCGCAAGGACAACTTGCAGGATGCCTACAAGCTGTCCATCGGGCAAGTCCTGCTGGCCCCGGAGAAGATTACGACCTTGGTGCAGCCCAAAGTCTTCCTTCGGGCTTATAAGGCGGCCAAGCGGCATCCCTATCTGAGCAATATGAAGGACGCCAAGGCGCGGAGAGGCAAGCTGATTTCCGAGCTGTCCAGCGACCTTGCCAGAAACGCTCTGATAGGCGTCTATGCCAAGAAGTTCGCCGATTCCGGTCGTCGCGTCGTCGTCTTTTCAGACCGTGTAGAGCAGCTCAAGCTCCTGCGGGACATCTTGACCAAGCGGCATGGCATGAGTCTGGCTGCTATTGGCCTGTTCACGGGTTCGACCAAGGCAGGGGACAGGAAGGTCATCCTGGAGCATAGCCAGATCATCCTGGCGACGTATGGCGTCATGGCTATGGGCATTGACGTGCCGGACTTGCGGGCCGTCATTTTTGCCACGCCCTTGTCTGACGTGGCGCAGTCCGTGGGCCGCATCCTGCGTTTGTGCGAGGGCACGAAAGACCCTGTGGTGCTGGACATCGTCGATACGGCCTATGCCGACTGTACGCGCTGGGCGTATATGCGCCAGAAGTATTATAACGACACGGCCAAGGCCAAGCTCTACGAGGTGAAGTGATGCCAGCCTCAGTCGTTACGCATCAGGATCGCTTGCGCTGGCGGCTGCATCGCGGCTATCTGCGGTATTCCGACTGCGTGAAGATTCTGGGTATGCGCATCCGTACGTTTTACGGCTACATCAAGGCCGGGCATGTCCCGCCGCCGGAATACACGCCGGAGGCATATTACTATACGATAGACCAGCTTCACTGTTTGATCCAAGCTCGCTTCTATGCTACTTTGGACAAAGGTTCCTACACAATTTTCGACCTCCGCAGGTTTGCGGACTATGTGCGGCAACACTGGCCCCCAGGAGAGGAAGATGAGCAAGTCAGAACAGGCAAGAAGGCAAGCCACTGGCGTAGAAGGGACAATCACCGTCAGCGCCACGCAGTTCAATCAGGTCTCAGAAGAGAAGGAGTACATCGAAATCCGTCCCTTCGCCACGGTTCCGGCGAAGGTTGGGGTGAAGTTTGGCCGTACGCTTAACCTTGGCAATTATGAGTCCGCACGAGTTGACGTGCTGATTGAGATGCCATGTTATGCCGAAGAAGCCAAGCGCGTCTATCAAGAGGTTTTGGACATGGCCCAAGCCAGAATTGCCGAAGAAGTGGACAAGATAACCAAGTCCATGCACGGAGAACAGTCCGTCGAGGAGTTGCTGTAATGTCCGGCGGCTTAAACCAGTTACTCACGCGGCCACGGGTGGGCGGTAGGATACTCTATGACCGGAAGCAGCTTGCCCCAAGTCAGGAAAATGTCATAGACTATCCGCGCATCCCGACGTACATCCTGCCCTTTGACTACGCCACGGCTGGCGGCATACCCTGCAACGTGCCCACGCAGTTTTACGGGCCATTCCAGGCCGGGAAGTCGAGTCTCGCCTACATGGCCGCCAAAGGGCTGTCCAAGACGTGTATGCGCTGTTTGCAACCGATTGCAAAATGCCAGTGCCCGGAGAAGCAGTTCATTCCGACCTGCCCGACTTGCGGCAAACCTGCGGAGGAATGCCAGCACAAGTCAGAACCCATAGAGCTGTGCGAGACCTGTGGTAAGCCCAGGCTGGAATGCACCTGCAAATCCCGCCTTGTCCAGAAGACCTTTCTCTGCCATTTGGAGGGGATGCCGCCGGACGACCTGTATTTCAAGACGCTTGGCTATGAGACGGAGGGCAATCTTGTCATCGGCCTGCCGGAATATGGGGAGCAGGCGTGTGAGATGATAGAGGCGGCAATCCAGTCCGACGACTGTGGGCTGGTCATCGTGGACAGCATTGCGGGCATTGTCCCCCGCGAAGAGTTGGAATGTGCCTACGAAGACGCCAAAGTTGCCATGCAGGCGCGTTTGCTTTCCCGCCTGTTCCGGCGTATATCTACGAAACTGGTGCAGGAATACCGGCGCGGGCATCTTGTGGGTGTCATCTTCCTGAATCAGATACGGGCGAATATCGGCGGTGGCAGGTTTGACCCAGGCGAGCAGACGCCGGGTGGATGGGCGGCCAAGCACGGCTACCGTCTTTCCGTGCGTGTCAATCAGCTTTCCGTGGACGCATCTGCTGGTGAGCGGGACAAGCAGGACAACATCAAGAACGTTGGCCGCTTTTCCGTCTCCATGCTGGGTTCCGAGTCCAAGCAGCAAATGCTTATTTTGAGCGGGAAGGCGGAGTACAAGATAGTCTTGCGCGACTGGGACGGCTTCCAGTCTGGCTCCTGTCTAGATGTCAATACCTGCATAACCCTGTCTCGTGAGCTTGGCTTCCTGGAGAAGACCCCAAACGGCTATGAGTTCAAAGGCACGGGCATGACCTTCCGTGTGCTTTCCGACATCGAAGCCATGTTTCGGGAGCATCGCTATGTCCGGCAGGCAACAGGGGAGGTGCTGGAGAACGCCGATGACATCATTCGCTTCATGCTTGTCCGCAGGGCCAAGTACGAGGCCATCCGGGACATCGTTGCCAGGCATCGCAAGGTGACGCATGTCCGCAACCCGCAACAGCAGGAGAATGAATGCACTGCGCAACCTGCGGAAAAGAGCTGAGGCGCGGCAGCCGTCTGAACCTGCCAACGGAGTCGCTTCTATTTTGCACGGAAACGTGTATGCGGCACTATGTGTTGGCACAGACGGCCTTGCCACGCTATGCCATCGAAGACTTTGGCATCAGGACAGCTCCAATGAACTGGGGAGACCGAAACTGCTTTTCGCCCTACCTGGGTGTGTCCTTTCGGTCGTGGTTTGAGTGCCGGGTGGCTGAGCATATTGTCTGCCATTGGCAAACGCAGATATTTTACGAGGCGCACAGCCTGCCCATCGACGACAGGCATTGCTACATACCCGATTTTTGGCTTCCAGAGTGCGGTGTATGGCTCGAAGTCAAGGGGGAGTGGAGGTTGGGTGCCAAAAGTAAGTTTGAACGCGCACGGGACATTCTAGGGCCAAATCGGCTCTTGCTGGTGCCGGAGTCCTGTAGCTCCTGGTTCAAGAGGAGGAAGCTGTGCCCATGATACTACGCAAGCTCCGCACAACCGTTCCTGTGTCTGGGGTGCAGGCCACTGGCATTGACAGCGTGACAGACCCGGCCATGCTGGCGCACCGCCTGTTGAACCTGGAGGGCAGACAGGAACGCCGCTTCTTCGACCACAGGCTGCGCATGTCTACCATGCACGCTGTTTGTGTGCGGAGCCAGCTCCTCGGTCTGCGCAACAACGTGTCCAGCATGGAGAACCTGCCCGTTTCCCTGCGTGTGACGTTTGACATCGGCAATGCCATCCATCTCTTTCTCCAGAACGGTGGCGGCTATCTGGGGAAGAACCGTCTGGGTTGGTGGCAATGCCTTGCCTGCGGCCACAAGCTCTTTGGCAGGCAACCAGCAGCCAAGTGTTCGCGCTGCGGAGCCTTGGAGGGTGCTTTCCAGTACGCCGAACACGCCCTGCACATGCCGGAGGGTGTGCCGGTCTCCGGCCATATTGACGGCTTTCTGGAAGTCTCTCCTGGAGACATCCGTGTCATCGACTTCAAGACGATCAACGGGGACGATTTCCAGGCCATGACAGCGCCCAAGCCCGAACACTGCCTTCAGGTCAATGGCTACATGCACTATGTCCAGATGGATGATACCTTGCCTGTGCGGATAAACGCCAATCGTGGCCTGCTGCTTTATATCAGCAAGAAGCATACAGGGCGTTTCCTGCCCTTCAAGATGTTCCATGTCCGGCGCGAACGCATGTATCTGGATGTCATAGAAGGCAAAGTCGCGGAGTTTCGGCACGGTCTGGACGATCCTACCTACCTGCCGCAGCCCTTGCAGGCATGTGAAGCATCGACGTTTAAGTCGGCGGCTTGTCGTTCGTGCAGCACCTATGCTTATTGCCTTGCGGCGTTGCGGCAATGACGCACACTGAAGAGCTTGCCGCCTTTGTTCAGAAATATACGCGGCTGGCAAAAGCCCGCGTCAGAGCCTTTCTTGCCCGCAACCCTCGACCGGACGCCCGCTGGTTGGGGCAGGACTTGCTACAATCGGCCTATATTGGCATTGTGCAGGCATTTCAGAGCTATGACAGCAGCCTCGGCACGCCTGAACATGCCTGGGTGGGCCTCAAGATAGATTATGCCATCCTGCAATGCTTTGACTCAGAGAACCCAGTACCCGCCCGCGACATAGCCAAACTGCGCCGCTATCAGGAGGATAGGGCCAACTATGAGAGCATCAGGGGGCGGAAGGTGACACTGGCGGAATATGCCGATTGGGACATGACCACGGACAGAAGGCTTGCCGATTTCTTGCAGCTTGCCGGATTGCAGGTCATGCCGGTGGATGATGAGCTGTTGCACAGTCGGCATTTCCAGAACGGTTCCAGACTTGACACGCTTGTCTTGCGCAAGGAAGTCATGGCTTGTATTCGTGATGGCCTGTCCGCTTTGTCCCAGCGCGAGAAGTTCATTGTCAAGTCGCTCTACGTTGATGGTAAGTCGCTGCGTCAGACGGGGAAGGTGCTGGGCATCCGCAAGCAGAGTGTGGCCGGAGCCAGGGACGCGATTCTCGAAAAGCTCAAAAGGAGGCTACGCCGTGCCGGAATTGACGTTTAACCTTGCCAGACGGCTATACAAGCAACGCTGTAGCTTTGCACACGAGTGCAAAACGAATTTGCGCGCAGCAGAAAGAAAATGGGAGTACGAAGATGCTGCTCTTGGTCTGCTGGCTGTGCCGTATTGCCCACAGAGAAAACGCCTCTGGAAGCAGCTACTGTCAACTGGCGACAAGTGTCGCTACATTAAGGGTGGCTGGTGGACGAACGGCTTTACTCTTGTAGCAACCCGTGCGTGGTTCAGCGGCGACCGCAACAACGTGCCTTCCAAGGTGCTTTCTGTCGGGGAGACTATCGACTTTGGCTGTCTGTTGTATTATCGGACAGCGCAGAGGACACCCACGCTGGCTTTCTGTTCAGAGACGGCCACGGCTTTGTTCCATCTGCCCTATGTGGATGATTTAGTCGCCTATCTGGCCCACTTTGCCGAAGAATTGACTTTTTCGTTCAGTGCGAATGGC
>JAFTCE010000141.1 GCA_017454855.1 Desulfovibrio sp.
CACGGTACGTGCCTACAATGTGCAGGCCGTGACCAAGGCTCTGGAATCCATGAAGTCCATGACAGGGGTTCGCGTCCTTATCGCCAAAGAACCCTGCGTGTTGTACGCCCGTAGGCAGCTCAAAAAACGGTCGACGCAGGTGGCCGAGGTTGTACAGCAGGGGCCGGACGCCCTCCGCTGCCTTGAGCAGTTGGCCTGTCCCGCCTTTTACCGCCAGGGCGAAAACCTGGCCGTGGATCCCTCGCTGTGTTCTGGATGTATGGTCTGTCTGCAGGTCGCGCCCACGGCATTCAAGGCTCGGAAGCGCTGATTCGGTCTCACAAAGGAAGTTACGATGATTGCGTCACAACACACGAGAATGCGTATTTTTTTCACCGGCGTGGGCGGACAAGGCACGCTGACAGCGACGACATTGCTGGCACGCACAGCCCTGGATGCGGGCCTAGATGTGGTAGCGGGAGAAGTGCATGGCATGGCCCAACGCGGCGGCGTTGTGGAATCCGTCATGCTGGTGGGAGGCTGGCGTGCTCCCAAATTGGATCTGGGAGAAGCCGACGTTCTCTTGGGTTTTGAACCGTTGGAAACCCTCAGAGCTTTGCCTTGGCTGCGCCCGGGCGGCACGGTTTTTTCCAACAGCGACGCCCTGCCTCCGCTCAGCGTTTCCCTGGGCGCGGCGTCCTACCCTGATATGCCCCATATCGAAGCCAAGACACGGGAAGTGGCCGCCACCTGCTACTTTCTCCCCTGCCGTGCCCTGGGCCTGCAGGCCGGTTCCGTACAGAGCGGCAACACGGTGCTGCTCAGTGCGGTCTGTGCGTCTGGCGTGCTGCCCTTCGGCGTGGACGCCCTTGAACAGGCCATCAAAAACCATTTGCCCGCCAAACTCCAAGAAGTCAATCTGCGTGCCCTGGAGCTGGGTAAGCAAGCCTTGGCGGCCTAAATTGCGACGGACGCCGTGCGGCACACACACGGCGTCCTTATCACTGAAGAAAAATCCCTCAGAGACTCGATGCTGTCGTCAAAATTGACTTGTTGCTGCAATACTGTCAGATTTTTTCGCAAAAACGTTGAAACTGAATCCTGAAGTGGTATTCCTTGACTTTCTTTTTGTTGTCTAGATATTTTCAAGAGGACATAGGGAATCCCTGCTCACCAGCGCCGCGCTATAAAGGCACTGCCACCAGGCCCGAGAGGACGTTATCTGGGACGACCAGCTCGATGACACAGCATGGCTGCCACACGTTTTTATGGGAGTTTGCATGGATACATTACGAAAAATGGCGCAACAATTTGCCCATGACAATGGGTGTACCCTGGAAATGCTTGACCATGGTTACGGCGGCACCCTGGTGTTCGGGCCTCTACGCGTGCGCCTGATGCTGCAGCCTGGCGGCAGCATGCTTGTGGTGCAGACCGGGGTTGGCATCCTGCCGTCGCAGGATCGGGAAAAACTAGCCTTGAAGCTTCTGGCCGCCAATGACTTGCTGCAGACGACACGCGGTCTGACCCTCGGCCTGAATATGGATGCCGAGGTCATCACGCTTCAAACCGCCTGGGACATCAATACGTTAGATCAGGAAGCTTTTTCCAATCTGATACGCAATGTTGTCACCGAGACGGCACACTGGCTGGAACGCCTGTCC
>JAFTCE010000142.1 GCA_017454855.1 Desulfovibrio sp.
TCCATATCCTGTTGCGAAAGAATACCCTGGAGTTCGGTTTCGTCGTAGATTAGCTGGTTGAAGAGCCGGATGCGGGAAATCTGCACGTCCGGATCTGTGGGGGGCGTACTGGGAATACATAACCGGTACGTCTACCCGACAATTAATGAATTTACCATAGAAGATGTTTACACTTATGAGAGTTATTTAAGCAATTTGCATCCTGGAAATAAAAATGTAAAGGAAAAAATTCGTCAGCAGTTGCAAATCCTACGAGATAAAGACTTTATAGAATTTACAGCAAGAGGTAAATATAGAAAATTAAAAATTAAAGTATTGTAAAATAAATCATTCTAATATCATAAAAAACTATTCAGATAATATATAATTTATCGTAAAAAACAAATTAATCCGTTGCAATCCATAACTACAAAATATGAATATTATTGTACTCTATTTATATAATTTATTTCAATCGTATGTATTGCAAAAAGTTTATTTTTGTGTGTATTATATAGTATCATTTAAGGCATGTTTAAACTACAGACATTATGATACGTATGTTTAATATATGAGTATTGTTCTACAAATCAGGAAAATTTATGACATGTCTGAACACGAACTACCTTTGAGCAATGTGCTGCCCTCCGACCAGCGAAGGATCGTGCCTGCCACGGTAACAGTGCGCCTGCAGCCCGAGGAAAAACGCTTGACCCTGACCCGGCCCAAGACCGTCCGCCAGCTTCTTGACGCCCTGGGCCTGGCCGAGGAGACTGCCCTTGTGGCTCGCGACGGCCAGTTACTGACGCCGGACAGGCGCATTTGGCCCAACGACGATCTTTTGGTGCGCAAGGTGGCATCATCGGGATGACGGGATGAGAATATGCTGAATCTGGACATTGCACAGGCTCTAAGTACATTGGCGGTGGCAGCCGTCCCGGCCCTGCTGGGCATTATCCTGCACGAAGTGGCCCATGGCTGGATGGCCGCACGCTGCGGCGATCCTACGGCCAAGCTTTTGGGACGCCTCACGCTCAATCCCCTACCGCATATTGACAAGGCTGGCCTTCTGGTCTTTGTCCTCACGAGCCTCACAGGCAGTTTTGTTTTTGGCTGGGCCAAGCCCGTGCCCGTGGACCCGCGCTATTTCCGCAAACCAGCCAAGCATCTGATGCTGGTGGCTCTGGCTGGTCCCTTGACAAACTTCCTCCTGGCCATTGCCTTTGGGCTGCTTTTCTTGCTTGTCTTGACACTGTTTCCGCCACAACTTTGGCAGAGCAATACGACGTACATTTTTTTTCTGCAAACATTGCAGGCAGGCATCATCATCAATTTCGGGCTGGGCTGGCTCAATCTGATTCCGGTTCCTCCGCTGGACGGGAGCAAAATTCTCGCATATTTTCTTCCTGGCAAAATGGCCTTGGCCTATCTGCGCGCCGAGCGCTATGGATTTTTAATCCTTTTGTTACTCTTGTTTACGGGCGTGCTGGGTCTGGTTTTGGGGCCTCTCGTCAGTGGCAGCGCAAGCGCCTTACTCGCCCTCCTGAATATCCTTTGACACGCAGGAGCGGCGTGAACATTTCCTCCCCGGAGGGGTACGTGAAATTTGCTGGCATCGATTATGGACTTGCCCGCACGGGACTCGCGGTCTCGGATCCTGAAGGAAAGCTGGCCTTCCCTTTGACCACGCTGCGCCTGGACGATTTCCCCGCCCGCAGGGATTTGCTCAACGCCCTTGCGCAAAGGTTGCGCGCTGAAGGCGTTCAAGCCGTGGTCATGGGCCTGCCCCTCTTCTCCGATGGCACAGAGAGCTTGACCACGCGCCAGGTGCGCAATGTGACGGAACGTCTCAAGCGACGTATTCCCCTGCCTTTTTATTTCATGCCCGAAGAACTCAGTTCTGAAGAGGCATGGGCAGATTTACGAGCGGTCGGGATGCCACTGCACAAGCGCCGGGCAGTCCTGGATCAGCAGGCCGCAGTGCGTATACTGGCCTCCTTCTTGGCCCTTGACCAACACGATTGGAGCAGGGCGTGAACAAGGTTGCGAAGACTCTTGGTCTTGTGCTGCTGTTGGCATTGGCTGCGGGCGCATGGCTGGCCTGGCAAGCACAGGCTTTTTTGCGTACCGCGCCAGAAACGCCCGGACGTGAAGTCTTGTTCGACGTCTTGCCGGGCGCGAGTTTTGGGCAGGTTGCAGCATCTCTGGAGCGCAAGGGGCTGATCACTGAAGCGCGCAAGTTCTGTTGGCTCGCTCGTTGGAAAGATTGGGACAACCGCCTCCAGGCCGGACGCTTTGCCCTCAGCACGGGCTGGACGCCTGACAAGGTACTCAATGCCTTGGTCAACGGCATGCCCGTTCTCTTTCGGGTCACCGTGCCCGAAGGCTTGACCTGGTGGCAGACGGCTAAGCTCTTGGAAGATGCCGGAATGGTGCGTTTTGAGGATTTTTCGCACATTATCAGAGATCAAGAATTTCTGCGGCACTACGGCATCCCCTTTGGCAGTGCAGAAGGCTTTCTCATGCCCGATACCTATCTGCTCAAGAAAAAAGACGTACCGGACGCAGCCCAAGCCCGCGCCGTGGCAGGTCGCATGGTTGACAATTTCTGGCGTAGAGCCGCAGCTCTTTGGCCCGGCGGCAAACCACCGCCCAGGGAGGAACTCAAGACCTGCGTCATTTTGGCCTCCATCGTAGAAAAAGAAACCGCCGTAGAAGCTGAACGTCCACGCGTGGCCGGCGTCTACCGCAACCGTTTGGACAAGGGCATGCTCCTCCAGGCAGACCCCACGGTCATCTACGGTCTCGGTCTGAATTTTCATGGCAATCTCCTTCGCAAGCACCTCAATGACAGCAGCAATCCCTACAATACCTATCAACGCCCAGGCCTGCCCCCCGGTCCCATCTGCTCCTTCGGAGTAGCGGCCCTATCTGCAGCCTTGCACCCAGAAGCGCATAACTATTTGTATTTTGTTGCCAAGGTTGACGGTGGAAATCACGCCTTTTCCACCAATCTCGAAGAACACAATAAAGCCGTGCGGCGCTATCTGAACAAGCGACGCATGGCCAGAACAAGTACGCAGTAGGCATCTCAAGTGTCTCAATCCGGAACGGTGTAACGCAAACTTCGCAAGTCTGCCGAGAGCAGGCATTTTTTTCCCCCTGACGGGGGCGTAACCACCAAGGGATTTTTGATGAAATACCTCATTGTCGAAGATTTTTCCGGCCAGGCCGTGCCTTTCATTTTCCCACGCCGCGTGGATCATTGCGATATGCGCGAACAGCTGCCTTACGGGCGCATTATTTCCGCTGGCGTCACCGAACTCGGCCCCGCAGGCTTTGTGTGCAGCGGGGGCAATACTGAGTTGGGACTGAAATCCCGTCCGGAGGAGGACGCGGCCATACTCAACGAAGCCTTGCGCCATCGCTGAGTGCAGGCCATGTCCAGCCCCGCTAGCCCTGCGCTTCCTTGCGCCTTTGTCGTCGGCGGCACGGGCAGCAATGCGGGTAAGACCGTGTTCACCCTGGCCCTGCTCTGCGCTCTTGCGCAACGCGGCCTATGCCCTCTGGCAGCCAAGGTGGGACCGGACTACATCGACACGGCCTTTCACACGCGCATCACTGCCCGTCCTGCAGCTAACCTGGATAGCTGGATGTGCCGCGAGGCAGGGCCTGGTCGTTCATGGCGCAGACCTGCAGTCGGTCTGGGCAGGATTTTTCAGCGTACACTGGAACAGGTGCAAGCCTTTGGCGGCCCCCTTGTGATCGAAGGTGCCATGGGACTTTATGACGGCGGACACGAAGGATTTGGCAGCACGGCTCATGTGGCAACGCAACTCGGTTTGCCTGTCTTGCTGCTGCTCAACGCTGCGGGCCTGGGACAATCGATCGCCGCCCTGGCCGAAGGCTTTCTGGGCCATCGTCCGCCCTGGGCGGAGCAGGCCCTGACCTTCCTGGGCATGGTCTGTACCCATGTAGCCGGAGAGCGGCATGCCGCCATCTTACGTCAGGCCCTACTGCCTGTGGCAGATACCTACCGCGTTCCCCTCCTGGGCATGCTTCCGCGTCAGGGAGCGCCCCTGCTTCCAAGTCGGCATCTCGGGCTTGTGGAAGCGCGGGAGGCCCTGCCGCTCATTACGCGTGCATCCTTGGCACACTGGCTGGAGGAGCATTGCCAGGTGGAGACACTGCTGGCATTGTTGGGCATAGAACCTAAGGCTTCTGCGGCGCCTTGTCGCGAGGCATGTCAGGCCAGGACTGGCTTGGACGCTGTGTTCTGGCAGAACCAAGCGGACATTGCCTGCGCACACGCTGCGAACCAGCAATGTATGCGCAAAGGCGCAATCAACGAGGCGTCCGCCTGTGCGTCGTCGGCGTCAGCCGACACGGGTGCTGCCATTGAAGGCATTCTCTGCTATAGCGGTCAAAAGCCGCATATTGTCGATAGTCTTCCGGGCAAAGCTACTTGCGCTGACAGCCATTTTTTTCCCCCGCAGCGAGTGTCGTCCCGTAAACTGCCCTTGGTGGGCATTGCCTGGGACGCAGCCTTCAGCTTTTGTTATGCGGATTTGCCGGCTCTCCTTGCGGAGCAGGGCGCTCGCGTCGCTTTTTTTTCACCCCTGCATGACCAGAGTCCACCAGCAGATTGCGCTGGCCTGTATTTCCCCGGCGGCTACCCTGAGCTACACGCTGCGGCCTTGGCCGCCAATGCGCCCATGCTGGCGGCCTTGCGTCGTCTGGCAGAGGATGGACTGCCCATGTACGGGGAGTGCGGGGGCTATATGTACCTTATGCGGGCCGTGAGCGTGGACGGGCAGGAACATGCCCTGTGTGGTCTATTGCCGTATGTCTGCGCCTTGGGATCCACACGTGCCGCCCTCGGCTATCGGGCCGCGCTGGCCTTGCCCGGCTGGCCGACGAAGCGTCAGGATAGACCGCTCTGGGTGCGCGGGCATGAGTTTCACTATACCAGGGCAATGCCCGATCCGAAAGCGTCTGGTGTTATGACGGACGACACCGTGGCTGGCAGGCCACTCTGGAAGATCTACGACAGCCAGGGCGTTTTTTTGGGTGAAGAAGGTTGTCGCTGCGGTTCGGTGGCCGGCACTTGGCTGCATTGCTACCCCGAGGGCAGCCGACGTTTCTGGAAAGCTTGGCTGCAGGCGCTCTCTTGTGCCAACTGCACATGAGCGAAAGGCCGTACGGCCCAGATAGTGAAGAAGTCGTTATTTTTTGTAAAAATGATTGACGACACACGCGCCTTGTACGTAGATAAGCATACGAATTACTATTTCGTTGAAGAGCTTAATTGCTGGGGAGTAGGGAACATGCAGCCCCAAGATACATGAACAGCGCTGGACAGAACCGCGCACAATACAGGAGATTGCCATGTCAAGGATGACTCTTGCTCTCACGAGTTTGGCCATGCTCTGTCTGGTGTCCACGGCGAGCGCCTTTGACGATGAGGACGAACCCTTGCCTGACAATTGCGGCATTGTCATGTTTCGCGTCCCCATTGACGATCACGTGCATATGGTGCAGATCGATCATGAGCGCAAGGGGAAAAAACCTATTATTATGCCAAGCCTCAAAAAAATACAGAGGCCGCCTTGTGCGATGAGATTTCGGGCCTGATGTGCTTTTCTGTCCTGCGCACAATTCCGGTCACGGCAAAGATGCGTCAGAGCGGTGTGCAAGGGCAAAATATGACCTTCATTCATGAGTGCGTGGCAGGAAACTGACAAGGCCCTACAGGGCGGCTCCGTTGTAGGAGTAAGGGTAGTCTTTGCCTGTCGATGTTGCCAAGGGTAACGTTCACCATTGGAGGAGAGCGTGACGTACGCCGAGAACGGCACTTTGTCCCTAGTTTTGGATCCCGCTGCCACCCCGGAAGAAATCGAGGCTCGTTCCTTTGCCATCATTGAGCAGGAAATTCCGGAACCGCGACCGTTCAGCGGGAATCTATGGCGCGTGGCCCGGCGCTGTGTGCATACTCTGGGCGATATAGGCATCGTAGGGGATTTACGCCTCAACGGCACTGCCCTGGAGGCGGGCATAGCTGCCTTGCTGGCTGGATGCACTGTGTTCACCGACACGCGCATGGCCGCATGTGCCCTGCCTCGCCTGCGACGCCAGGGCGTTGCGGTCGTGCCGCTTATGGGCTTGGCTGGACTAGAGCAGAGAGCCAGCGCCAAGGGCACAACGCGTTCCCGTGCAGGCATGGAACTCGTCGCCCAGCGTATGGCTGGCAATATCGTGGTCATTGGCAATGCCCCCACGGCCTTGCTCTGCCTCCTGGAGGAACTGCAGCGCGGGACTCCGCCGCCGGCCCTCATCGTGGGTATGCCCGTGGGTTTTGTGAACGCCGCCCAGGCCAAGGCCCTCTTGCACGCCAGTCCCTGGCCGCACTTCACCCTCCTGGGCCGCAGAGGAGGCTCCGCCGTGGCCGCTGCGTGCATCAATGCCCTGGCGGATATAGCCTGGCCTTGACCTGTTTGGTGAAAAGGCGTTCAGACGCAAAAGGTGTGCAGTCAAGAGTGCGCTAGAGATTGCCGCCTCCCTGATCCAGTATATAGCGGCCCAGGGGCAGGGCAGCGGCAAAAAAAGTCGACTTGTCCCAGACCGTGCTATCCCATGTCAGCAGGACTGAGCCGGTGGACGCTTTGAATGTAGCTTCACGGAAACCCGCTTCCAGCAGGCAAGAGCGCAGTTCCAAATGTTTTGCCTCGATCTGGAACGCTGCATGGCGCAAACGTGCGCGCCCGGGAACATAGCTGACCAAGGCATCGGCGAGCAAAGCCAAGGCAACTTTCTGCTGCTCTGTCTCATGTGCCTCTACTGGCGCAGACGTCACATCAATGATTCTGCCATCTTGACCTTGGGGTAATGCCTGGCTGCCCCAAAGTGCCACATCGGTCTGGGGTTGTGCCGCAAGGCGTTCTAAGGCGCTTTGTAAAACCTCGGTCAGGGAAGTGCCGTCGCTCATGCCGTTACGTCCACCAGCCCCGCGTCCACGGCCTCCACCCTGGCAGCCTCGCCTCTGGCCACCGCCCAGGCTGCTGAGGAGCGTGGACAACAGGGAACCACCCTGGCCCATGATGCCCTTGGTAAGCAGGCCCATGCCCAAAAGTCCGCCCACTCCGCCGAGAATTCTGCCGCCTTTCATTGCTATGCCCTCTGTGTTATGAATATTTCCATTGGGGGAGAACTGCGTGTGCCGTAGGGCGAAGCCCGCGACATCTTTTTCCATACCCGCTTCCTCTTCGTGAGAGGTATCTGCGTCAGCACACTGCCAACGGCGTCTCTCGACGGATAGAGACCGACAGTGGATGGAAATCTCTGTGCCGTTCGCTCTTGCTGTAGAGCCTCTTAATCCTGCCCTGTGCTGTCCGTGACCTCATGAACCACGCTGTTTGGGTGAGCCGCTGGATCGTCCTGCCCATGCCCTGCGTATCCACGACGACGCCCTCCCATGCCCTGGCCGTGTCGGCAATGTCGGCCTTTGTCCTGATTTGGCCCCTGAAATTTGTCTTCTGCCTGCATAACGGCATGGTTTTGACCGTGCCCGCCGCAACGCCCGTGACCGTGTCGTCCCTGTATTTCTTCGGAATACATGATGTTGCCTCCTTCGATGTTGATGATTTTGCCTTCCGTAAGGGCAATGGCTACCCAATGCCGTCCTTGGGCAAGGATGCGGCAGAGCGTGGGCGTGGAAATGCCCATGCGCTGCGCTGCCTCAGCCTGGTTCAGGCCCTGGCCGTCCACAAGGCGCATGGCCTCTAGCATATCCAGGCCAATAGTGACTGTAGCATCTGGCATACCTTCCTGCTCGCCCACCTCTGCGTCAGTAGAATCCCAGAGCGGGTGAAATTGCCGGCAGGGCGGCCTGTTGGTAATGGTGCGAACCTTGATGGGGCGCATGCAACCTCCCTCGCTGCTGAGAGCGCCATTGGTCATGTTTTGTTAAACATATTTCATAAATAAGTGCGCACCTGAGCGGAGTCAAGGGCAATTTTGAAATTTATTTCAAAAAGAAATTGATCAAGTCAGATACATTGTGCCAGTAGGCACAAAGCTGCGGAGATGGCCGCAGAGAAGACGGCAGGCAGGGGACATGGGAGCAGAGGCTGGATTTGGCCGTTATGGCATCATTCTCATGGATATTCAAATGCGAAACATGAATGGCCATGAGGCGACTATGGCCATCCGGCCATGGCCGATCGAGGAAAAATCCGCATCCCCATTGTCGCCATGACGGCCATCGCCCTTGCCGAAGATGGGCAGACGGCATGGGATGCGGGCATGAACGGGCACATTGCCAAGCGCCTGGACATTTTCGTTATGGTGGCAATGTTGCAAAAGGTGCTGGGCGGGGCCTAAAATTCACGCAGCAGATTCCTGTTTTATTTGCCGCGCATTTTGAGCATGGCGTCCAAGGCGTTGAGTTCCGCCGTATAGTTCATGGCGTCGTTCTGCAGCATGGAAGTATGCTCGTCGGCAAAGGCAGTGGCCATGCGTTCCAGGAGTTCCCCGCTGCGCTGTAGGGCGGCGTTGACGTCTTCTTGGCCACTGTTCTCGGCAGCCAAACGGACATATTCGTCCACGACCCTGTGCGTGGCTTGAAGGTAGCGGCCCAGGAACTTGTGCCCGCCAGGCATGTCGGCAGGATCCTTGCGCATGCAATCCACAATGCCCAGAGCCGACGCGGAGATGGACTCCACATGCCGCGCCAGTTCTTCCGGTAGGGCGGGTTTTTTGAGCAGGAGCTGACGTGCGGAATCCTCATGGGCGGCCATGCGACCGGCATCGTCCTGGCGTGCGGCATCGTTGCTTTTCTCAGGCTTCTGTCGGCTCAGAACCTGGAGCATGGCGGCATTGCAGTCCCTGATGTCCTTGAGCAGTGCGCGCATCTTTGGGTGTGCCGTCTTGTCCTGCCAGCGCGAGGAACGTAGCACCGTCCTGGCCAGGACAGCGCCGGCAGAGGCGCCAGAACCCTTGAGGACACGCAGCTCGCTGGCCATGCCTTCCACGTCGCGGCACAGTTTGTCCAAGCGCTCGGCCAGGGCATAGTCCTCGGCATTGGCAACGATCTTCCAGGCACTGGCTTGGGCCAGAAGCAGATCGCCTTGTTGCTGCGCGTCCTCTGGCAGAACCCGCCAGGAAAGAGTGTTTCGCAGGCGCTGCAGGCTGTCTGCCAACATTTTTTTGTGGATGGACTCGGCCCGTGAACGGCGGTACGCAAACATGCCCACGGCCCCGAGGGCAACGACGAGCGGCACGGAAAGCAATGGCCAGAGCGCGATACGCCACTGCAGGAAGTCTTGCAGGGTCAGGCACAGACTGACCGCCAGCATGGGGGCCACAGACCACTCCCAGCCAAAACTGCCGCGGCAGGAGAGCAGGCGTTGTACCCAGGTCTGAAGCCCGGCCCAAAGGATGACCAGAGACCAGTGCAAGCCTAGAGCCACAAGCACGAGGGCTTGCACAAGGCCAAGAAGTGTGGGCACGTACCAGGCAGGATCGCGAGGATTGCCCCGTGGGAAGAGGCAAATAAGGCCAATATAGGTGGCCACGAGGGTGTTGACGGAATCATAGGATGTGCCTGTCAGGGCGGAACCCAGTAGTCCTGTTGCCATGAGCGCGCCCATGTGTACAAGAAGGCGCCGCCCTATTTGCCCCAAGGCCGCGCCTATCTTGGCCAGGCCGCTCGTCATGCTCTCGGTAAGCGTCGTCATGTCGATGTCCGTCAGTTGCGCGCTGCGGGAGTGGAGGCGTCTTCTGTGCTTGTTCCGCGTGCAGCGGCAATCACGTCCCTGGTTTTTTCGCTGGACAGGTTCAAGAGCTGGTTGCGCAGGTCATTTTCCATAGTTTCCAGTTCCTTTTCCGTGGCACGGCGGCGTTCGCGGCCTTCGCGGGCGATAGTCATGGTCTCCTCAATGGTTGCCAGCAGTTTTTCATGGACGCTCTTCAGGGATTCCAAATCCACGATGGAACGCTCCACCTCGCGTGCGGTCTCCACCGTAGATTGTTGGAGCATTTCGGCATTCTTAACCAACAGGCTGTTGGTCGTGTCGGCCACGTCGCGCTGGAGTTTGGCTGCGTTTTGCTGGCCATGTATGGACAGGGCCAGCACCATTTGGTTTTTCCAAATGGGGATGGTGGCCAGGATGCTGGTCTGGATTTTTTCGGCCAGGGTCTGGTCGTTGTTCTGCAGCATGCGGATCTGTGGGGCGGTCTGCAAGGTGATGGTTCGTGAAAGCTTCAGGTCGTGCAGGCGGCGCTCAAAGCGGTTCAGCTTGTCGGCATAGTCGCGCAGGTTTTGCGCCGCCAGGCTGCCCGGCTGGGCCTGGGCTTCGGCTTCCAGCTTGGGCAGTTCCTCAGCACGGGCCTTGGCCAGGCATTCCTCGCCAGCTTGGATATAGGCACTCAGATTTTCGTGGAATGTCTTGTTGTGTTCGTAAAGCTGTTCGAGAACCTCAATATCCTTGAGGAGGCCGAACTTGGCGTCTTCCAACTTTTCGGTAATGCCGTCCACTTGAGCCAATACCGTGTCAAACTGCTGTATGCTGCGTTCCATGGCATTGAAAAAGCGTCCAATGAGCGGCAGCGATTGGAGAAAGCCCTTTTTTTCGTTGGAAATAGCGTCCAAATTCACATCCTTGACCTTGAGCATCAGCTCGGCCAGATGTTCGCCCACGGGACCGGAATCCTTTACGCGTACATTGCTGAGCAACGAATCCGCGAATTTGGCAATGTCCTCCATGGTCTTGGCGCCATAGCTTAACGTCAGGGTAGGGTCGTTGAAATTGATGCTGGCAGCGGCCTCACGCACTTTTGCTGCGGCAACGGGCAGGGTTTCTAGGGAGACGAGTTCGTTTTGGGACATGTGATCCTCACAGTGTTGAAAAGACATAATTGCCTATCATGGCCAAGGTCAGCGTTCTCGCGGCGCTTCTGTTGCCAGGCCCTCCGCGTTCTCGTAGGACGCTGGTTGCGCGTCCTGGTCGACAGCTTGCGCGTCTGCCGGAGTGCAAGCCTGGTTTGGCTGTTCTGTGTCCTCAGCGCAGGGCAGGGCTTGGGCTTCCAGCACGCGCCCTTGCAGAGACTCTGGGCCGTGGCCGGGCAGGGGAAGAGAGCTTTTGTCCATCAGGACAATGCCCGTGCGTTCCAGCACCTGGCGGCGCCAGGCATATTCCTCCTGCATGCGTTGCTGGCGGTAGACAAACCAGCGCTGCCCAAGATAGCAGACGGCGAGCAGGGCGGCGAAACTGCCTGCCAGCCAGGGGATATAGGGCAGAAGTGCTGTACCCAAGCGCATGACGGCGGAAAAAGCCCCGTCCACAAAGAACAGCGCCGCCCCCAGCAGCAATATGCCCAGCAGGAGGACCACCGTGGGGGCATTGCGGATGATGGCGTACAAGCGCTGGACCTGCGGCGGAACGTGGCTTTCGGCTGTGCCAGAGGCGGCCCCATCCTCGCGTCCGAGCATGTGCGCTACCCAGGTGCCGGCCAGATGGACAATGAGCAGCAGGGCAACAGGCGCAAGTACGGCTGCCAGGGACCAGCCGAGCCACGGGAAGCGCGCCAGGGGCGGGCCACCGGGCGTTTCGGGTACGGCATGCACCAGGCCGTAAAAAAAAGCCACCCCGCCCACGATGAGTTCCACCAGAAAAAGGGCGACCATGCAATAGGTGAGGGCATCCTTGTACGGACCGGCGTACCACGGTGCTTGCGTTTTGGCCTGCCTGCCATTGTCCTGTGGCTTCTTGTCTTGTTCTTTGTTCATGCGCTGCCTCTGTTCAGCGCAGGATACGTTGCCCGCCCTTGCCCTGCAAGTCCGAAGCGGCAATTTTTTTGGCAATATCTACACTTGCCCAGAAAACATATCTGGCATAACGTGCGGCAAGCTCTTGGGAGGTGTGTGCATGCATGTTCTGGTCACCGGTGTTGCTGGGTTCATAGGCTTTCACCTGACGCGCCGCCTGCTGGCCGAGGGGCACAGCGTGGTCGGCATCGATATTTGCGATGCCTATTACGATGTCAAGCTTAAAGAGGACCGCCTGGCGCAGCTTCTGGCCCTACCCCAGGCAGCTCGTTTCCGCTTCGAAAAACTGGATTTGGCAGACAAGACAGGCATGGAAACGCTTTTTTCCCGCGAAGCCTTCAGCCATGTGGTCAACCTGGCCGGACAGGCCGGAGTGCGCTACAGCATTGAAAATCCTGAGTCCTATCTACGTTCGAACCTCCTGGGCTTCGGCCACGTTCTGGAGGGCTGCCGTCTGCACCGAGTCTGCCATCTGCTCTATGCATCCTCTTCCTCGGTGTACGGCCTGAATGCGCAACGCCCCTATGCGGCAAACCAGAGCGCGGATCATCCGGTCAGTTTGTACGCCGCGACCAAGAGAAGCAACGAACTCATGGCCCATGCCTACAGCCATTTGTACCGCTTACCCTGCACGGGCTTGCGCTTCTTTACCGTCTACGGCCCCTGGGGGCGTCCGGACATGGCCTTGCACCTCTTTACCACAGCCATCCTGCGCGGCATGCCCATCAAGGTCTTCAACAACGGCCACATGCGCCGTGATTTCACCTATATCGACGACATCGTGGAGGGCATTGTCCGCCTGATGCCCCTGATACCCCAAGCCAATCCGGACTTCGCGCCGCAGCATCCCGATCCCGCCAGTAGTTCAGCACCCTGGCGCATCTACAATATCGGCAACAATGCCACCGTGGAACTCAACGACTTTATCGCGACCTTGGAGCAGGCCCTTGGCAAAAAGGCCCGCAAGGAGCTGCTGCCCATGCAGCCTGGTGACGTGGAAGAGACTTGGGCCGATATTGACGCGCTGCAGGCAGCTACCGGTTTTGCCCCAGCAACGCCACTGGCCAAGGGCATCGCCCGTTTTGTGGCTTGGTATCGGGAGTACTATCGCATATGAACGCCGTCAATGCACAGGCCGTCGCAGTTCAGCGGCCCGAAATCCTGGCGCCTGCGGGCGATGTGCCTTCCTTTTTGGCTGCTCTGTCCGCAGGTGCGGACGCCATTTACCTGGGACTCAAGCATTTCTCCGCACGCATGCAGGCTGACAACTTTGGCCTCACAGAACTTTCGCGTCTTGTAGATCTGGCCCATGCCGAGCAGGTTCGCGTCTATGTGGCCATGAATACCCTGGTCAAGCCCGGCGAGACTGCGCAGATCTACCGTCTTGCCGCACGCCTGGCCAGCCAGGTACGTCCAGACGGTCTTATTGTTCAGGATCTCGCTTTTCTGGATCTGGCCAGGCAGGCCGGCTTCGAGCAGGGCCTTTTCCTGTCCACACTCGCCAATGCCACCCATCCCGCAGCCTTGTCTCTGGCCTTGAAAATGGGCGCCAACCGCGTCATTCTGCCCCGCGAATTGTCCATCGACGAAATCCGCTTCATGGCTGCGGCCTGCCCCCAGGGGCTGGATTTGGAGTGCTTTGTGCATGGCGCCCTGTGCTACTGCGTCTCCGGACGCTGCTACTGGTCCAGCTACATGGGCGGCAAAAGCGGCTTGCGCGGTCGCTGCGTTCAGCCCTGTCGGCGTCTGTACCGCCAGGGCGGGCGCGTCGGCGTGGAGCTTGCTCGCAGCACTGCGGCGCATGTTGCGCGCAATGGGCCGGAAAGGGATCGTCAAGGGCAGCGCAGGGACGCCGGAAAAGTTCGCGAACATCCCCTGAAGGTCGGCAAGGCGCGCGATGGCCGCTGGTTTTCCTGCCTGGATCTCTCTCTCGATGTCCTGGTCAAGACCCTGCGCAACATCCCACATCTTGTGTCCTGGAAGATTGAGGGGCGCAAAAAAGGGCCGCATTATGTCTACCATGTGGTCACTGCCTACCGCATGTTGCGTGACAATCCTGGCGATGCCCAGGCCCGCAAGATGGCCGAAGAACTCTTGCAGATGGCTCTGGGGCGAGCCACAACCAAGGCTCGTTTTCTGCCACAGAGGGAAAAGCTCATGCCTATGGCGACTGACGGTCAGACCAGCTCTGGTCTGCTGGCGGGCAAGATACGCATTGAACAGTCCGGCGTCGTGACGCTCAAGCCTTTTTTGGAACTCCTGCCCCAGGATTATCTACGCGTTGGCGTGGAAGACGAGCGCTGGCATACCACCCTGCCTGTGACGCGTCGTGTTCCCAAGGGGGGCAGCCTTGTCCTGCGCCTGGATCGACACAAAACGCCCCGTGCGGGTACGCCCGTCTTCCTCATTGACAGGCGCGAACAGGAACTCCAGAAGCTCATCGCCTCCTGGGGCAAGCGTTTGGAATGCTTGCGAGGTCGTCCCAGCCGGGCAGTGGCAGGGATGCCGCGCATGCCACGACCTGTCCAGTCCAAACCGCGAGCGGACATCTTTGTGCGCGCCGACTTGCCCCAGGGCAAGGAAACCAGACCGGCCCGCAAGCGCATCCAGGCGCTCTGGCTGTCCCCCAAGAGTGTGCAGATTTCGCGCACGGTGGCGCCGCGCATTTGTTGGTGGCTACCTCCTGTGGTCTGGCCCAGTGCCGAGGAGGCGCTCGGTCGCCAGGTGCGCCAGCTCTGGAAGCTGGGGGCGCGACATTTTGTCTGCAACGCGCCCTGGCAGCGGGCCTTCTTCCCCGATGACGATGCCGACATGGATATACTGGCCGGTCCCTTCTGTAATTTGGCCAATGCCGCAGCCTTGGGCGTGTTGGCCGGCATGGGTTTTGCAGGAGCATTTATCAGCCCGGAGCTGTCTCGAGAGGACGTACTCGCTCTGCCGCAACAAAGTCCTCTGCCATTGGGCATGGTGCTTTCAGGCTACTGGCCCGTGGGCATCAGTCGTTTCGGTCTTTTGGGCGTCAAGGCCGAAGAACCCTTCTTAAGTCCCAAGGGCGAGCCATTCTGGGCACGGCAGTACGGCGGCAATGTCTGGCTGTATCCGGCCTGGCCCTTAGATCTCACAGAAAAGCGGCAGGAGTTGGTTCAGGCAGGCTACAGTTTCTTCGCGCACATGGACGAACATCCGCCGACCAGCGTGCCGCAGATGCAGCGAAAAAGTCTGTTCAACTGGGAAGTACCCCTGCTCTAGCAAGGATGGTTCATGCACAGAAAAATCCCGCTCATTGTTTTTTTTGCCTCCTTTTTGCTCCTCGCCGCTGTCCTGATCCATGTGATCAGTACCGTGGTCGTGTCTCGTGGTGTCAATATTCTGGAATTGCGCCAGGCGCAGACCGACATGACACAGCTCTACAGTTTGCTCGGTGCCTCGGCCCTGCGTCTCCAGCGCCATGCCTATGACTGGTCCCACGGTGATGATATCTATGCCTATATGGAAGATAAGAACGAGAACTTTCTCGCGACCCATTTTGGTGCGGAACGGCTTCGGGAGCTGCACGTCAGCGGCGCTGCCATGTATACCACAAACGCACAGCGTATAACATTTATCGACGGCACAGGACTGGCCTTTGGCCAGGAATGGCTGGAACAGGAAGCGCAGGTTTTCGACAGCGTTGCCAAGCTCGTACACACGGGCTATCTGGGATACTTTGAGGGTTTTATCAATGTGGGCGACGTGGGCATGATGGTTGCCGCGCATCGGATACACGACGCCACAGGCCGCAAGCCCTTTCGAGGCTATTTGCTCATGGCCATCGCCCTGGACGGCCAATTCCTGGAGAGATCCAGGAGCGTATCTGGCCTGCATTTCAACATTCTTCCCCTGAACGTGTTCAAGAGGATATCCGCAACCAGTACGCATGGAGACAATTTTAAATTTTTGCAGACTGAGGAGGACGTGCGCGTCTATTCTACTATACATGACATTTTTGGCGTCTCTTCCTTTTGCCTGGAAACGCGCAGGCCTAGAAACATTGCAGCCTTTGGAGGGGAAATTTCACGGAGAAATTCCTGGCTGATGTTTCTCCTTTGCCTTGCCGTCCTGGGCGCGGGCCTGCTCATGCTGCATATGGCGCACCAGCGCTTTGCCCGTGAGCAAATGCACTATAGCGAAAGGCACGACAGTTTGACCGGACTGCCCAATAGCTTGCTTCTCGTGGAACGGCTGGCGAACATCGGGCGCACGGCCCAAGCCGATGGGCAGGCTCTTGGCGTGATCTATATGGATTTGGACAATTTCAAGAGTGTCAATAACTGTTATGGCTATCAGCAGGGTGACGCCGTGCTACGCGAAACGGCACAGCGCCTGCGTGGCTTGACCGCCTCGCTACTCGTGGCCAGATCTGGCGTGGACAATTTCCAGATTGCCCTCATGGCAGAGAATCAGGAACACGTTGAAAAGCAGGCGCAGAGCATCCTGGAGGCCATGAACAAGCCTTTTGCCGTTCGTGGCAATAGGCTGCACATCGGTGTGAGCATGGGCCTTGCCTTCCTTGGCCACTGTCAGGATGGCCTGGCCTTGGTGCATAAGGCGGAGCTGGCCATGTACGACGCCAAGGAGCGCGGCGGTAACGCCCTGTCCGTGTACGACGTCAGCATGGACGTTATGGCTTCGGCTAGGAAGCGGCTGGAAACCGCCCTGTATGAAGCCGTAGAACACAATGCCTTAAGCGTACAGTACCAACCCAAAATTGATATTGCAAAAAACACCGTTGCTGGCTGCGAGGCATTGGTGCGCTGGCAGGTCAGTGATGGTGCGTGGATTCCGCCCTCTGACTTCATTCCCATTGCGGAAGAGACCGGCTTGGTCACGCGCATTGATTTCTTTGTACTGCGCACCGCCTGCCGTCAGGCCCTGGCTTGGCATGAGGACGGCGCAGGTTCCGTGCCCATCGCCGTCAACATGTCCGTGCGTAGCATCCTCTCCGAAGGCTTTGCCGACCAGGTCATCGGTATCCTGGAATAAGAAGGCGTTTCCCCCTCGCTCATAGACATTGAGATTACCGAAACCAGTTTCATGTCCAACATGGAAACAGCCTTTGCCGCTATTTCGCGACTGCACGAAGCCGGCTTACGCATTGCTTTGGACGATTTCGGTACAGGGTATTCGTCACTGCAATATCTGAGCGCCATGCCCATTTCTTTCCTAAAAATCGACAAAAAATTCGTGGACGACATTTTTTCCGGCAAGGTGACGGCGCAACCCCTGGTGAAAAGTATCCTCTCCCTGGCCGCTAGCCTGGGCATGCACACCATATCCGAAGGCGTGGAAAAACTGCGCCAGCTCGAATTTCTCGCGGACAATGGTGCGCACATCATCCAGGGTTTCCTTTTTTCCCGACCGCTCACTGCCGCAGATTGCGGCGAATTTTTGCGCAATGGCAAGGCGCGCATCGCCGCCGCCATGCATACCGCATAAGACAGAGCAGGCTGAATACATGATTTATCACTCATGTATGTGCAAAGGCACAGCCAAGCTGCTCTAGGTTTGCATCTGTTTTACCGAGCGGAAACGAAGAGAAGCTGAGGCAAGTCCCTCTCAGGACTGCCAGGTTCGCTCTACCATGCCGCCGAAGAGGCAGAGAATTTCATAAGGAATTGTCCCTAGGATGTCCGCCAGCTCCTGCGCGGTCACAGGTTTGTCCGCAGCGCCGACAGGCCCGCCGAGAATCCAGGCCGTGTCGCCTGCCACTACCGGCCCCACGTCGCTGACATCGAGCATGGTCAGGCCCATACAGACCCGGCCCACTTGTGGTGCGCGGCGACCGTTGACGAGCATCTGGCTGCGGTTGGAAAGCCCACGGGCCAGACCAGAGGCATAGCCGACGCCAACCACGGCCAGGGTCATCTCGCGCCTGGCCGTGTACGTGCGACCATAGGACACGCTTTGGCCCGCCTCCAGACGACGCACGGCCACGATGGGCGCACAAACGCTCATGGCCCAGCGTAGGCCATCGACCTGTCTTTTCTTGCCCGGTTTTCCCTCTGCTGCGGCTAGTGGATTTCCGCCGTAGAGAGACAGGCCAGGGCGATGCCATTCGCATTCCTGCCCCAGGCCCTGGATCAGTCCGGCCGAATTGGCCAGGGAGCGCTTCATGCCGGGAAAAGCGCTGCGCAGGCCCTGGCACATGGCGGCAAAGGTGCGCGCCTGGGCTGCGCTGAAGTCGTCTTCTTCCGGCATGTCGGCACAGGCCAGATGGGAAAGCGCCAGAACCGGTTTGAGTCCGGGCAAGCTGCGCAGCCGCTCCACGAGCTGCGGCACATCCTGAGGGCCAAAGCCCAGGCGTCCCATGCCCGTTTCGCATTGCAGGGCAATGGCCAGGGGATGGCTGACGTCCCCGTGCGCCGCGCAGCGCTCTAGCTGCGCGGCGTCGCCCACGGCCAGCACGATGTCTTGGCTGCGGCAGGCGTCCAAGCTCTCGGCGTCCAAGGTGGGCAGCAGGGTCACGATCTGTTGGCCCAGGCCGACCCGACGTAGGGCCAGCCCCTCCTGGGCCTGGCCCACGGCAAAGCTGGCCGCGCCAACGGCGGACAGGGTGCGAGCCACGCGGACAAGACCATGCCCATAGGCATCGGACTTGATCACCGGCATCAAGCGGTGTGCAGGGCCTAGGCGGGCGAAATTACCCGCAATGGCCGCAAGATCAATATGACAGCGCGCAGGGGAGAACCAGGCTCTCTCACTGCTCGAACCCGTCATTGCGGCATCGTGTACGGAGTCAGAGGAACGCAGGGTTGTGGCCTGCGCGCCTCCTTCAGGCCCGGGCATCACTGTTGGCCCCAGACGTTATGATGCACACGGTCAGATTTGTACCTGTCCACGCTGGTCTGCACCGCTTTTCGGGGATAGCCCACAGAGACGAAGGCCATGGGCAGCACATACTCCGGCGCGCCCACCAGTTGGCGGAAGCCCTGCACACGTTCCTGCATGGGGTATATGCCCGTCCAACAGGCGCCGAGACCCAGGGCATGGGCAGCGAGAAGGATGTTTTGCGTGGCTGCAGACGTATCTTCAATCCAGAAGCCGGCGTATTTCTCGCGGGTCGTGTTGCCGCAGATGAGGATGCCCAGCGGGGCCTGCGGTGCAAAGGCCGCATAGGGATTGATGGCAGGAATTTTTTCCAAAAGCTGCTTGTCGCGCAGTAGGATGAACTCCCAGGGTTGGGCGTTGCCTGCGCTGGGAGCGGCCATACCCGCTGCCAGCAGACATTCCACCTGCTGGTCTGTCAACGGTTCACTGCTGAAGGCGCGCACGCTCCTGCGCGTGAAAATCGCCGTCAATGCCGTCATGCGCGCTTGTGGAAACGCGCTTTGTGCGTCAAACATCCTGGCCTCCCTTGCTGTCAAAATTCTCTACAGGGCGCAACCTACGCTCTGCTCGTCAGCATATCCGCAACTGGCAGCTCGGTCTAGTTTTTTCCGGCTTTACCTTTGTGTAGGCATGTCATCACTGCCCACAATAATTGTTGCCGGTCGGGAAATAGTACGGACAGAACCATTGAGTGGAAAAATTGCTTCTGGCTGCTTGCACGTCAACCAAGTCTTTCTTGACAATTGCGGCAAATTTCCTCAGCATATATTCCATGCCGGGCCAATAGCCCCGAATACAAGACCCATGAGGGGAATAAGGGCAGCGTCCTTTACTGTCGTTCATTGAGGCCCGGGATTATCACTACATCGGCATCATTCGCTCTGTAGCGTGAACCGATTCTGTGGGCAATACTACGCTTGGGTGCGACACATCTTTGGCTATCCCTTCTCAGCAGAGAAACGGCTCATTTTCAGTTCGGGCGTCTGCTTTGCGAATATCTCCTGTCTAGATTCCGCACATCTGTCAAACGCGGGATGCGCAGGGTCAGACAGGGGGGAGAAAAAATGCCTCAGGCTACTCAAGGAGTATTCAGAGCCTCGCGGATACGACAAATACCACAGAGGTCGCCATTGGAAGTCGGAGAGCCGCACTGCCGACAGGGGGCTAACTGCTGGTCATCGCCTGGGGATCCTTGGGCAAAGGCAGTACGCCCGCGTTGCAAAAACCCCTGGTAGAAATCCAACTTACGCCCGGGCATGGCCGCCTCCAAACGCTGCAAAATCCCCTTGAGCGTGGTAAAACTCGCCCCGGAGCTATAGGGACATGGGGCGTAGTGGTGTTCTATACCCATGAGAAAGGCATAGTTTGCCGTTTCAAATTCTGTCAGCCGCCAGAGAGGTTTGACCCTACGCGCAAAGCCCGGCTCCTCTCCAAGGCGCGGTCCCTGGTCGGAAAGATAGGATCCGTCCCAGCGCAAAGTATTGCTGAACAGCCGCGCCGTCTCGTCGTCCAGATTATGGCCCGTAGCCAAGGCGTCAAAACCGCCCGCCAAAGCCTCCCGGTTGAACAGATAACGTTTGATCTTGCCACAGACAGAGCATATTGGACGGTGCAACTTCTCCTTGATCAGGGGAATGTGCAGACCTTCGTCTGCCGTTGTCTTGATAATGAGCCGAAGAGCATGCCTTGTGCAAAAACGCTCCACGACACCGCGTGCCGCAGCCGATGAACCCGGGATGCCAAGGTCGATGTACAAGCCCGTCACGTCATAGCCTTGTCGGGAAAGTTCCAGCACAAGCGACAGAGAATCCTTGCCCCCGGAAAGGGCCACAAGCACTCTCTCATCATGCGTAAACAAGTGTTGACTGACAATGCCACGTTCTACCTGACGGGCAAAAAAAGCCTTATAGCATGTGGCGCAAAAGGCGGCATTGTGACTGCGCAAGGCCACAACGGCTTCAGCCTTACAAATTCGACATTTCATCAAAAATTCCTTTGTGGTTTGAAACCTCCCCCTTTAGGGGGAAAAATGCTATTGACGGACGGCGAAGCCGATGGCATCCTTACCCGTAACCCCTTTCTTCAGGGAGGGGCAATCCGCACGGCTCCTATCCGCCGGTGACGGAGTCAGTCGGCGGATGGGGCCGACTGTGGATTGAAACATAGTTGTTTCCACCCCCCTCCACCGCCCAGCAGCCCAATGTCTTTGCCAACGGCGGAACGTATCAGTCCTCCACGAAAAGGGAGGAGGTAGATAAAGGATGCCCTTGGCCTCGCGGTCCGTCAAGCGTATCTTCCCTCTGAATGGTCAGATTTTCGAGCGCCTTCGAATTTTTGATGCAACCTTCCTGCTTACATGCAGCGGAAGAGGACAAGTCCCAGGCCATAACTGCTCAGGTTGGTGGTCAGGAGCGTGAGCCACAAATGTTTTGCCGTTCCGGGAACAACAGAACGGCAGAGGGCAAATTCCAGCAGCACGACGACCAGCTCGCAAAGAACCACAAGCCAGTCAGCGTACAGGGCGTCGGCCTGTGTGGCCAAAAACTCGTTCAACAGTAAATTTGTCTGGATATTGACCGCCATGAACCAGGCACATTGTCCAATGTGGCGGTAGCCGCAGAGCCAAAACAAGGGCGTTTCGATGACCGCCGTCAAAACTGCGGGTAAGAGCAGCCAAGACTCTAGCGGCGTACCCGTGAGCAAGGCATCCACGCTTACGGCCTGCGCTTGTGGCCGTCCGCTACGCAGTGCTGATAGAGGCAGCCTGCAGCGAAAAGGAGAAGGAAGACGGTCACGACCAGGACATGCGGCGGTACAGTCAGGTTCAGCCCCACAAGGAAGGCTCCAGGTAGCAAGCAGCCAGCTGCCAGCCCGAAGATAAGCCCTGGATAGGCCGGAAAACACCAATGCGCCAGGCGCAAAGTGATCGGCATGGTCATATTCAGGGCCAGAGTCAGCAGCAAGGCAGAGAGCAGACCATGTATCTGCAAGGCCAAGAAACACAGGAAAAAGATGCCCAGGAGGGTTCTTTCGTAGCCAAAACGATCGCAGCACAGACCGCCTAGGGCCTTGCCCAGGGCAAAAACGCAGGGGAAGAGCAGACAGAACGCCATGCCTTCAGTTCCGCCAGTTCCACCAAAGCCACGCAGTGTCACGCAGGCGAGGAGGAGGAGGAGGCAGCCTAGGAGGGGCAAGATGCGGCCAGGAGCAAGGCTGAGGGCGCTGCCTGCGGGCAGGTTGTTGCGGCGCAAAAGCACAAGGATGGCCGCTGCGCCCGCCGCGCACAGGGCCAGAAAGGTTGCTGGTGGCACAAAGCCGTTCAGGCCCAGCGCCAGGCCCAAGGCCCCGCTGGAGACAAAAAATCCGGGTGCGGCATAGCTGGAGTAGTGTCGCAGCACAAGACTGCCACCAGCCGCGTGGAAAAGGCAGTTGCCCGTGCCCAGACAAAAGGCCAAGATCGGCCAGTCAAGGCCGGGCAGCATACTTGCGCTCAAGGCTAACACGGCCAGGGCCAATGCTCCCGACAGCCAGCGTGGGCGCAGGTCAAGGACAATGCCTGCCACACTTTGGCCGCCAAAGGCGAGAATATTGTACAGGGCGAAGAGACGTAGGATGTCAAGGTACGAAGCTTGATCATATGTTGCCAGGGCAGCACCGCAAAGGCCGTCCACAGAGAAATGCAGGATCGTCAGCAGGACGAGTAGGGAATTTCTCAGGAAGCTCTGATACACTGCAGCGAATGTCCTCGCTTTCATGGGAAGTTCGTACACCTGCGCTAGCGGGCCAGGATTTTCAGCCGTTCAAGACGTCCTTCGTCCAGGACAATGCCTTCTAAGGCATAGGGGCGGCCAAGGTAGGCATACTTGGGCTGGCCCATGCGATGATAGGCCAAGAGTTCGTATTCGATGTTGGGACGACGCGGCACAAATTCACGGATGGCCTGGATATCGTCATCGGTATCGTTGAATCCAGGGATCACTGGGGTTCGCACACGGATGGGTAACTGCGGGAAATCCTCGCAGACGCGGGCAAAGTTTTCCAGGATACGCGCGTTGTCAACGCCTATCCATTCCTTGTGCCGTGCCGGGTTCAAGCTCTTGATGTCAAAGATCAGCTTGTCCAGATACATGCAGGCAGTGTGCAGATGCTCGTAGGGATAGTGGCCGCAGGTTTCAATACAGGTATTGATATGTCGATGTCTGGCCTCACGCAGCAAGGCAAGAGCAAATTCGTGCTGCATGAGGGCCTCCCCACCGGAAAGCGTCATACCGCCACCGGAACGGTTGTAAAAAACGCCGTCTTGCTCCACCTTGGAGAGAACCTGTTCCACGCTCATGCACTCGCCATAGGCGCTCTCCGCACCAGAAGGACAGGCGCGAACACAGGCAAAACACTGTTGGCACTTCCTGCTGTCAAAGCAAATGAGTTCATTGACCAGAGACAGTGCGCCGGTTGTGCAGACATTGAGACAACGGCCACAGACCTTGGCCGTGAGACAGCGCGTTGGATTGAAGGCATGTTCCGGCGTTGCCTTTTGCGATTCGGGATTGCTGCACCAGCGACAGCGCAGGGGACAGCCCTTGAGGAAGACCAGGGTACGAATGCCCACACCATCGTGGACGCTGAATTTCTGAATATTGAAAACAATGCCCTGTACCTGTGTGTCCAGCATGACCCCTCCCCATCTAGTAGAGTATCGGCTTCCTTGTGTCTGGCGCTGCATAATGCCAATGGCGTTGAAAAGGCGGGAGGAAAACCCTCCCGCCAGATGTTCATTGCGCGGTCACTGCCGCCTTCAGACGCTGAAGCCTCGCGTTATACGTTGCCATGTTCCGTACGATCGATGATGTCGTTCTGCAAGTCACGCGACAGGTCGCAGAAGTATGCACTATAACCGGCAATACGCACCAGCAAGTTGCGGTAATTGTCCGGCTCTTTTTGGGCATTGAGCAGGGTTTGCTTGTTCACGATGTTGAACTGCACATGCCAGAGCTTCAGATCGCACCATGTGCGGATAAGGTTGACAATTTTTTGCGTGCCTTCGTCGCCTTCTACGCTCTTGGGCGAGAGTTTGATGTTCAGGAGGCGGGAAGCGCGGTTGATCATGTCATAGTTTTTGGATTTGTAGTTGGAAAGCAGCACTGCAGTGGGACCATTTTCATCAGCCCCGTGCGAGGCTGAAGAACCGTCCGAAAGCGCTGTCCAGGCATGACGGCCATTGGGCATGGCGGAAATCACCTTGCCAAAGGGCACATGCGAGGTGATGGGCACGTAGCGCACATCCACATGCACACCACGCTCCTTAGTACTCTTTTCGGCCTCAATCTGGGTGATACGATCCACATCCTTGGCAATGCTGTCCGCGTAGGCATCATCATTGCCGTAACGCGGCGCCTTGCGCAACATTTCGCGCACGGGTTCATAGCCCTTGAAGTCTGCCTTGCAAGCGTCCAGCACTTCCTGCATGCTCAAGCGTTTGTCTTCATAGACGAGTTTTTTCACGGCTGCCAGGGAATCGACCACTGTGCCGTAGCCCAGGAACTCAAAGTAGGAATAATCCACGCCGCCGGGGATTTTTTCCGTGTGCAGGTCGAGACAGTTTTCCATGCACAGGTTGTGCAGCACAGAGGAGAGCGGGGCAGCAAAGTGCTGTGGACGCAACTTGTCAACCACATGCTGCTGCTGGAAAGCCTTACGCAGCAAATTCAGATGCTGCGCCTTGTAGGCAGCGTAAAAATCTTCCCAGGTTTTGAACTGCGTAGGATCGCCGGTTTCCACCCCGACCAGTTCATCACCATAATGCAGCATACGGCCATTGTAAAGTGTCATTTCCAGGGCAGTGGCAAAATTGACGTACACGCAGCCAGAAGTATACGTGTCGCGGTTGGGCATACGCGTTTCCGTGCAGCCAGAAACGGCGTAGTCCAGGGCCTCGCGCACCGGGCAACCCTTGAGTGCGTTGAGAAAAACCACTTCCTCGTCATTGATGAGCTTGGGGAAGCCAGAGCCGTCCTTGATGGTCAGGGCTACTTCACGCAGGAAGCGTTCCGGCGAACGTGAATGGATGCGTGCGGCCAGGTCAGGGTAATTTAAGGGGAACTCGCGCTTGGACTCCAGGAAAAGATAGGTGAGATCGTTGGTGGCATCCATGCCTTCGGGGGTCTGTCCACCAATGGTCACGGCCTCCCAGTGGGCGTAGCCTTCCTGAAATTCCACACCCGTGGGATTGATGTAGAGGTCAATGAACTGGGCCATGTCAACCCACATGCACTCCAGCAGTTCCTTGGCCTCGTCACGGGTCAGACGGCCTTCTTCTAAATCTTTCTTGTAATAGGGATACAAATATTGATCCATGCGCCCGTTGGAAATAATGGCGCTGGCTTTTTGCTCTATGCGCGAAAACATCTGCACAAACCACTGGCACTGCACGGCTTCACGGAAATTGCGTGCGGGCAGAGCCGGTACGCGATCACAGATTTCGGCAATCTGGAGCAGTTCGGCCTTGCGCTTGGCATCCTCTTCCTTGGCGGCCATGTCACGCGCCAAATCCGCATGCCTTTTGGCCCAGATCATGATGGCGTCACAGACAATAACCATGGCGTCAAGGAAGGGTTTCTTCTCCCACAGATCCACAGAATTGTTCAGATCAAGCCTGGAGAGACGTTCTCTGGCTTCATTCTGAATGTCCAGGAAACCGCGTTTGATGACCTTTTCGTAGTCCGGCACCCACTGCAGGGCAGAACGGTAGGAGGACGTTTCGCTGACCACAAACTTGGACTTGAGTCCACGCTCATCAACATAGGTGACATTGCGGATTTCCTTGGGCAATGCCTTATTCAGATGCTCATGGTAGGTCTTGCCCTCCCAATAAGGCGCAATGTCTTCCATGACGACCTTGATATCTTCCTTGGAAATCTGGAAGGGACTGTTGTCACGATGCTCAAGATCGGCCAGTACCTCACGGTAGAAATCACCGTCAATTTCAGGATAGAGAATGCCGTAGCGGCCAAGTTTGCCCACGCGACCGGCAAGCAGCTGATCAGGGGTGATCCAGACTGTGATTTTTTCTGCCACGTTCTTCAAGGCCTTAGCCCAACGCAGGGTAAGGAGTTCACCCTCGGTCTGACGCATGGATTCCGTGAAATACTTGGCGCGTTCCACATCCACATGGGGTAAGGTGAACTGGTTGCGCTCCAAAATCTTGTACACGCGCTCACGCCCATGGCGGTCAACGTTCTTATTGATGACACGTTCTTCTTGGGGGGAGAGGCAGGTGCTGCACTGGCTCATGATAGTCACTCCTCAATGTATGTCGTACATAATGACTTTTTGCAAGCATGTGGCCTGGCTTTGAGCATCATCCATGCCAACGATGAAATGTCTTGAATTTATTCGTAAAATCCTCAAGAAGGCCGTAAGCGGCAAAAACGACCTCTGTTGCAAAAAAGCACAACATGACTTTATAACATGGTTTAATCATGGAATAAAATGAAAAAGTGTTTTTTTGCCACA